>JBBQYG010000178.1:0-8046 GCA_038208905.1 Candidatus Sumerlaeia bacterium | reverse complement strand
AACGCTCCGCCGGCCGGCCTTTCCCTCGCGGCAACCTGTCCCACGTCTTGGCGCGCCCCCTGATTCACACGATTCGGAAGCCATGCTGAGGGGGCTGGGGATGACGCGCAATGGGGGAAGATGGCGAGTGGCGATCATTTTCTCCACAGCTTCTGCGCGAAGACCAGCACAGAAACCCTTGCCGTCCAGCGTCGAACTGAGGATAGGATCGTCTCGCAGTGTGAACCTTCATCCTCCTTTCCGGAAATCTTCAATATGACTGACTGCGGCTTCGCCGGACAGACCCCCGCAGAGCACTGGCGCAAGATCGTCGCGCCTTACAAGGGACCCGATACCCGCTCGAGCGTTCGCCAACTTCTCTCCAGCGCTGTCCCCTTTGTCCTCCTTTGGACGGCGATGTACTGGAGCCTCGAAGTCAGCTACCTTCTGACCCTCCTCCTTGCCATTCCCACCGCCGGATTCGTCGTGCGGATGTTCATGATCCAGCATGACTGCGGCCACGGTTCCTATTTCAAGTCCCGATGGGCGCGGGACTGGACAGGTTTCCTCATCGGCGTCCTTACCCTGACCCCCTACCAGTATTGGCGAAAGACCCACGCCTATCACCACTCCCACTCGGGCAACCTCGACTTCCGTGGCTTCGGCGACATCCTGACGATGACGGTCAAGGAGTACAAGGCGCTCACCCCGTTCGGGCGTCTCAAGTACCGCCTATATCGCAACCCGGCGGTCATTCTCGGCATCGGGCCGGCCTTCCACTTCCTCGTCAAGCATCGTTACCCGTGGGACATTCCCCGCGACTGGAAGGACGCCTGGACAAGCGTCTGGCGCACGAATCTATTCCTCGCGGCCCTCGTAACGGGAATGAGCCTCTGGCTTGGGCTCGGAACATTCCTGATGATCCAGATTCCCGTCACGCTCCTCGCATGCTCCATGGGCGTCTGGCTGTTCTACGTCCAGCACCAGTTCGAGGAAAGCTACTGGCACCACAAGGAAAACTGGGACTACTTCGACGCCGCCCTTCAGGGGAGCACCCACCTGGTGCTGCCGCGCCCGCTCCAGTGGATGACGGCCAACATCGGGCTACACCACGTGCACCACCTCAACAGCCAGATTCCCAACTACAAACTGGAGGAGTGCCTCAACGCCACCCCCGAACTCCAGAAAGTCACCAAGATCACCTTCGCCGATTCTTGGCGCCTGTTCCGCCTCGCCCTGTGGGACGAGGACAACGAGTGCATGATCGGATTCGGCGGCCTCCGCAAGACCGCCGCCTAGCCTTCCCTCCCATCACACCGATTGCAGTGGGCGAGGCCCTCCCACCGGAGGGCCTCGTTTCTTGTCCCATTCCCCTTGCGCATTTTCCGCCTGGGTTCAGTCTCCGCGTACCCAATCCCGATCAGGAAGACACCATGACGCCGAATTTTCTCTCGAACGCCGTTGTCTATACAGTCGTCGCGCTCGCCCTTGCGGGATGCGCACGAAAGGCCGCGCCACCGGTGCTCGATCCCATGGCGTCCCTGGATTGGACGGTTCCCTCGCCGCCCGCTCCCTCTGTTGTGTGGGTATCCGCGGGTCCCTATCGCAAGGCCTCGCGCGCGCCCAGAGACATCACCGCGATCGTGATTCACACCACGGAGGGTCGATTCAATCCGGAGATCAGCCATGAGGAAAACCAAGCCAGGAACTTCGCCGGCGTCGTGAACTACTTCAAGAAGAACAACCGCAACGTTAGCGCCCACTATGTGATGGGGCCCAAGGGCGAGATCTGCCAAATGGTCAACGAGACCGACATCGCCCACACGCAGACCTACTACAACGGCCGCGCCTTTGGCATCGAGTGCGCCGGTTGGAGCAGCCGCCCCGAGACGTGGACTCCCGAGCTGATGGACTCGCTCGTGGAACTCTGCGCCTACCTCTGCGTGAAGTGGGAGATTCCCCCCTACCATCCCGAGGGCACCGCTTACGAAGGCGAGTATAGCATCTTCTTGGACGAGGACACGCGCCGCTTCACCGCCCACGGATTGGTGGGGCATTTTCAGGTGCAGCCCTGGAACAAGACCGACCCGGGACCCCACTTCCCGTGGGAAGAGTTTAGCCAACGCGTCCGCGACCGCATCGCCGAGTTTGGCGTCGAGCCCGCCGCGATGCCCACCCCCGAAGAAATCGCCGCCCAGCCTTCAGCCACAGCGCGAATCGAGGATCGCACGGTCACCGTTGGGGTGCCATTCACCTATGCGTTGACTCTCCAAGGCGAGGGTGTTAGCGCGGTGGAGATGGCGGATATTGTGTTTCCGGATTTCACCGTGTTGGAGGGGTTCTCGGTGACTTCCGAACCGCAGGCGGCGGAGGTTTCGGCGCTGCGCGCGGTGTATGACATTGGCCTAACAGCCACCATCGCGGGCTCCTACTCCATTCAGGCCTCGCGCGCCATGGTGGGGGAGTCGTGGAAGGACTCCCAGACTGTAAGCGTCAAGGTAGAGCCACTCAAAGAGTAGATCGGGCAAAAGGCAAAAGTTGGCCATTTGGACGCCCATTTGCAGGTTTATGGGCCAAAAATTTCCGCTTATGTAGTAACCAGCCCATTGGTCCAATAATCGTATAATTCTATTGTCTAAATACGTAAATCATCCTTGAGGCCGAGGCCGAATGGCCCGCCTTATGAGTGGGAAATCAATAGGCCCGCATTGGCGCGGGAATCCTCGGAGGCTATTGGATGAAGCTGGCGACGCTGAGGACGCACGGAGTTGAACTCGTTTACATTCTGGCGGGAGGGGAATTCGTCGCCGTTGGGGAGCTGGCGGCGATGCTCAGGCGCCCGTGGCCGGCTGAGTTCCTGCCCCTCCTGACCAGCGGCGCCTATTGGGACCTGCTGGCGTGGTATCGCACGGAGGGGGAGGGAGTCCTCGCTTCTGCGGCGGTCTCAAGCATCCCGCGGGACAAGGCGGCCTTCGCGCCGCTCTATCGCCACCCGCGCAAGATATGGGGAATTGGCCTCAACTACACCGATCACGCGGCGGATCTCTCGGAGAAGTCCCCCACGGCGGAGCCCGCCAGCTTCATGAAGCCCGACACCTCGATCATCGGGCACGGCGACACGATCCAGATTCCCAGAATATCGGAGAAGACCACCGGAGAGGGTGAGCTCGGTCTCGTCTATGGCCGCAAATGCAAGGGAGTCGCCCGCGACCAGTGGCACACCGTTCTTGCTGGATATACGACCATCGTTGATATGACGGCGGAGGACATCCTGCGGCGCAACCCGCGCAACCTGACCCAGAGCAAGTCCTTCGACACCTTCTTCAGCTTTGGCCCCATGTTCCACAGCATGGACGAGGTGGAGGACGTCCTGCGCCTCAACGTCGCCACGATCCACAACGGCCGCGTCCACGCCAGGAACGTGGTGGCGAATATGACCTTTCCCCCCGACCACCTGGTCTCCTACCACTCGCAACTGATGACGATGCTGCCCGGGGATATCATCTCGAGCGGCACTCCCGGCGCCGCCCATCTGGCCGATGGCGACAAGGTGGAATGCCACATCGACGGCTTTGATCCGCTGATGAATCCCGTGATGGACCTGAAGCTCGCCAGCATCGCAGACCACTAACGAAAGGCTCATCTATCAGTGGACCTCCAACTGAAGGACAAACCCGTCCTTGTGCTCGCCTCCAGCGCGGGCCTTGGCCGCGGATGCGCCACGGAGTTTGCCCGCGAAGGCGCCCGCGTCATGCTCACCGGGCGCACGGAGGAGCGCCTCCGCAAGACGCAGCAGCAGATCGCCGACGCCACCGGCAATCGGCCCGACTATCTGGTAGGTGATGTGGCCCGCGCGGAAGACGTGGCCCGTGTCGTGGAGGCCACTGCCGCGAAGTTCGGCGGCCTCTATGCCCTCGTGAACAACGCGGGCGGACCGCCCGCGGGAACCTTCGAGAAGTTCGACGACGCCGCGTGGCAGTCGGCCTTCGAGCTCACGCTCCTTGGCTTCGTCCGCTCGGTCCGCGCGGCGCTGCCTCACTTCAAGGCCGGCGGCGGGGGCCGCGTCATCAACGTGGCCTCGTCCTCCACCAAGGCCGCGCTTCCAAACCTGCTCCTCTCCAATGTTTACCGAATGGGCGTCCTTGGCCTGACCAAGTCCCTCGCGAAGGAATACGGCGGACAGAATGTGTTCTTCAATGTGCTCTGCCCCGGGCGGTTCGACACGGATCGCGTGGCCCAGCTCGATGGGATGAAGGCCGAGAAGGCCGGAGTCTCCATCGAGGAAATCCGCCGCAAGGAGCAGGCCTCCGTCCCCGTGGGCCGCTACGGCGACCCGCTGGAATTTGGCCGCATGGCCGCATTCCTCGGCTCTCCCGCGAACACGTACCTGACGGGCCAGAATATCGTCATGGACGGCGCGCTGGGGGATGTGTACTAAGCTCTCGTGCCGCGCGACATCGCGCAACGCACAACCCAATTCACTCACGAGGGAAACTCCATGAAGACAGTTTTGTCAAAGTTCGCCTGCCTCCTTGCCGCCGTTCTGTCGCTCTCCATCGCCGCGCCGGTCTCGGCCCAGGGGCCCAGCGGCCGCGTCAGCCCGCCCGATGTCAGCAGCGTGGTCGTCGAAGCCAATCGCGTGAGCGTTTACTACGCTCGGCCCTATACCAAAGACCCCAAGTCCGGCGAACCGCGCAAGATCTGGGGCGGGCTGGTGCCCTACGGCAAGGTTTGGCGCACGGGTGCCAACGAGGCCACGCTCCTCGTGACCCAGAAGGCCATCAAGATCGCCGATACAACCGTCCCGGCGGGTGCTTACAGCCTCTACACGCTTCCCGCGGAGGATGGCTCCGCGACGCTGATCATCAACAAGGCCGTAGGCCAGTGGGGGAGCCAGTATGACGAGTCGCAGGACTTGGCTCGCGTCGCGCTGAAGGGCGAGGACCCCGCGGAGTCAGTGGACCAGTTCACCATGAAGGTCGCCAAGTCGCAGGACGAGACTTTTGGCACGCTCTCCATGATGTGGGAAAAGAAGAAGTACTCGGTGGACTATACAGTTGTGAAGTAAGCCCACTCTCGCGCCTGTAAGTACAAGAGCCGCCTCCATCGGAGGCGGCTCTTGTCATTTCGCGGGCATCGCATCATGCCACTTCAGCGTCGGCTGGCCCTTCGCCTTCGCCTCCTCGACCATCCGCTGCAGGCTTCCATCGGTGATGTACTTGTGGAGATTCTTGCCGGGGCAGGAAGTCTGGGCGAGGTCGCAGTGCCCGTAAATCTTCAGCGGGTCGATCTTAAATTCCACGGAGGCCCACGCCATCAGGTTGGCAATCGTGGCGAGTTGCTTTTCGTTGGGCTCCGCGTCGTTGTAGTTGCCGTAGCAGTTGATCAGGAAGTGGCCCGTGGGGTCGTAGCGCGTGTTGGTGTCTCCGACGAAGTTGTAGTCGCGCGCCTCCAGCACACTGCCGTCCAGCGCGATAATGAAGTGATAGGGGATGTCCCACCAGTTGCGGTCCCGCGCGCCCCAGGACTGCATGTTGCGGAGCTTCAACCCAAGGTCGTCCTCAAAGAGAAGCGGCGTCGCGCTGTGGTGCAGCGTCAGCTTGTCGATCTTATGGCGCACGCGCAGTCGGCTCTCCGCCCCGCCGGCCTTGTCGCTCTCGGCGACTTCCTTGGGCAGCGAATCGATCGTCGCGACCTCGATCACCGTGGATCCAAATCCGAGATCGCCCTTCTTCGCATAGATCGCCACTACCGCGATGTGATATCCGCCCCAGTTGAACGCGCCGCCCTCATCCACCGTGCGCGTGTCGCTCATGGCCTCGGTATGAAGCGAAAGTGTCGAGCGATCCAGCGTCACGGTCCCGGTCGTTCCATCGTCGGGTGCCCCTACCGTTTCCGTAACGGCAATCGTGATTTTGTCGAACGTCACCGAGTCGCCCACGGCCAGGTTGCGGCGGATGCCATTGGCTTCGACTCCCCCCGGGGCCACTGTGCCCCAGGCGCTGTGGCGATAGATATCGACCACCCCGGGCTGGGCCATCGCCGCCGTCGCCGAGGCCACCAACAGTCCAGCCATGATCGCGCGCGCATTCATTTCAGGGAGCTCCGTGGCGAAATTGACTATACAACGGTGAGTAATCGCGCTCTGGCTGAACGGGTCAATCTGTTCGCGCCTTCGCCAGCACCTCGCCCAGCGCCGGCACATCGCCGTGATGGGACTTCATGGCGGGCGATGCCACCATCGCGTCGAGAATTGCCTCCGCGGTGGCCCATGCGGCGGCGCGGAACGCGAGCGACATTGTGGCGCTGTCGTTGACGATGACTTCGCGCTGCTGGAAAGTGTCGGCGCCGCCGCCGCGAGTCGTGGTGGAGAAGGCGATGGAAATATCGCCGCTGCCATTGGACCCGGGGCATCCGAGCAGCCCCATCCCGTTCCCCGCGTGGCGCGCGACGCGCTTGAGCTGGTGGGGTAGCAGCGGCAGGTCCGTCGCGATAATCATGATGAGGGAGCCGTCGCCGGATTCGCCGGAGGTTGAGAGTGCGGTTTCAAGCCCGGGCATGCGCAGGTCCTCTCTCCGCCCGAAATTGGCGAGCACCAGCGCGCCCACGGTGAACTCGCGCCCATCAACGGCAATACGACGGGACGCGGATCCGATGCCGCCCTTGTATCCGAAGCAGATCATTCCCGTGCCCGCGCCCACGCTGCCGAGGGCGAAATCCTCGCGCGCATCCGCCATCGCAAGACCCGCCATTTCGGGAGTCACCGCCAGCGTCGCGATCTGGCTGAGCGTGCCATCGTTGCACTCCATCACCACGGCGTTGTGCGAGCGAAGGTGGGGGTTGGCCTCTCGCACCAGGGCCACGGCGCCCTGCTGCACGGCGCCGATGGAAAGCGTGTTGGTGAGGTAGATGGAGCTTTCGATGCTCCCCAGCTCCTCGATCTGCACCAGCCCCATCGATTTTCCATACCCGTTGAAGACGTGGCAGGCCGCGGCCACGGGGCGATTGAGCGCATCGTCTATACGCAGCACCGACACGCCAGTGCGTAGGACGCGCGGCGAATCCTCAATCAGCGTGTGGTGCCCCACGGCAAGCCCCGGCACATCGGTGATGCGATTCAGCGGACCGGTGGGCAGCCCATCGGGGAGCGGCGCATGATCGCGATACCTCATGGCGATAGTTCCTTTGTCTTTGGCCACCTTCGATTCGGCGGTGCAATCGGCAGACAGTGCCGCGAAAATCATGAGTGCCGTCAGCATGGCTCGAATTCGCATCGCATCCCTGCCCCCGGAGAAATCATCGCGTCGATACTGTGCCGAATCCTGCCGTTTCGTTTCGGAAGGTCAACTGCTTCAGGGCGCCGCGGACTTCTCCAGCAGCACCATGCGCGCGTCGCCAACCTTCAACGCTTGAGTGGCCGTCCACGGCGCGGGGGGACCATTCATCAGCGGATCGCGCGGGTCCTTGCGGTTGTTGTAGATCAGCAGCCACACGGCGTTGTGAGCCTCCCCCAGCGCCGCAAGCTCGGCCTCCGGCTGATTCTCGGTCAGCGGGTGAATCATGCTGGGACCATACTTGCGCGCCTCGAAGCGGACCGCACTCTCGTCGTTGGTGGCAAACACGCGGACGGGTTCCTTGGCGCTCTGCCTCAGAAGCCGCTTCAGGCCATCGCCATCCTGCAGCAGCATCCCCGCCATCGATGCCGCCATCGGAAGCGCCACCGTTGCACCTGCCAGGCCGAATTGCCAGCGCGGGCGATTTGCAACGCGGTGGCGCGCCTCGCAAAGTCCCATCGCCGTCAGCAGCGCAAATGCCGGAGTCATTCCGCTGTAGTAGCGCAACTGGCTCAGCACCGCCTGGCCACCCATCCCCTGCATCAGCGTCAAGCCGACGAGTGGCAACGCGATCCAGAAGGCGAGGAAGCTGCCGAGTGGGAATGCAGTTTCCTCGCTCGGCTGGCGGCGTATATACAGGGCCGCCAGGGCCACGGTCGCGGCGATCAGTACCAGAAAGGCGATCTTGGCGATCTCGGTGGGGCCGCCGTAGTATAGGCTCCAATCGCCGAAC
>JBBQYG010000177.1:0-8123 GCA_038208905.1 Candidatus Sumerlaeia bacterium | reverse complement strand
CGCGCGGTCAACCCCCTTGCCACCGTCCCAACCCCGCTGCTCTGCTCGCCCCCATGAGTCTGGAGCGGGAATACATGGCATCGACGCGTTGGCTGGGGCCCGTGTTCCTGGCGGCGCTTGCGTTGATCGTGGTTCTGGTGGGGTGGGCCACCTGCCGCGGCGGCGGGATGGTGGGGGCGGCGCGCCAGCCCGCCCACGAGGCCGCGCCTTAGTGAGTAACGGAATTCGCGCAGGCAACGGCTCCGTGTGGAAGAGCCGCTGGCTCTCCGGGGTGCTGGTGGCCGCGGACGCCGTCGGCTTTGCCGCGTGCTGGCTGGGCGCGTGGCTGCTGCGCGAGGCGCTTGGCGAAACCCTCGGCCCAATCAACTCCATCGATCCCTATGTGCAGGTGTTTCCCCTGATCGTGGTTGCGGGGTTGGCCAACAGCGCCGTCTTCGGCCTGTACCTCCACCGGCGGCGCCTCTCCTCCCTGAACCAGCCCAGCGTCATCATGCGCGCGGGCTATCACTGGCTTCTCTATATCGTGGTGGTGGCGTTCTTCTTCAAGGAGCTGGACCTCGGGCGGTCGGTGATCGTGATGGCGGGGCTGGCGGGGCTTGTCTATTTGTATATCTCGCGCACGGCGCTGCGCTGGCTCAAGAGCCGCGCCATCGCGCGGGGGCGCGGCACCGTGCGGTGTGCCATCGTGGGCGAGGGACCGCTGGCGGAGGAAGTCGTGAAGTCGCTCTCCGCCCATCCCGAGGTGGGGTTCTCGCTCGTCGGCATCATCCGCCACGGCGAACCGGAAAGCGTCGCGACGCCCACAAGCCAGCGCATCCTTGGCACCACGGCGGAGATCAACGAAATCCTGGAGCGCGAGGGCATCGAGGAGGTCTTTCTTGCCGTCGCGCACCTTGAGTCCGCCGACCAGCTCAGCCTGCTCAACGTGGCCGATCACCCGGGCATCAGCATCCACGTGGTCTCCAACATCTTCGACGTGATCACCGACCGCGCCCAGATGGACGAAATCGCGACGTTCCCGGTGATCACCCTCCGCGATGGGCACCTGTCGCTGCACCAGCAGGCCCTGAAGGCGGTGCTGGACTATACGTGCGGCATTCTGGGCGCGGCGGTGTGGCTGCTCTTTTTCCACTGGTGGATCGCGCTGGCGATTCGCCGCGACTCGCCGGGGCCGGTGTTCTTCAAGCAGACGCGCATCGGCCTGGACGGAAAGCCGTTCCAGTGCTGGAAGTACCGCACCATGCGCACCGACGCGGCGGCCTATGCGGTGGCGCCGACCTCGGAATCCGACCCGCGCGTGACGCGCTTCGGGCAGTGGCTCCGCAAGACGAGCCTCGACGAATTGCCCCAGCTCGTGAACGTCCTCCGCGGCGAGATGAGCATGGTAGGCCCCCGCCCGGAAATGCCATTCCTCGTGGAAAAGTATGCCCCATGGGAACGTCGTCGCCTGGACGTGAAGCCCGGCGTCACGGGCCTGTGGCAGGTGATCGGACGCAAGAACCTGCCGCTGCACCTGAACATGCAGTATGACCTGTACTACATCAAGAACCAGACGTTTCTGCTGGACCTCGAAATCCTCTTCCGCACGATCCCCGCGGTGCTCAAGGGGCGGGGGGCTTTTTGACGGCAGCCAAAAGCAGGAAACAGCAGGGAACGTCAGGGAAAAACAGGGCTGCCTCCATCCCGTCAATTCGGTCAATTCGGTCCATCAAGTCCATCCCGCCCACGGCGTAGCCACGCAAAGGAAACCACCATGATTGATCGCTATTCAAGAAGCCCCATGAAGGACCTCTGGACCAAGGAGGCGCAGTTCGAGGCGTGGCTCGAAGTCGAGGTCGCCGTCTGTGAATACTACACCAGGAAGAAGCGTATCCCCGAGGCCGACATGGCCCGCATCCGCAAGCGCGCGCGTATAGACGTTCCCCGCATCGAGGAGATCGAGAGGACCACGCGCCACGATGTGATCGCCTTCACGACGCAACTTGCGGAGGCCATCGGGCCGTCGTCGCGCTTTGTGCATCTGGGGCTGACCAGCAGCGACGTGGTGGACACGGCGTGGGCGCTGCGCATGGCGCGGGCGGCGAAGATCATCGACGCCGACCTGGTGGCGGTACACAAGGCGCTCGGCATCCTTGCGCGCCACCACGCGATGACAATCATGATGGGCCGCACCCACGGAATGCACGCGGAACCGACGACGTTTGGCCTTAAGGCACTGATCTGGTACGCCGAATTTGGCCGTCACCTCGAACGCTTTCGCGAGGCCACGCGCCGCGTCTCCGTTGGCAAGATCAGCGGCGCCGTCGGCACCATGGCCCACACCGGCCCCGCGCTGGAGACCGCCGTTTGCAAGTCCCTCGGCCTCGCCGTCGATCCCGTCACCACCCAGGTGATCCAGCGCGACCGGCACGCGGAGTTCGCCAACGCCCTCGCGCTGATCGCCTGCTCCATCGAAAAGATCGCCACCGAGATCCGCCACCTCCAACGCCCCGAGATCCGCGAGCTGGAGGAACCCTTCTCCGTAGGCCAAAAGGGGAGCAGCGCCATGCCCCACAAGCGCAACCCCGTCACCGCCGAGCAGATGACCGGCCTCGCCCGCGTCGTGCGTTCCAACGCCATCGCGTCGATGGAGAACGTGGCCCTGTGGGGCGAACGCGACATCAGCCACAGCAGCGTCGAGCGCGTCGTGATTCCCGACTCCTGCATGCTGGTGGACTACCTGCTCGGCAAGCTGCTCTGGATGGTCGAAGGCATGAAGGTGAACACCGAGCGCATGGAGCAGAACCTCTGGGTCACGCGCGGACTGGTCTTCTCCCAGAAGGTCCTCCTCGAACTCGTCAACGGCGGCCTCAGCCGCGAGGACGCCTACGCCGCCGTCCAGACCGCGGCGATGCGATCCTGGCACGGCGGAAAGGACTTCGCCACCGAACTGATGACCGAGAAGCCCGTCCAGCGCCAGTTCACCAAGGAGAGCCTCCTCGCCATGATGGACCCGCAGAGCTACCTGACCCACGTGCCCGCGATTTTCGAGCGGTGCGGGTTGCCGTTGAGGAAGCGAAAAAGCCCCGCTAAATGATAGGTCCCCTGCGACTTATACAACCTATGATCTATTTCACCCCCGCCGCAGGCGGAAACGACGGCGCTACCCCGCGGCCGATCTGTTGGATGATGCCGTAGGCCGTGTCCTTGATCGGGTCGGTGACGCTGATCTGGGCGGCGGCCTGGAGGTGGATCATCGCGGCGTCGCGGTTGCCGCCCTGGAACAGCGACGCGCCAAGGTAGAAATGCCCGAGCGCGTCGTTGGGCTGGAGCGCGACGTAGTCAATCAGCGCGTCGGCGGCTTCTCGAAAAGCGCCGAGTTGGTAGAGCGCGAGGCCCCGCGTACGATCCACGCGTAAGTCGGCGTCCTTCCACTGGGCCTGGTAGGGATCGCGGAGACCCCGGGCGCGCGACGCGAGGGCGAGGGCGGCGAGCCACTCGCTCTTGGAGAGCAGCACCTCCGCCCCCGCCGCATCGCGGGCGCTCTGGGGATCGGAATCGATGTCGGCGGAGTGCTTGAGAAGGGTGGGCCGCCACGCGGAGGAGGAATGCGCCGCGTCCCATGCGGAGAAGAGCGGCTTCATCGCCTCCTCGTAGGAAATCGGCCCCGCGAAATACACAGCGTCGCCCAGCGAAATCGCGCCGTTGGTGGGGTCGTAGGTCTTCCACCGCGGATCGACGCCGAGCGTGGCGATGGCGGACAGCGGCTCTGCCGGCGGGCCGTCCATCATGACGCCGGGGAGCGGGAACTCCGGCACGCCGTCCTGTCCGGCGCTGACGAGGAGCACGCCCTTGTCGCGAATCGCCGCCCATCGCATCAGCGAGTTGCCCGAGAGGAAGGGATCGCGCGGCGGCTTGAGATCGGCCGTGCCGGCGGGCGGCTGCCGCAACGCTCCCGTGCGATCCACATAGCCCAGCATCTTGTCCGCATAGACATCGGGAAAGAGCCCGTTCTGCTGGTGGTAGGCAAGGATCGCCGGCTTGGTGGCCTGCACCTGGGCGTCCATCGACTTGAACATCGGCGCCGTCACGGCGTCGCGGCGATTCTCCAAGTGGCGCAGCCGGATTCCCTGCACCCACGGCACCGCCAGCGGGGACGCCGCCAGCGCGACCGCCATCAGGCAGGCGATGCGGCTGCTGGCGGGGCGCTCGGGGTGGGCGAAGGCCAATCCCAGCAGCGCCAGCAGCGCCGTGATCGCCAGCGGGAGAATCAGCAATTCGCCCCAGCCGGCCAGGTGCATCAGCACCGCGAAGAACGCGAACATAAAGGCAAGCGGCGGCAGCATGGCGTTCATGGCAGACCCGTTGGGCAAAGGATGGCGACCACGACACCTTGCTAGCCGAACAGGCGCGAGGAACGCAAGTCGAGCGACACGGTCGTCAGGGCGCCACCGTGGCTTTCTCCGAATGCTCGTGGGCGGCGATGCGGATGCGGTCGGTCACGCGGCGACCATCGGCCAGGGTCGCCTCGGCGATGTACTCACCGGGAAACAGGCCGCGGTCCTCCCACATGCCGTCGCGGTCGGTGCGGCCCATGCGTGCTTCCTCGATGGAGTTGGGATCGGCGGGAGTGAACGTGACAACCGCGCCCACCACTGGCGCGCCGTCGCGGTCGGCGATGGCCCACTGGACGGAGCCCGCCTCGTAAAGCACGTCGGTAATCTCGGTAGTCTCGCCCGCGCGAATCTCGATATTGTGGCGCCCCTCGCTGTGACCCCAGTTGCTGACCACCACCAGGTACTTCCCCACGGGGAGATTCTCGATCGTCACCACGCCGTTGCTGTCCCGGCCCTTGTTGTTGTCGGTGTAGTTCGCACCGGATTCCGACGAGATGCGGCACCACGCGCGGGGGATCGGCTGGCTGTCGGTCAGGCGAATCGCCGTGGAGGTGAGCGAACCGGTGGCGGCTCCCGAGAGCGCAACGGTGGCCTCCACCGGCACGGCGCCCGCGACCACGCTGGCGGTGCCCTCCGCAGTGCCGAGCTTCTCGTGGCGGGCCAGCACCAAATAGGAGCCGGGCTTTAGCCCATTGGCCAGAAAGACGCCGTCGCTCTCGCGAAGCCTCATTGGATTGGCCTTCGCGTCCTCCACCAAGCGCACCGTCAACGTGGCATCGGTCACGGGATTTCCCGCTGCGTCCACCACGCGCACGCGCATCGCGCCGGTCGCGAGTTCGAACGTCCGCTCCACCGTTTGGCCCGAGGGAATCTGCACGTCCTCCTCGAATGACTGCGACCCGAACTGGATGGATACGCGCCAGTTTCCGGCGGCGAGGCCAGCAACCTCGAACGTGCCGTTTGGATTGATGGCGATATCCCGCCGCTCCTGCCGGGTGCCGTTGTAAACGGTGGACATGAGGACGGCGAATGGGGAGGAATCCATGTCCGTGATCGTTCCCTTCAGCACGCCGCTCCCCACCACCAGCACCACTTCGCGCGTCTCGTCGTCCTGAATCTCCGAGACCGTCGCCTCGGCGCCCTCGCCGGGAATCGTCAGGCGATAGCTGCCGGTGGGGAGGCCCATGAACTTGACCTCGCCGCGCGCATCGGTCTTCTCCGAGCGCGTCGTCCCCTGGGCGCCAAAGGCTGTCCCCGCCGCCACGATGGTCTTCCCCTCCACGGGCGTCTGACCGGGCAACTCCAACGCGCGCGCCACGATCGTCGAGCCCTGGCCCAGCTCCACGTCGCCCGCGTCGGCGGTTTCGCTCCCCACGGTGATTGGATACCGGCGAGAGGAGTAGGGCGCGCGCGGCACGAACTGCAAAACGCGGCGGCCCGGAATCGCGGGAGAGATCGTGAAGCGCCCCTCTGCATCGGTGGTCGCCGTGGCGAGGGCGTTTGTGGAACTCCACACGGCGGTGTTCTCCATGTACAGCTCCACGCGCGCGTCGGCCACGGGCTTGCGGTCGGCGCGGGACACGGCGCGTCCCGTGATCGTGGTGCCGACGAACATCTTGAAGGTCTCGACCTGTGGCTCCTCGCCACCCTGGATCATGAAACCACCGGACTTGAGCGTGGCGTATCCAGGCACCTCGATCTGGAGCTGCACCCACATCCCCTTGCGCTCCTTGAGCTCGAAGCTGCCGTCGGCCTTCACTTCGATGTCAGATTGCATCCCCATACTGCGCGTCACCTTCGCGGTGGGGAGGGATTTCATCGACTCGCCATCGACGATCTTTCCGATGAAGGTCGCCTTCGCCACGTCGTCGAAAACCAGTTCCAAATCGTCCCGGTCGAGTGGCTGGTTCTCGAACTCTTTCGACTGGTTTCCGTTGTATTCAGAGAGCCTGATCGTGAGTTCGCCTTCGGGAAGCTCATTGATCCGGAACTTGCCGTCAGGACCCACGCCGCGGCCCGAGGACCGTTCGGAGCCGTCGCTACTCTTCACGCTGGCGAAAACGTTCATTTGGGTCATCGGCTTGCCCTCCTTGTCCACCACGCGGCCAGCGACGAAGTGGCCGGTGCCGAGCTGAAACTCCAGCCCGGTCTTCGCGCCCCGGGGCTCGAGGACAACGGCGATCGCCGTGCCAGGCGAGTGGTCGCGATGGGAGGCATTGATGGTGTATTCCTTGGGCTCCAGACCGGAAATCACAAACCGGCCATCGGCCCCACTGGTGGATTTCGCCGCGGAGGTGGAATACCGCGCCCCTCCCCCTCCCATCCCCCGCCCAAAGCTCGTCATGAATTGGGCATCGACCACTGCGCCCTGGAATGGCTGGCCGCCGGGTCCAAGCACCCGGCCCGAGACGGAAGCGGGCGCCTTCAGGACGATCTCCACTCCCGCAAGCGGTTCTGTATATACTTGGTATTCCTCCGAAGTAATCGTGCGATAGAAACCCGGCGCGTCGATCCCGAGCGCGGACTTGGTATTTGGGCGCACAAGTAGGCTGAACGTGCCGTCGGCGGCTGTGGTCGCGCTGCCGCTCATCGTCCTATCCGCCTGATAGGAGAACGCCATCGCCATTCGGACGCCCTCATCGGCCAAGAAGACCTTGGCGACGGGGACACCGATCTTCGATTCGTTGACCACACGACCCCCGATCGCCACACCGGCAACCATCTTGAAGTCCAGCGTCGCCTCGTAGTTATCCGCCGCAAAGGCAGCATAGAACCCCTCCTGCCGGGGAGAGATATCCATCAGGTATCCCTCCTTCTCTCCGTCGAGGTTTGCTCCGCCACCCGAGAGCCCCGTCAGGCGATACTTGCCGTCCGCATCCGTGACGGACTCGGCGACGGGGGCGGTTGACCGGGCCGGCAGGCCGGTCTGCGTCACCTTAACGCCCGGCAGTGGCGTGTTGGTGGCGGAGTCGGTGACGACGCCCGATACCGCGTGGCCGGGATAGAGAAAGACCTCCATATTGCGCGCCTTCTCGGTCGCTTCCGCGTCGTCGCTACCCACCATCGCGACCAGATCCATTAACCTCATTCTCGGGCCGGCGGGGGTGGGTTCGATATAGCGGATCAATCCGTCCTTCTTCACTGTCACGTCGTAGAATCCCGCGGGAAGGCCGTCGAAGCGGAACGCGCCGGAGGCGTCGGTTGTGGCCTCGCGCTGGGTGCGCGGAATCTCCAAGGCGACCGATTCGCCGATGATCTCGACCGTCGCGCCCTCGGCGGCGAGTCCCGACGGCTTGACGAAGACGAGACCCGCGATTTCGAATCCGCCACGGCTCAGTTTGACGACGACATCCGTGGCGGGCGCAGTGGCCTCGACCGTGGCGCCAGTGAATCCATCGGCCTGCGCGGCGATCTTGACCAGCCCCTCCGGCGCGCCACCGAAGCGGAATGTTCCATCCTCGCCGCTGATTGTCCCGTCGATCGGGGGGCGCATCTGACCGGGGTTCCTGACGATCACGTTCTTGCCAAACTCGCGCATGACCCATAGGCGCGCCCCCGCGACGGGAGCGTCGGACTCATCGACGACGCGGCCAGAGAGAGCGGCGACCGGAAGTAAATAGACGTCCATCGAGACTTGGCGCTTGTCGGGGGTAACCACCCCGGAGGCGGTTCCGCGCCCGACCCCGTCGAGGGACGCGAAGACGGCCACGTACTGGCAGTCCTCCACCACGGCGCGGAAGGTTCCGT
>JBBQYG010000176.1:0-8146 GCA_038208905.1 Candidatus Sumerlaeia bacterium | reverse complement strand
CAGGGACGTTTTTCCGAGGAAGGCATTCGCGCTCCGTGTAAGGTAGTCGAGCGATACCGCGAGCAACGCCGGGTTTGAAATCCAGCCCTCGCCATCCAGCAGAAGCGGCGTGAAGAGGTGGACGCCCAAGTCCTTCTCGATGGCGTGGCGGATGGCACGCTCCGCATCGCCGTCGCCCTGCCCGGGCGCGTACAACACCGGCAGCGTCACCGTCTCCGCACGGAGAGACACGGGCTCCGGCGGCGGATCGCCCGCGATGGCGCGGAAGGGCAGGATCCGCGCGCACGTCACGAAGGAGAGTCCGCGGCTCGACCACAGGAAGCAGTTTCCGGGAATCGGCTCCGCGCCGATCGAGGTGGAGATGTCGCTGGCAAAGTGCAGGTTCGCGTCGGACAGCGCGCGCAGGTCGTGGCGGCTCAGCAGGTGGAACACGAAGAAGTTGTCGCACTGGGAGACGAGGCTCGCGTCGATGGCGCCGGGCTGTTGCGTCACCAGAATGCTGCCGAGGCTGAACTTGCGGCCCTCCTTGAACCAGCGCACGAAGGGCGAGTCCTCGCGCGGCGCGTTCTCGCCCAGGTAGAACTGCGCCTCCTCCAGCACCGCAAGGCACGGGATCATCCGCTGGGCGCCGCGCCTGCCGCTGGTATAGGCGAGCTGGTTGTTGGCAAAGATCGACCCCAGCAGCCACGCCGCCGTCAGCCGCGCGTCGGTGCCGGAGAGCATCGACACATCCACGATCACGATCTTTCCCGCGGTCAGCGCCTCCTTCACGCGCGTCAGCAGTGTGGACTTGGACGAGTGCAGCCGCTTGATCGCCGGAACCAGGTTGTTGACCACCGCGCCAAGCACCACATCATAGCCGTCCTTCGCGGCGGCCTTCTCCATGATCTTGCCCAGCGCCGCGTGGTTCGTGCGATAGCCGTCCTTCTCCAGCACCGCGACCAGCCTGGCCCACGCATCCGGCTTGAGCGACCGGAGCATCGAAGCGAAGACGGTTCCCTGCTTTTCGTCCGGCAGCAGATTCGACACCGCGTCCTCCGGCGGCAGCCCCGCGAAGTCGATCCGCGTTCCCCCCGCGATGGACTTCGCATAGCGCGGATCGATGTCCTCGCGGTCTGTATAGACGACGACGCGGTCCCTCAGCGCGGGAACGTCCAGGAGGCCCGGCTCCGAGGCGTTGGCAAAGGCATACTCCCCCTCGGGATCGATCACCAGCGTGCCGCACCCCGGATCGGTGCTGTATAGACGAGCCAGCAGCACCTTCGTGAAGTTGGATTTTCCCATGCCCGCCCGCGCAAACACCGCCGTGCGGCGGCCCACCAGCGAGTCCATGCGGAAGTGAACGGGATAGTTGGGAAAGCTCTTCACTCCCGCGCGGGGTGCGCCGTCGAAGGCCAGGTCGCCCACGCTCAGGTGGCCGATCTGGGGCCCTTCGTCGCCCTCCCCCACCGACCCCCGCCCTATCATGCGCATCACCTTGTCCGACGGCAGCCCCACCGGCGCGCCAAGGTGTGGCATGATGCGGAGGGCGGGCGAAAACTCCACTCGGCCGCCCTCGCGCTCGGTCAACTGCCCCAGCAGGCGCAGCGCGATGCGATAGCGCAGGCGCCCCTCAAGCACCTCCCGGGGCACCTCGATCTTCATCTTGATCAGGTCGATCAGGTACTCCTCTCCCGCCGCGCTGCTCAGGTCGCCCAGCGGGAATGCGCGCACCACGCGGCCCAGGATGCCGCACCGGTTGTTTTCGAAATCCTCCACGCCGATCACCAGAAAGCCACCCTGCAAGGGCATCCGCGGCGAATAGGGGATCAGGATCTCGCCGGAAATTTCGTCCCGCGATTCGCCGAAGCCCCGGAAGATTCCGAGGTGCTGGCGCATGAGGACGCTGCTGTGGGGATCGCTCATTCCGGCCTGAGACCTCCAACTTTCTCCCACCCCGCGGGCTGAAAAGCCCACCCGCGCAGCAGCTTCTCGAATTCCGCTTCGTCCATTTCCTCGCGCAGCGCGCGGACCACCAGATCCTTCACGACGCTCGCGTCGAACGAGGTCAGCCGCGCCGCCTCGTGCGCGCGTCCCAGCGGCGCCGGGTAGCCCGGGCGCGGGAACGTGATGCGGCTAGACTGCGCGATCACCGCCAGCACCGCCTCCCGCGTGGCCACGTCCCCTGCTATCCACGGCGGCAGGTCCACCGGCAGCCAGTACCCCGGCGAGTTCCCTTTCAGCCGCATCAGCGCCAGTTCTCCGAAACCTTGCCGCTGCTGGGCCTGCCGACGCCTGCCCATCACCGCCTCCACATCCTCGCCCACCATCACATAGCAGTCCTGTGCCGACTTCACGCGGCTATCGAGTTCCAGCGCCACCGCCAACTCCTCCCACCGTCGGCTGGACTTGCCGACCCCTGCCAGCGCCACGCCACGGCGCTCCCACGCCTCGTCGCGCCACCATGCGGGAAGGTGCTCGCGCACGATGTCGATCCGCATCAGAAATGAACTCAGCATCCCATCGTGAAGCACCACACGGCGCAGTCCCGCACCCGTGGTCGGCGCCTTCTCCGCCAGATGGACGCACACGGCCCATTCCGCAATCTCGCGCAGCGTGTTGGCGATCAGGTGTACATCGGGAGCGAACGCGGGATCGATCTCCAGCGCCGCGTTCCATACCGAGGAGAAGTCCGGCCACTTCACGCCGAGGGCCGTCGCGAATCCCGCGAGCACCGCCGACCGCGCGAAGAGGTCCTCCACATCCTCCTTGAGCGTGCTGAGGGGGAAGAACTCCGCCACGTGGGCCGTGCCCGTGTCATCGGCCACGAAGAGGAACTCCAGGCTGAACGGCGACAGCTCGATGGATATCTGCCCCGCGTCCGCCGCCACCACCCCACATGCCACCACGTCGGCCGGCGGGGGAGGGAGCGGGCGGATTTCCAGCTCCTTCACGTTCAGCCGCAACTTTCCAAACAGCCCCGCCTGATTCCTGGCGGCGAACTGGGCGGACCGCTTCAGCATGGCGATGTCGAGACGCGATACACCCAACCCAGGAAATCCCCCGCAACCGTGGCGATGCGGCCATTTCCGCAAACCGCCGTCGCGGAAGCAATCATTCCTTCGTCGCCGGTCAACGCGATTTCCACTGACATTGCAGGCCCGTGCCGATATGCCTCCGTGAAAGCGCCTCACCAATCCACCCCCGGGAGCCGAGCATGCAGGCACTCAAGAGCCTCGCCCAGAACCAGACCGCCAGCGTCCTCGGCGTTTGCGTCGTCGTCTTCGTCATCGGATTCGTCGTCGCCGCCAAGGCCGACAGCAAATGGGGCTACGTCGTCGCCGCCGCGGGAGCGGGGATGGCGGTGTTCACGGCGAAGGCGGCGGGGTGGTTTTGAGGGAACGGGTTGCCAAGTGGAACACGCCCCTCCCCAAACGAAACGCCCGCCGGGAATCTCTCCCGGCGGGCGTCGTTGCCTTGTGCTGCTTCCGGCTTGGCTTACTTGCCGCCGCCGAGGAAGCTCATCATCGCGCGGAGGTCCTTGCCGACCTTCTCCACGGGGTGGTCGTTGTTCTCCTGGCGCATCCTCTCGAAGTTCGGCATGCCGGCGTCGGCCTCGGCGATCCATTCGCGGGCAAACTGGCCGGTCTGGATTTCCTTGAGGATTTTCTTCATCTCCGCGCGAGTCTCGTCGGTGACGAGGCGCTTGCCGCGGGTGTAGTCGCCGTACTCCGCCGTGTTGCTGATGGAGTAGCGCATCCCGGCGAAGCCCTTCTTGTAGATCAGGTCAACGATCAGCTTCATCTCGTGGACGCACTCGAAGTAGGCCATCTCCGGCGGGTAGCCCGCTTCGATGAGCGTGTCGAATCCGGCCTTCATCAGCTCGCTGACGCCGCCGCAGAGGACGCTCTGCTCGCCGAAGAGATCCGTCTCGGTCTCGTCCTTGAAGGTCGTCTCGATGATGCCGGCGCGGCCGCCGCCTACGCCTGAGGCGTGGGCCAGGGCGCGCTTCTTGGCCTCGCCGCTGGCATCCTGGTGGATGGCGATGAGGCAGGGGACGCCGCCGCCCTCCGTATAGACGGTGCGGACGAGGTGGCCTGGCCCCTTGGGAGCGACCATGTAGACGTCAACGTCCTTGGGCGGGGTGATGTTGCCGAAGTGCACGTTGAAGCCGTGGCTGAACACGAGGCACTTGCCAGCCTTGAGATGCGGGGCCACCTCCTCCGTATAGACGGCCTTCTGGCGCTCGTCGGGGAGGAGGATCTGGATGATATCCGCCTTGGCGGAGGCATCGGCGGCGCTGTGCACCTCGAAGCCGTGCTCCTTGGCGAGCGTGAAGTTCGGCCCGCCGGGGCGCTGGCCGATGATGACCTTCAGGCCGGAGTCGCGCATGTTCTGGGCCTGGGCGTGGCCCTGGCTGCCATAGCCGATCACGGCGATGGTCTTGTTCTTCAGGATGCCGAGGTCGGCGTCCTTGTCGTAATAGACGTTCAGCTTTCCGGCCATGGGAGGGTCTGCTCCTCGCGTTGTATTTGCCGCCACGGGTTACTACTCGTGCGCCCGGGTGGCGGCGATTCCCCGGGCGCTTCGATGCTGTGCGGGTCAGGCCTTGGCCTTCTCCGGCGTCTTGCGCGTCGTCACCTGAACGCGGGTCGTGGCCTTGCGGGCCGCTATCACCGTCGTCCGGCCAGTCTTGCGCAGGTAAACGTAAACCAGCACGCTGGCCACGAAGATCGAGCTATACGTGCCGAAGCCGACGCCGAAGAGCAGGATCAACGCAAAGTCGCTGAGCCCCGATCCGCCGAAGAAGTACATAACGAGGATCGCCAGGAACGTGGAGCCCGAGGTCAGCGTCGTGCGGCTCAGCGTCTCGTTGATCGCCGAGTTGAAGATGTCGTCCAGGTTCGCCGAGAGGCGATTGTGCATGCTCTCGCGAATTCGGTCAAACACCACGATGGTGTCGTTCACCGAGTAGCCCAGGATGATCAGCAGCGCCGACACGATGTCGATGGTGAGCGAGTGGCCCAGCATCTTGAACAGCGCCAGGGAAAGGAACACGTCGTGGACAAGCGCCAGCACCGCGCCCGCGCCGAAGATCCACTGGAAGCGGATGGCGAGGTAGGCCAGGATCACCGCGCTTGCAACAAGTAGGCAGAGGATCGCCGTCACCTTGAACTCGCCGCCGATCAGCGGGTCGATGGAGGAACTACTGAGGACCGTCACGCCGGGGTCCACGCGCTCCTTCAGGCGAGTGAGCATCGTCTCCTTGATCGCGTCCAGAGTCGGCGTTTCGCCGGCCTTGTTGGCAGTCTGGGGAACGGTAACCTGCCACTGGCCTTCCTGATTGATCACCTTGATGACGCGCGCATCGACGAAGTCGTCCTCCAGCGCCTTGACCAGATCGCCATGGCGAACTTCCGCCTTGGGAACGTCGATCACCGAAAGCACACCGCCGGTGAAGTCGATGCCGAAGCTCGGCCCCACAACCAGCAGGTAGATGATGGAGATTGCCGTGAGGCCACCCGAAAACGCTATGCCGATCTTGCGATAGGACATCCACTTGATCGTCACGTGCTTCAGGAAGCGGATCTTGCCGATGGAGACGGTCTTGTACTTCGTATAGACGGCCTCCATCAGAACCCGCGTCACCACGATGCCCGTGTAGAGGTTGGCGATCAGTCCGATCGCGATGGCGAGCCAGAAGCCCTTCACCGATCCATCCACCACTTCGAAGAGCACCAGCACCAGGGCGGGAAGCATCGATGTGACGTTGGAGTCGAAGATGACGCTGAACGCGCGCCCGAATGCCGTGTTGATCGCCGCGCGCAGGGGCTTGCCGGCGTCGATCTCCTCGCGCAGGCGCTCGTAGATCAGGATATTCGCGTCCACCGCCATGCCCATCGTCAGCAGGATGCCGCCGATGCCCGAGAGCGTCAGCGTGGCGCTCATCAGGGAGAGCACCGCAAGGATCAGCAACAGGTTGATGAACATCGCGACAACCGCGATCACGCCCGCGCTGCTATAGATCGTCGTCATCAGGATGATGATCAGGATTCCGCCGATCACGATGGCCTTCCCCGAATCGCGGATCGAGTCCGCGCCGAGGGACGGCCCAACGGTGTTCTGGGAGATTGCCTTGAGCGGCGCCGGCAGCGCGCCGGCCTTCAGCACCAGGGAGAGATCCCGCGCTTCCGACTGGCTGAAGCCGCCGGTGATCGTCGCGATGCCGCCCAGGATTTCCGTCTGGATCGTTGGCGCGGAATAAACGACGTCGTCCAGGATGATGGCGAAACGGCGTCCCACATTCTCGCTGGTGATCTTGCCGAAGGTATCGGCGCCCACGCTGTCGAACTCGATGGAGACCTTGATGGGATTCTTGAAGTCCGTGGGGTCGGTGATCACGGCGGCGCGGCGAAGCTCGGCCCCGCCCACCGGCACATTGCGCTCCACCAGATACACCAGATCGTCAACCGTCTTGCTGGGATCCTCGGCGCCAGTGGCGTTGTCGAACTCCTTGAACTCGCCCAGGCGCAAGTCGTAGCCCGAGGGGAGGCCCGGTATGTCGGACTTCAGGCGCTTGATGATGCGCTCGGTTCCGGGGATCGTTTCGAGCTGGATCAACTCGGGAAGTGCCCGGCCCGTTCCCGCGCCGCTGACCATGCCCGCCGCTCCGCCCTGAATGAAGGAGATGATTTCTGAATCATGGGCGGGATGCAGCATGCGGAATTCCAGGCTCGCCGTCTTGAGCAGCGTATTGCGCAGCCGCTCGGGGTTATCCTCGCCGGGCACCTGGACGGAAATGCGGCTGTCGCCGGCACGCGTTACGATCGGCTGGGTGAGTCCAAACTCGTCCACGCGCTTGCGCACGACACGCAGGGCGCCGTCGGTCGCCTCGCGAATGCGGCCCTCGAAGGCCGCCGCGTCCGGGCGCAGGATCAACTCGCCCGCCTGAAGCTGCGCGCGAACGTCGCCCTCGGGGACCAGGTGGAAATCCGGGAGGTCGCTGATCTGCTGCACGGCCAGATCCAAATCCCGCGTGTTGTTGAGCTTGACGGAGACGCGCATGTCGGCCACCGCCTCGGTCATCGGCGTCACCGCGGCGTCGATCTGCCCCTCCACAAAGGCGCGGCGCAGTCGCTCGGCCTCGTTCTCCACGCTGCGTTCCTGGAGCCGGTCGCGGTCCACCTCCAGCAGGAAGTCGGCCCCCCCCTGAAGATCCAACCCCAGCTTGATCACCCGGGGATTCGCCAGCATCGCGTTGCGCGCCAGCTTCTGCTCCTCCGTGGGCGGGTCGCTCATCCGGTTGACCAGGATGAAGTACTGGAACGTGGGGAAGGCGAGGTAGAAGCACAGCGCCGTGATGGCGAGCACCGTCAGGAGTTTGGGTGTGATGACTTTCTGCATGGGAGACGGGACAGGTCCTTGGGTGTTGGGGTGTGCGGCTGTCTAGAGAAGCCGGGTTCCGTTGATAACCAGCGAGAAATCGCAATTCAGGAAATTGGCGGCGCGCCGACACATCGCCATGCGGCCCAGGAAAATCTCGAAATACTCCATCAGCGGCGCCACCCGCGTATCGATTGTCAGCGTCAGGTTGATCAGGCGCCCCGCACGGTCCACCTGCATCTGGCTATCCGTGGCCGCATAGTTCACCCGGTCGTGGATGTCGCGCGTCAGCATCGGCGTCGAACTGCGCACGCGGCTGCGCAGCACGTCGGACTTGTCGGCCAGGATCAGCGCCGCCGAGGGGTTGTTGACCGGCTCGCCCACACCCTCGTCGTGGTTGCCGATCGCCGCCATCACCGCCGCGATTTCAAGCGGGTCCATGCGCTTGCGCGACAGGAACGAATAGGCCATGATGGCGCTCGACTGGGCGTGGCCGTTGCGGTGGACGGAATTGCCGATGTCGTGCAGGTAGGCGGCGATCCCCGCAAGCTGGCGGTCGCGCTCCACCAGATTCAGGTCGCGGCAGATCTTCATCGCGCGGTTGGCCACCCGGGAAATGTGGCGGATGCCGTGGTCCGTAAAGCCGATCGCGGCCAAGGCCTGGTCGGCCCCCTCGATCAGTGCAAGCACCTCCGCGTCGGTCTGAATCTCCTCAAAGGTAACGGCAACATACTCGGGCACCCCCGAGCTCGCCTCCTCGCGGAGCGCCACGGCGTCGATCGGG
>JBBQYG010000175.1:0-8209 GCA_038208905.1 Candidatus Sumerlaeia bacterium | reverse complement strand
ATCGAAGCCCGATTCCTTCCACGCCTGCTTTAGGCGCAGGTCCAGCCGGTGGATCACCGTGGGGATGATGTCGCGCAGGTAGTAGAGGACGTTATTGAACTCCGAGGAGATGTCGGGCTTCTCGAAGAGTATCTCTCCCGTGCGCCACAGCCGCTCCAGCGCCGCGCGGATCTGCTGGTGGATTTCCTCCCGCTCGGCGGGTGTCCACATGCGATTCTCCAGCTCCACCAGGTGAAGGTACAGCGCGCGGTGAATCTGGAGTACGGTCGGGCGCTTTGCCTCGGTGGGGTGCGCCGTCAGCACCGGCTCGATCTCCATCCGGCGGAGCGCCGCGGCGATGTCGGCCTCGCCGAACCCCAACTCCTTCAACTCGGCGAGCGACTGCTGCCACAGACCAGGCTCATCGCTCGATGTCTGCATCGTCTCGCGAAGTCGTCGCGTCTGGATTGCGGCGTTTTCCTCCACCAGGTTTAGGAGCTGGAACGCGATCGAGAGTGCATGAATCTCGTGGATCGGCATCGTGGCCGCGGGTTCCGAATCCGTCTCTGGCGCAAGCCAAGGGAGCGACCGCGCGATGTCTGGTTGACCGACGGCGGTGAGGACTTCGCGGAAGCGTTCCAGAAGGAACTGAAAGTCGCGGTCGATCTTCTCGAAAGTCAGCGCTCCGATGTCCGCGGTGGGCGGCGTCACAGCGGGGGGGGAGGCCAGCGGGGTGGGCATCGTTGTCATAGTTCAAGGAAAGGGCCGCTGCGCGGGAAGCTTCAACCCCAGAAACAGTCCCACTGTCCAAATTTGGGTGAGCCTACCCGGGATTTTCGCCTTTCCCCCGGGGATGGCTAGTGACCTCCTCATTGGAGTCGAAAAGTTCCCCACGAGGTTGCCAAATGGCCAAGCGCGCTCATGAAGTTGAGTATGTAATTCACGGTTCCGAAATGCAGTTTGTGGAGATCGTCCTGGATCCCCAGGAGACCGTGGTCTCCGAGGCGGGCGCGATGATGTTCATGCGCAGCGGCGTGGAGATGGAAACCAAGCTGGGCATCGGCGAAGACAAGGGGCTCATGGGTAAGCTCCTTGGCGCCGGAAAGCGCATGCTCACCGGCGAGTCGCTCTTCCTTGCGCACTACACCAACAAGACCAACCCCGGCAAGACGTCCGCCGGATTCGCCGCCCCCTATCCCGGAAAAATCATCCCGCTCGATCTTTCGCAGTACGGCACGATGCTCTGCCAGAAGGACAGCTACCTCTGCTCGGCGCTGGGCGTGAACGTGTCCATCGCCTTCACAAAGCGATTCGGCGCAGGGATTTTCGGCGGCGAAGGATTCATCCTGCAGAAGCTCGAGGGTGACGGCCTCGCGTTCATCCACGCTGGCGGCACGGTGCATCACTTCGATCTCGCGCCGGGCGAAACGATCCGCGTGGATACCGGCTGCATCGTCGCCTTCCAGCAGGGCGTCAACTACGACATCCAGTTTGTGGGCGGCTTCAAAAGCGCCCTTTTTGGCGGAGAGGGGCTATTCTTCGCAGTGCTCACGGGACCCGGCCGCGTGTTCCTCCAGTCGCTTCCCTTCTCGCGCCTCGCGGGGCGCATCTTCGCCGCCGCGCCACAGGGTGGAGGCAGAGCCCGTGGAGAAGGCTCCATCCTTGGTGGCCTTGGCGGACTCCTGGATGGGGACAATAGCTAACCCATGGCATCTCGCGACTTCCTCTCCCAGCACTGCGCGCCGACCGGATCGCCGGTGGCTCTCGATTACAGCCTCACCGGGATTGACTCGGCATTTGTCGCCACGATGGAGCCCGCGATGCAGGCGGCGTTCCTCGCGATGGAGTCCCTCGAATCGGGCGCCATCGCCAACCCCGACGAGGACCGCATGGTCGGGCACTACTGGCTGAGGGATTTCGCGCGAATCCCCGACGAGTCCCTGCGCAAGGACGTCATCGCGGAGGACGTGCGTCTGCGCGGCCTCGTGAAGAATATCCACTCCGGCGGCCTGCATCCTCCCGCCGCGGACCACTTCGAGAACCTTCTCGTAATCGGCATCGGCGGCAGCGCATTGGGACCACAGCTCGTGGCCGACGCGCTGGGCAAGGATTCAGGCGACCGCCTGACGCCGTACTTCCTCGACAACACAGATCCCGAGGGCATCGCCCGGGTCTTCGGACGCCTCAAGGGCGAGCTGCAAAAGACGCTCGCCGTCGTCGTCAGCAAGTCCGGCGGCACCCCCGAAACGCGCAACGGAATGCTGCTGGCGGAGCAGGCATGGCGCGCCGAGGGACTCAACCTCGCCAAGCACGCCATCGCGATCACGGGCCGGGGGAGTAAGCTCGACCAATATGCCGAGCGCCAAGGATGGATCGCGCGCCTTGCCATGTATGACTGGGTTGGCGGGCGCACCAGTGTCATGTCTGCGGTGGGCCTTCTCCCCGCGGCGCTTCAGGGGATCGACATCGACCAGTTCCTGATGGGGGCGCGAGAGATGGACGAGGTGACTCGCTCCCGCGTGACGGTGGAAAATCCCGCCGCGCTGCTCGCTCTCTTCTGGCATCGCGCCACCAACGGCAGGGGAGAGAAGGACATGGTGGTCCTCCCCTACAAGGACCGCCTGCTTCTGTTCAGCCGCTACCTCCAGCAACTCGTCATGGAGTCCCTGGGCAAACAACTGGACCTCTCCGGCAAGCGCGTGGAGCAGGGCATTTCCGTCTATGGCAACAAGGGCTCCACGGACCAGCATGCCTATGTGCAGCAGCTTCGCGACGGCGTGAACAACTTCTTCGCGGTCTTCGTGGAGGTGCTCGCCGACGGGGACGCGGAAAACTTCGAGATCGAGCCCGGCGTTACGGCGGGGGACTACCTCTCTGGATTCTATCAGGGCACGCGCCGCGCGCTGGCGGAAAACGGCCGCTCATCCGCGACGCTGACGATCGAATCGGTCACGCCGGAGACCCTTGGCGCGCTGATCGCGCTCTTCGAGCGCGCCGTTGGCCTCTACGCGACACTCGTGAACATCAACGCCTACCACCAGCCCGGCGTCGAAGCCGGGAAGAAGGCCGCCGCCGAGGTGCTTGCGGCGCAGGCGAAGCTCATCGACGCGATCAATTCCGATGCGGCAGTGCGGTCGGCGGAGGAATGGGGAACAGTGGCCGGCGTCGATTCGGAGACCGCATACATCGTGCTTCGCCATCTTGCGTTCAATGGCCGAGGCGTCGCGATATACGGCCGCACACCATCCACCGCGCGATTCAGTCGCGCCGTATAGACGCGGCGGGCGGGGGTTCCGCCTCCATCCCGGCGCGGGTTTTGCCCGCCCATCGCTTTGCCACGCTCTGCACCAGAACCAGAACCAGAAGCAGCCCGGTACCGACGAGGAGCTGCGACGCCTGCCACTTGATGAAGCCGCTACCCAATAATCCGAACAACAGCGTTTGCGGCACGAATCCCACCAGATTGGCAACGCAATAGCTCCTGAAAGGAACGCGGCACACACCGCAAATCAGGCTGGTAACCGTGGGGTTCGTGAAGGGCAGGATGCGCAGCGTCAGCGTATATCGAAACGCATTTTCCGCAAAGCTTCGCGAGAGGCGCTTCAGCCGCTTTCTGCCGAGGCGACGCCGCACGGTGCTCTTTAGCAGCGACCGGCCAAGCGCATAGCCGATCGCTCCGCCGATCATCTGGGCCACCATCGACACCAGAATTCCCACCAGCGCGCCATAGATGCCGCCGCCGACCAGCGCGATCACCGAACGCGGAAGCCCAATGGCCATCAGCAGCGCTCCGGCGCCTATGAACGTCCCATAGCTGCGCAGGCGTCCGAGGATCGAATCATCGGGATGAAGGAACTCCCGCATGTCGCTGATCGATGCGAAGCGCGATGCGTATATACCAACCGTGACAATCACCGCGATGACCAGCGAGAGACGGAGAATGTCCTTCGCCAGGAGCCTGCGCCGAGTGCGGCGCTCGTCGCGGAGCTTGCATTGTTCCCCGGAGGAGGGCGTCATTTGGCTTGGCGGACCCGGTAGCGCAGGGCGCGCCGCTTCAGCCACCAGACCCCGGCAAGATCCGCGAGTCCCACCCACAGGCGGCTGTTGATGCCGCCGCCATACTTGCTGGTGCCACTTCGGCGGGGGCGATGGTTCACGGGCATCTCGGCCACGCGGAATCCGCGCTGGAGAAAAAGTGCCGGGAAATAGCGATGGGCGTTGCGAAAGAATCCGATGTTTCGCAGGCAGGAGCGCCTGAAAACCCGCAGCGAGCAACCCACGTCGGAGATATTGTCGCCCAGGATGCCGCCGCGCACGCTGTTGGCGATGCGGCTGGACATGCGGCGGACCCAGTTGTCGGCGCGGTGCGCGCGAATGCCGCACATCATGTCAACCCCGCGGCGCTCGAGTTCCGCCATGACTTCGATCAAATCCTCGGGATCATTCTGGCCGTCGCCGTCCAGCGTCCCCACCAGTCGCCCGCGCGCCGCCCGCAGTCCCGCCTCCAGCGCCGCCGACTGTCCGCTGTTCGGGATCAGGTGCAGCCCGCGGAACGCGGGAGACTTGCGCGCCAGGGCGTCGATCAGTTCACCGGTGCCATCACGCGAACCATCGTCCACCATCACGAGTTCCCACTCTCCGGGAATCGCGCGGTCAAGAACCTGACGCACCTCCTCGCACACGGCGACGATGTTCTCTTCCTCATTGTAGAATGGGATCACCACGGAAAGTCGTGGTTTCTTCGCGAGAGAAAGGCTCAAGTTCGCCGTGTCCTGAATCGGATGAAAGGGAAGCATACGCAAGCGCGACGAGGAGCGAACCACCAGAACAAGAGGGGGATCAATGGCACATCGCTCGGGTTTGGAAACTTTTCGTTGGCTTGTGGTAGCGAGGGGCGGGTTCGAACCGCCGACCTGTGGGTTATGAATCCACCGCTCTCACCAGCTGAGCTACCCCGCCACTGTCGAGGCGTTTCCGCTTTGGATGCCGCCTCATATAGCAAGGAAAAGAAATGGTAGCGGGGGCAGGATTCGAACCTACGACCTTCGGGTTATGAGCCCGACGAGCTACCAGCTGCTCCACCCCGCGACCGAACCTCGGCGCATTTACTCTCGCCAAGGGGAGGAAAGCCTACCCTCTCCGCGTCACAGGTCAACGACAATTCGGCACCCGGCGGCGATTTATTTTTTCATCCCCAGACCTCAAAAGAAGGGGCCGCCCTCGCAGGCGGCCCCTGGCGTCCATTCTCCCCCAACATCCTCGACTACTTCGTCAGGGCCTCCACCTCGGCCTTCTCCTTGTAATCCACGTGAATCGCCGTTTCCGCGTCGCCGCGGACGCGCTTGCCGAGGATATCCGTAATCGCGGCCTTCACTGAATCGAAGGGCTCCGTGCTTTCTTCGCGCTTGGACTCGACCCAGTAGATCGTGGCAAGCGAATCGCCCGCCACAATGGCGGACTTGCCCGGGACCTTCGCGGCCTCCACGGCCTTGCGGTCCTCCTCGGGAAGGTTGTCGGGGCTGATCATGCCGAGCGCGCCGGAACGGCCCGTGGCGGCGGCGTTTGCCTTCATCTCGTCGGCAAGGCTGCGGAAATCGGCGACGGTCTGGATCGATCCAGCCTTCTCTTCCAAGAGCGCGATCGCCTTGGCCTTCGCGTCGGCGGGCTCCAAGGCAGGATCGTAGGCCGCATTGACGGCGACCAGATCGTAGGCCGCGCTCTGGCGATAGTAGCTGATGTTCTCGTCGTAGTACTTGCGGATTTCCTCTTCGCTGAGGGCACTGGCCTTGTCCGCGAGGAGCGTATCCAGATAGCGCGTCGCGACGACTGTCGCCAGCGCCAGCTCCCGCGTCTGCTTCGCGCTGTCGAGTTCGCCGAGCTTCTGGCTCTTCTTGAAGCCCTCCACGATCTCCTGCTTGCTGGAGCGCTGGCCCAGGAGCCACTTGCGGAAGGAGTCCACCGTTTCCAGATCCTTCTCTGTGGGGGCGCTGCGGCCCTCGGCGACGTCCTTGCGGACATATACCTTCTCGCCAATTGTTGCGAGAACGTCCTCGGGTTTGGCGTCTTCGCCGCGTGCAAGCACGGCGGCCTCCTTGATGGAGACGACGGCGGGATCGTTGCCGTACTTCTCAAAGAAGGCGTCGATCAGCCCCTGCCTCTTCTCGCCCTCGACGATGCTCTTGAGTTGTGCCTCGGCATCCTCGCGCGACACATAGCTCTTCGCCTGATAGCCTTCGCGCTTCACAATCTGAAAGCCGTGCTTGGTCTGAATCGGCTGCGAAAACTCGCCGTCCTTCAACTCGTTGAAGGCCGTGAGCAGTTCCTCCATCATGCTCCGCTCCTGTGTTTCGGGGCGGATGGTCCACAGCTTGCCGGGGTTCTCGTTTTCAGAGACCTCCATCGCCACCTTCTCGAAGGACTCGCCGGCTTGCAGGCGCTTGATTGCATCCTCGGCCTTGGCCTTGGCCGATTCGATCTTTGCCTTGGAAGGCACCAGAAGCAGCTCGCCCTCCGTGAGCGCGCGCGGCGGCAGGGGCATGTCCGACTTTGCCTCCGGGTCATCCTTGGGCGCCTCATAGGATTCGATGCGGGGCTTTTTCGTGGCGTCATCGAGGATTTTCATGGCGAGGTCGTCGCTTCCGCCAAGGGCAGCGGCGATGGACTCCAAGGTATCGCCTTCCTTGGCGCGGTACTCCTCGTAGGTGGAAACGTAGAGGTGCCTCATGCGGAGTTCCTCGAGGCGCTTGAACTCCTTCTCGCGGCGCGCCTCGTAGGCGGCATCGAGTTCCTCGGCGGTGGGGGGCTTGAGCTGGTCCGTGATGACCATGCGGAAGACGATCCCCTCCAGAAACTGGTTCAACTGCTGGTCGGCCTTGGCCTTGTCCTCGTCGGTGGGCTCGACGCCCTTCTCCTTCGCTTCGGCGGCAAGCGCGTCATATACGCCAAGGGACTTCGCAAGGTCGGTCAACTCCTCCCCTCGCATTGAGGGAATTGCGTTGGCGGCAAAGCGGGCCACATAGGGGGAGCGCCGCGTGAGGGCTAGGAAGCGGAGCTGTTCGACGGTGAGCTTCTTGCCGTTGATGGAAACGATCAGGTCCTGATCGGCGAGGGGAGTCGGCGTCGGGGTCGGCTCGGCCTGAGCCCCGGCGGCGGGGGCATCCTGAGCGCGCAGATTGACTGCCGGATAGGAGGCGCATGCGGCCACCAAGGCAGCGAGGCCAAGTATTCCAAGAGCTTTACGTTTCATCGGGTTTCTCCTGATTCGTTGTGTAACGCCCGTGCATTCAAGGCGGCACAGAGGCCGGGTCAACCCGCAACTGTGCCGCTGGCGGACGGTGCAAAAGACCCCGGCGATCAGACTGATCGCCGGGGTCAATTAGGTGACTTCGTATCTGATCAGGCGGTTTGGCTCAGTTGCGGCTGGCCATCAGCAGGTACAGGATGTTGCGGAAGAGCATGATGAAGTCGATCATCAGCGCCAGCGCCGCAGGGACCACCATGTCGGTGCTGTAGCGATGAAGCATGTTCGAGGTGTCATACAACACATAACCGGCGAAGAGCAGCGTGGAAAAGATGGCCAGGCCGATGGATAACATACGGACCTGCATGCCCATCATCTGCATCACGATGGCGACCACGACCGCGCCCAGCAGCAGGAACATGCCCACCATCAGGAAGCCGCCGATGAAGTTGAAGTCCTTCTTGGTGATCAGCACGTAGGCCGAGAGCCCACCGAAGACAAGCACCGTGAGACCGAGTGCCTGAAAGATCACCGCGGGGCCCGCGACCACCATCGCGTAGGCAAAAAGGTTGACTGAAAGAATTCCGAAGACCGCCGCAAATCCGTAGAAGCCGACCAAGTTCAGCCCCTTGACCATTGAGATCGCATGAGCCCCTATCGAGGCGCCCACGATCAGCAGGAGAGCGACGAGCGGCGGGATGTTCATCGATAGCATGCCAAGGGTGCTTAATCCCGGGATCGGAGTCCCAGCCATATGAGCCAAGGCCCCAAAGGTGAGGGCGCCCGAGATCGTGGCATAGGCCAGTATCCCGGAAAACATCATCAGGTAAACCTTACGGATAAAAGTCAGGCGCTCGCTCGTCGGCGCTTGGGAGGCCGGATAGACTGCGACGCCGTCTGGTCGCATTGCCGAGTAACTCATGGGTGCGTTGTCTCCTGTCGTAGATTGGGGTAGGTGCGTGGCATTGGTACATCCTTGCATCGCCCCCT
>JBBQYG010000174.1:0-8231 GCA_038208905.1 Candidatus Sumerlaeia bacterium | reverse complement strand
ACCATCGGGAAGGCACCATCGCACCGTCTTGATTCACCTCGCCGTCTTTTTCCTCCAGGCCGTCCTGACCCTCCTCGCGGGCAGGGCGGCCTTGCGGTTTTTGGGCGGTCTCGCCCCGGAGCCCGCGGACGACCTGCACACGGGGCCCGTGCTCCGCTGGGCGATGTCGCTCGCCTTCCCCTTCACCTTTGGCTGCGCGGTTGTGTCGCTGGTGTTCGCGGTGGGTGGGCATCTAAGGCTGGATGGGCCGACGCTGACGGTTTTGGCGGCTCTGCTGGCGGCGCCGGCGGTTCCCGAGTCGCTGCGGGCGTTGCGGGCCGGGCACTGGAAGTTTCCCGCCAAGTCGCTCCTTGCACTGAACGCGCTGGAACGCATCGTCGCGGCGGGCATGGTGGTCATGGGCGCGCTGGCGATTGGTGGTGCGCTCACACCGGAAGTCCGCCACGACCCGCTCTTCTACCACCTTCAAGTCCCCCGCCTCTGGCTCAACTTCGGGCGCATGGTCGAGGTGCCCGAGAACGGCCATTCCTACTTCCCCTACGGATTCGAAATGCTCTTCGCGTGGAGCCTCTCGCTGGGGAGTGATTCCGCCGCCAAGCTGATGCACTTCTGCGCTGGTCTCGCGGGGGCCGTCTGGTGCGCGCGGCTGGCGTCGCTGCTGCGCGTCAACGCCACTTCGGCGGCGGGGCTCTACTCGTTCCTGCCAACGATGTGCTACCTCTCCACAACAACGTATATCGATCTGGCCACGGCGATGTATGGGCTGGCGGGGGTCGCGATTCTGGCGGAGCGCGTTGGACGTAAATGGGACGCGGGACGCGCCCTGGCTCTGGGGCTCATGGCGGGCTCCGCGATGGCCACCAAGTACACCGCGTGGCCGCTGCTGGGATTCCCGCTGGGACTGGCCGCGGCGTGGTCGATGCGGCGCCAGATTCCCCTGCTGGCCTTGTGCGGCGTGGCGTCTCTGTCGGCGTTGGCGCCGTGGGCCGCCCGCAATCTGCTCTATGTGGGAAATCCCGTCGCGCCGCTGATGATTTCCGTCTTCGGACCAGAGAGCGCCCGCTCCACGGGGCTGGCTGGCGGGTTCGATGCGTTTGCGGGCGGTGGGAGGTCGGGGCTTCTTCTGGCGCCGCTGCGCTATGCGGAACACCTGCTGATGCAGAAGTACGTGCTCTCCCTCCTTGGCATGATCGCCGGGCTGGCGGCGTTGGCGATGCGCGGGGCGCCCTGGTCGGGACCCGCGCGCGGACGCGCAGCCCTGCTGACTGCGCTCTGCATCGGGCTTTACCTGGCCGAGGCTTTCTTCACGCGCGGGCACCCCGACGGCCGCTATGGCTATACGTCGATGGGGGTTGGGGGAGTGCTGGTTGCGCTGCTCTGCGGAAGGCTTGCGGCGGCCAGCGGCAGTGCGCGCGCCTGCGTCATGGCCCCCGTGCTGGCAATCGCGATGCTGGCCGCGGCAGGATCGGACTGGTTCAAGCATCAAGGGAATCTCAATGAGCGCTGGGTTCCACTCCTCGCGAAGGAAACCCGACGCCAGTACCTCCGGGATCGGGGCACCATCGGGCCGGAGTTCGCCGCGGTGGAGGAGCTGCTCCTTGCCGGGCCAGCGGGGCGCGTCATCGGTCATGGGTACCCCTCGCGCGCCCTGTACTGGTCGGCCATTCTTCCGATGCGGAATGACCTCGTGGAGGCCGCCGGAAGTATCAAGGCGGAGCCTGATGCGATCGCCCGGGCACTGCGCGATTGTGGTTTCACCCATGTCGTGGGGCGGGGATCGTTTACGGGATTCCACCCCGAGGCCTGGATTCGCTATCTGGACTCCAAGGCACGGGATCTGACGGTCGAAGGGGTGGAAATCCGGCTGGTTGGCCCCCCCTGATCAGTCGTTGGGCGCCGCACCCGAGTCGCATTTGGGGCTTGCACTGGTCGCCGGGGTCCATGATTGTTCTTCCCAGCATCACGCATTGAAACGGCGACTTTGTCGCCCGACTCCAACTTTCAGTGAGGAATTCACATGAAGAAGACGCTTCTCGCACTCGCGTGCGGTCTCGCCACCACCCTTTCCGTCGGCTGCGCCTACATCCCCGGCGGCACCGATCTCAAGCAGGTCTCCGACGCGGTTGGCTTCAAGAACATCACGACGGGCGACGGCACCTTCGAGAACTACACCGCGACCGGCCACTACACCGGCACGGAAGTGGGCATCGCCGTGGGTCTTCCTTTCTTCCTTAAGCTCATCGAGCTGTACCCCATGGGCGCCACCAACGAGGCGCTTCTCCAGTCGGTCGCCGAGTCGGCCAAGGCCGATGGCGCCGACGCCATGATCAACGTGACGCCCCACACGGAAATGTACACGGGCATCCCCTTCTTCTTCGTCGGCGTCTATGTGGACGGCGCGATGGGAACGGGTATCACCACCAAGTAACGGTTTCCCTCCCCCAGGGATGGATATCGGCGGGCGCGGCGACTTCGGTTGCCGCGCCCGCTTGCTTATTCCGCTCCTCCATCTTCCACTTGTCACTCGAATGCCTTGTCTCCACCCTGCGGGCCGAACACTTCGCCACGACCGGGAGCACCTTCGCCTCGCCATGAAAGCCCTCTTCACACTCGTACTCGCCGTTGGAGCCCTCCTCGCTGGTTGCGGCGGGTCGGACAACAAATCCACCGATTCCAAGAATGACCAGATTCCCTCGTCGTCCGGCGCGGGCGCCAAGCTGGACACCACGCTGCGCGTGAATCTCTCCGCGGAACCCCTGAGCCTCGATCCTTCGATGATCGACGACATCCCGGGCAACAAGGCGATGCACGGCCTCATGGAGCCGCTCGTCTGGCTGAACGGCAAGATGGAGCCACAGCCCGGAGTCGCCGAATCGTGGGAGCACGACGAAACCTTCCGCACGTGGACGTTCCGGATTCGCGAAAACGCACGCTGGCACAATGGCGACAGCGTCACGGCCCGCGACTTCAAGTATGCCGTCGAGCGTATTTCCACCAAGACACTCGCCGCGCCCTACAGCAAGATGGTCTATGGATTTCTGGAGGGCGGACAGGCCTTCTTCGACGGCGGCGGATTGGACGCCAAGCTTTCCCTCGATTCAGTCGAGGTGGTGGACGACCGGACGCTTCGCTACAAGCTCGCCTTTCCGGCGCCCTTCTTCCTGACCCTCGTCGCCTTTGCCCCCTGGCTGCCCCTGCACAAGCCCACAATCGACGCCCACGGCACCCGATGGGCCTTTTCGCCGGATACCTACAACGGCAACGGCCCCTTCCGCATGGCCTCCTACCGGGCGCGCGATCATATCGAACTGGTAAGGGCCGACACCTACTGGGACAAGGATGCGATCTTCTGGGAGAAGGTTCTCCTCTACATGATCGATTCCCAGAACACCGAGGACCAGGCCTTCCGCACCGGCGACCTCGACGTGACGGGATCCGTCTCCATCGCCCAGATGAACTACTGGAAGGAACGCCCCGAGTACCGCAACGTCCCCTCCCTTGGGAAGTACTACATCTCCTTCAACACGACCAAGGCGCCCTTCGACAACAAGCTGGTGCGTCGCGCGTTCAGCAAGGCCATCAACCGCAAGCTCATCACCGAGCGCGTAACGCGCGGCGGCGAGACTCCCTCCCAGGGTTTCGTCCCCGTCGGGGTGCCCAGCGCCCGCGGTACAGAGAAGGACTTCCGCGCGGTGGCGGGCGATTTCGTCGGGCCTCAGGACATTGAGGCCGCCCGCAAGCTTCTTGCCGAGGCGGGCTACGGAGCCGGCAGGCCGCTACCCGCGACGGAGTATCTCTACAACACCAGCGAAACCCACAAGGTCATCGCGGAGCAGCTCCAGAACATGTGGCGCCAGGCGTTCGACGTGGACGTCAGGCTGCAGAACGCCGACTGGGGAGTTGTCCAGGACCGGGTAATCCAGGGGGACTTCATGTTCTGCCGCGGGAGCTGGATCGCCGACTTCGACGATCCCCTCAATTTCCTGGAGATATTCCAGACCGGAAATGCCAAGAATTCCTCGCATTTCGACAATCCGGAGTTCAACGTGCTGATCGAGAAGGCGCGCTTCGAAACCGATGCCATCAAGCGCGAGGATTACTTCATCCAGGCCGAAAAGCTCCTCGTCGAGGACGAGTGCGCCATCGCCCCTCTCTACAACTACAACCTGAACCTTCTGGTGCAGACGGACATCGAGGGGTTGGAGATCAGCCCCATCGCGACGATGACCTATCCCCGGGCGCGGCGCGTTGCGAAGCGGTAGGTTTGGCGGGAAGCCTCGCTTGACAGCCCCGCGGAGTTGGATGTCTTGTGGGGCCCAATATCGAACGGGATTGCCAGTCACTATGCGCGTTGGGCTCAGGTCTTCGAGGCTGGTTGCGGGAATCGCCCTGCTGGGCGCATCGCTGTGCTTGGCGGCGTGTGTCCGGTCAAAGGTGATCGTCACGAGCGAACCCGCCGAGGCCATGATCACGATGAACGGCGTCAATCTGGGCACCACGCCCTTGGAACAGCCCTTCACCTGGTATTGGTACTACGATTTTGTCGCGACCAAGGAGGGCTACGTGGCCGATGGCAAGCGCGTCCGGTTCCGCGCCCCGCCGTGGCTGTGGCCGGGCTTCGACCTGCTGATGGAGGCGATGCCCTTCTACGTCAACGACACCAAGAAGGTTCACCTTATGCTGGCCCCCGTCGATACGCGGCCGGCGCCGCAGTTCGCCGAGGAGTCGGAGCCTTCCCCCGCCACCCCCGGAGCGAGTACCCGATGCCCGCCCCCGTCCGCCGCATTCCCAAAAACATCCAGCCCGGCATGCTCGAGGAATACATACTCGCTGGCGAACAGACGACCGTGGGGCGGCACCCCAGCAACGACATCGTGCTGTCGCTCGATTCGATCTCCCGCTTCCACTCCCGCATCGACCGCCGCGGTGAATTCTTCGTTGTCCAGGACCTCAACTCCTCCAACGGCAGCATGGTCAACGGAGAGCGCGTCACCCAGATGGTCGTCCACGACGGCGACCAGGTCACTTTTGGCAATGTCGAATTCCGATTCCGCAACGAACTCGCGCCCGCCGCCTCCGGATCCGCCTCCAGCATCACCGGCAAGGACATCGTGGACTTCGAGGACGACCGCGGTCGCTCCTCCGGCACCCAGCAGTCCGTCCTCAAGGCCGAGGACGTTTCCGAGCGCAGCAAGTCCTCTGTCATCTCCACCGCGTCGGACAAGAAGGTGGACAAGGCGACGCTGTTCAAGCTCAACCAGCGCCTGTCCTCCCTCTACCGCCTTTCCGAACTGCTCCGCTCCATGGACGCGCAGAGCGAGGAGTTCATCCTCCAGCGCGTGCTCGACGTGCTCTTCATCGCCGTCAACGCCGACCGCGGCGTGATCCTCACGCGATTCCACCGCGACGCCGAGCAGCTCGACGTGACCGCCGTGAAGTACCGCGACGAGCCCATCGTTCCCCAGAAGGTGAAGGTCTCCCGGACAATCCTCAACAAGGTCCTCACCGAGCGCGTCGCCGTCCTCAGCAAGGACGCCCAGGTGGACGACCGCTTCAGCGCCAGCGAATCGATCCTGATGAACGACATTCGCTCCACCATCTGCGCCCCGATGGTGATCGGCGACGAAGTGATCGGCGCCCTGCACCTGGACACCACCGAGCACGGCAAGGTCTTCAATCAGGACGACCTCGAATTCGTGATGATCGTGGCGACGGAAGTCGGCGTCTCGCTCTCCAACATGCGCATGCAGCGCGAGGCCACCCACCGCCAGCGCCTTGCCGCCGTGGGCGAGACCGTCGCCGGCATCAGCCACAACGTGAAGAACATCCTGCTGCTTTCCCAGGGCGGCGCTGAACTCCTCACGCGCGCCCTCGGTCGCAACGATCTCTCCGGCTCGAAAGAGGCGTGGCAGGTCGTCTCGCGCGGCATCGACAAGATCGGCAAGCTCGTCCGCGACATGCTCGAGTTCAGCAGCCACAAGGACCTCGAACTCAGCGACGTCGATATCAACGAACTCGTCTGCTCCATCGCCGAGGAGATCGAGAAGCAGCTCGTCGCCAAGGGTGTGACGCTGGAACTCGACCTCGACGAGGAGATCATGCCGCGCAAGCTGGACGAACTCGGCCTTCAGCGCACGCTGATGAACCTTCTCGTCAATTCGATGGAGGCGATTTCCCACGCCGACGGCTCCATCGTCGTCACCACGTCGCGACGCGTGGATGGCACCATTGTGATTTCGATTCGCGACAATGGCATGGGAATCCCGGCGGACAAGATGGGCCGCATCTTCTTCCCCTTCTTCACCACCAAGGGCTCGGCGGGCACGGGTCTTGGCCTTTCCATGTGCAAGAAGAACATCGAGGATATGCAGGGCACGATTGCCTGCGAGTCCGAGGAAAACGTCGGCACCACCTTCACCATCGAGTTCCCGCCAGTCCGTGCCTGATTCGATTCGGAGTCTCGCCCGCTTTCTCGTGGTCCTTGCCGTGGCGGCGCTGGCCGCGATGCCCGCCATCGTGCCGGCGCAGTTCTTCCCGATCTACGATCAGGACGATCGCCTGGGCGCGCCCGGCGACAACGAGACCCACGTTGCGTGGCCGTTCTACTCGCGGCGCGAAACGTCCGACACGCTGACGCTCGGCCTCCACCCGATCTATAGCATTTTCCGCAAGGACGAGACCGGCGAGCGCGGCGTCGATGTGCTCTATCCGTTCTTCAACTATCGATATTGGCCCAGGACCCGGGGCTCCACGGACAAGCACCGCAGCTACCTCCTGCCGGTCTACTACCAGCGCACCGAGCAGCGCGAGCGCGGCGAGCAGTTCGACCGCCTGCTGGTGCCGCTCTGGTTCCAAGGCGATCACGCCGACGGCGGCAAGTATCGCATCCTGTTTCCGCTGATCTGGTACGCCCACCAGGCGCGCCTGCCGGTGCCCCTTTTTCCGCCGCGGCCCGTTACCTTTGCCGCGGTGTTTCCGATCGCGGGCAACATTAAGGGCTACTGGAACCACGACAATATCCGCTTCTTCCTCTGGCCGCTCTTTGTCCACAGCTCCAAAGGCACGGGTGAGGACTTTAGCGAGATTTACTCCTTTGTCTGGCCGATCACCGGCATCTACAAGGGGCCCAAGGTGTCGGGCTTCCGCCTGTGGCCGCTCTTCGCCTATGCCAAGCGCGAGGGCGAGTTCGAGCGCGCCTACTGGCTCTGGCCGCTCGGCCACTACCGCAAGGGCCGCATCGCCGACAGCGACGACCGCCAGCAAAACATTCTCATGTTCCTGCCCTTCTACGCCAAGTTTCACCGCGACAATGTGAAGCTCGACGCGGTGATTCCGTTCTACGCCAAGCTCTCCGTTGGCGACCGCACCGTGCATGGGTACTTCTTCGGCCTCTACAACGTGGAGGAAAACTCGCGCACGGGAATCCGCGAGCGCCGCTGGCTGTGGTTCGTCGTCCGCAGCCGCAAGGCGCTCGAGGGCCAAGAGCCCGACCCCGACCGCACCACCGGCGGCGGAGTGTTTCCATTCTACACCCGGGTCTCCAACGATTCCCGCGTGAGCAAGAACATCATCTGGCCCCTGCACGTCTATCGCTGGAACAAGCGGGCCGACCACGAGTACAAGCGTCACTACTATGTGCCCGTCTATGCGCGCGCGGCGAAGAACTACGACGACGGCTCCATGTCGGTGAACCAGTACTTCTTCCCTTTCTTCCGCCGCGTCGAGAGGCGCACCGGAGAGACCTATTCGAGCGCCATCCACCTGTTCCCCTATAGCTGGTTCGAGCCCTTGGACCGCAACTGGGCGCCGCTCTGGACGTTCTGGGAGAAGGAGACCGACATCGTCGAGGAGACGATGCGCGTGCGCTGGTTCAAGAACGCCTGGAAGTTCGAGCGCGCCGCCGATGGTTCCGAGCGAAAGAAGATCAACCTGCTCCTCTTCACCCAGGAAACCACCCACGACGCCATGGGCGCCAAGACCGGCTCCACGCGATTCCTTTTCGGCCTCGTTGGGCGCCACCGCGACCCCGACCTGCGCACGGAGCTGTTCTGGATGAAGTTCTAGTGTCCCATCCGTCCTGAAATAAGCGGTTTTTTCTAGCCGTTGTTGGTGCCTGCGGGCGTGGCTTGGCGCAAAGGAGACTTCCCATGCGCAAGCGCCAGCACCAAGTGGTCCTCACCGACGAGCAGAAGGAGCGCGTCCGCGCCATCGCCTTCACCGGCACCCATCCC
>JBBQYG010000173.1:0-8259 GCA_038208905.1 Candidatus Sumerlaeia bacterium | reverse complement strand
CGTGCTGATCGAGACGCTCAAGGCACTCGGCGCCGACATCCGCTGGGCCTCGTGCAACATCTTCTCCACTCAGGACCACGCCGCCGCGGCCATCGCCGAGGCCGGTATCCCTGTCTATGCGTTCAAGGGCGAGACCCTGACCGAGTACTGGCAGTACACCAAGTGGGCCCTGGCCTTCCCCGATGGCGGCCCCACCACGATCGTTGACGACGGCGGAGACGCCACCCTCCTGATCCATCGCGGCCGCAAGCGCGAGATCGAGTTCGAGAAGACAGGCGTGAAGCCCGCCATTTCGCGCGAGAACGAGGAGATCGAGGTCGTCGATACGCTCCTCAACGACACGCTGGACGAGGATCCGAAGTACTGGACCAAGATGGCGGAGGGGATCGTCGGCATCTCCGAAGAGACCACCACGGGCGTGCATCGCCTGTATGAGATGGCCAAGAAGGGCGAACTGCTCTTCCCCGCGATCAACGTGAACGACTCCGTCACCAAGTCCAAGTTCGACAACCTCTATGGCTGCCGCGAAAGCTGCGTGGACGCCATCAAGCGCGCCACCGACGTCATGATCGCAGGCAAGAAGGTCGTGGTTTGCGGCTATGGCGACGTGGGCAAGGGAACGGTGCAGAGCTTCAAGGGCCTTGGCGCCACGCTCTATGTGACGGAGATCGATCCGATCAACGCCCTGCAGGCCTGCATGGAAGGCTATCAGGTTGTGACGATGGACGATGCCAGCAAGTGGGGCGACATCTTCGTGACCACCACGGGCAACCTGAGCGTGATCACGCGCCAGCACATGGACAACATGAAGCACAACGCGATCGTCGCCAACATCGGCCACTTCGACAGCGAGATCCAGGTGGCGGCGCTCCGCGATCTGGAGTGGGACAACATCAAGCCCCAGGTTGACCACATCGTCTGGCCCAACGGAAAGCGCATCATCCTTCTCGCCGAGGGCCGCCTGGTGAACCTGGGCTGCGCCACGGGCCACCCCAGCTTCGTGATGTCGGCCAGCTTCACCAACCAGACGATCGCCCAGATCGACCTCTGGGAGAACCGGAACAACGGCAAGTACGACCGCAACGTCTATACGCTCCCGAAGGTTCTGGACGAGAAGGTGGCCCGCCTCCATCTGGACCAGCTCGGCGCAAAGCTCACCATGCTCTCCCCCCAGCAGGCCGAGTACATCGGCGTCCCCGTCGAGGGGCCGTACAAGGCGGAGCATTACCGGTACTAGGATGGGGAATTGGGAACTGGGAATCGGGGTTGATTCGCCGGGTTCGATGAGAAACGAATATACAGCCGCCCCCGCCCGGATGATCTGGGCGGGGGCGGCGGTTTAAGAGGACATGAAGAGGGGGCGCGGGAAGTTGGATCCCCGCGCCCCGTGGCGATGCTGGCTACGTTATTGCGTCGTCTTAGAACATCGACCATTCGTAAACGGAGGCCATGTCCTCGAACGCGCCGACGTCGGGCGGGTTGGAGCGGGCGATGTTGGTGCGATCAACCGAGCCGACGAGGCTGAGGATGTCGGTCTTGGTGTGCGTGGTGATTCCCGCGCTGTTGAAGTCCGCCGCGCCAGCGCCTATCAGAATCGAGCCGGAGAGGGGCTTGTAGTTGGAGTCGAGCCCTGCCGCGGTCAGCGCATTGGCAAGTCCCGCCGCGGCCACTGTATAGACGCGATCCGTTCCGGGAGGAGTGGAGTCGTCGGAAGGACCAACGATGTGGTTCTTTCCCGATGCGCGGAGTGTCCCGCTGGAATACGAGCCGCCGAAGATAAAGTCACCGCCGGTCAAATTGAGGGCGACGTTGTTCCAGCAATTGGCCTCCACCGTGGTTCCGCCTACGGCGGCGCCAGACCCCGTACCTACGCCAACGAAGGTGTTGTTGTAGATATACAGGCCCTGGGTGCCCGTGCCGGTCGAATTGAATCCGGCGACGTTGAGGCCGCGGAAGTTCGTGGTGCTGACTCCCTGCGCCAGAAGGAAGAGGCAGTTGTACACGTTCAGTTCGCTTGTTGTCGCCGCTCCATAGGTGATGCGGACCGTCTGGTCGCCAACTCCCGCCGAGTTCGCGGTGTTGTCAAAGGTGCAGCGGTTCAGTGTCCACTTGTTGTTGGGGGTTACGGTTGCCGCTTGATCAACGTGGATGCACTCCTCGCCGGCAATGATCGTAACGCCGGTCATGGAGACGGTGCTGGAGGCGTGGGAGGTATTGAGCTGAAACGCGCGCTCCGTGAGTGCGGTGATTGTGCCGCCGGTGAGGTTCCAATTCTGGTTGTCGCCGCCGTCGCTGCGGATGGCGCGGTAGAATGACACGTAATTGGTATTGGTCGAGTTGACGGCGAAATTCGTGACCGTCGCGGCCTGGATGCGCAACGCGGCCTTGCTGTCGGCCTTGAGGGAGGTCGTAGAGAGGTCGGAATTGTTCAGGTTGAGCGTGAATGTAACGGGGCCTACCGCGGCACTCCCTCCCGCCACGACGGAAAGTGCCTCCCCCCGGTCCGCGTTCACCACACCGGTGGCGCGGATGATGCAGTCGTTGAACGTGACGACCGCCGTGTTGGTCGTGCTTTGATTAAGGGCAACCGCGGGGCCGATTCCGAGCGGGCGCTGGATTGTCAGCCCCTCGATCGCAATGGTCTGATCCGTTGTCGCCGTGGCGCTCAGGACCAGGGCGGAGGAGAGACCATCAACAGGCGCCTCGATGGTGACCGTGCCGACAACGCTGCCCGCTTTCCGAATCGTGTAGTTTGCGGGGCCAGAGTGGAGGCTGAGGGATTCGGTATAGGTTCCCGCCGTGATAATCTCGACGACTCCGTTGTTGTCCACGGCCGCGATCGCGGCGGCGATGGTAGCCTGTGTGCCGCCGGTGCCGACGGTTTCAAGCGCCGCTGCGGGCGCGATGGATGCTGCGGCCAATGCCAGGAGGGTGGCACAGGCCGTAAGAGTTGGTGCCTTTATCATGGTCTCTCTCTTGGAAGGGGATTTGAAGGTGCTAACGCGCGTTAGTTACCGCGTGAAGCGTTTCACCTGTCAATGAAAATTGGACCGGTCCGGTTCGGGTTTTCAGGGCTCCCCCTGCCGAGCCCGTCGCCCCCTGCCCCACGAGCCTGGCGCACTCTCCCGTTGCGGGGGACCCGCCCCCGGCCCTACACCATCGCCACTGCGCGCCCGTAGCTCAGCCGGATAGAGCAACAGCCTTCTAAGCTGTCGGTCACAGGTTCGAATCCTGTCGGGCGTGCCATTTACGGCAGGGAAAAGCAGGCAGGGGCAGGGGATAGGTAGGGAACGGCAGGGGAGGCTATCCAGTTGGATTAGGAGCTGGTGATGGGTTGGGGTTTTCGACGGTCGATACGAATCGCTCCCGGGACAGGGCTGAATTTCGGGAAGCAAGGCACCTCGATTTCGATTAGGGGTAAGGGAATTGCCGCGAATTTCTCCTCCAAGGGAACACGCACGACCTACTCCATCCGTGGCACGGGGCTGAGATATACTACACGAACGACTCGAAGAACAAGCATGGCGGGCTCGGGGTGCGCCCTTGTCCTCCTTGTTACCATTGCTATCCCAATGATCGCCGCTCTGGTGCTGGGATGAGTCGAACGGTAGCCTGGCGCGAGAACACCAATGGGGGCACAGCGCGGGGCCCTACTTCGCCCCGTTCACATAGTGCCTCACAAACAGGTCCGCCTGAATCCAAAGCAGTTTCGTGAACGCGCGGCTGTAGGCGGTCTTCTTCTCCTGCGGGATTTCCAGCCCGTCGAAGGTGGCGATGAGGGCGTCGTTGACGAAGCCGAAGAGGGCGTTGATCTGGACGATGGGGACGACGATGGCGGGGTTGCCGGCCTTGGCGGTGTGGATGCGGCCAACCCAGTCCAGGTACTGGAGCATCTTCTCGTCGTAGGGGGTGGTGACGAGTTTGACGAGGTACTGGGAGAGGTGGCTCTTGCGGAAGGCGATCTGCTCGTGGTCGAGGGTAAGGTCGTCGAGGTTTGCGGGAGCGGCGCCGTCGAATCCATGCTGCTTGGGGACGAAGTGGCGCTTGGTGGCGTCGAAGGCGAAGAGCTTGTCGTACACGGCGTCCACGAGGCCGGGGACGAGGGGGGCAAGGTGGGTGGCGGATTCGTGGACGAGGGCGATTTCCGCCGCGCCGAAGCCCATGAACTTGCCGAGGAATCCGACGCGGTAGGCAACGTCGGTGTCGAGGCGGGGTTCGTCGATGTGCTCGATGGTGCTGCTCATTTTGAGTCTCCTGGGGGTGGTTTGAGCCGGGTGTTGAATCTAAAATGGTATATCTGGAGTCAGTTGTCCTTTATTTGGCATGATGAAGCAGGGATCCGCACACAGGGCCGCGATTCCGCGCACGCTGCGCGAGAGGGTCTTGAGGTCGGAATTCGCGAAAGCCTCCTCCACGCCGGAGATCGCCTTGTCCACCAGGTGATGCACCGGACACAGGCGCACGTGCCCGGGAATGCCGAGGGGGCAATGGTGGATGCGCTGGGGCGCGGAGTCCACGGCGCGGAGGACGTCGAGGACGCTGACTTCCGCGGGGGGCCGCGCCAGCAGGAATCCGCCGTGCAGGCCGCGCTGGGAGGTAACGACTCCCGCGCGGACCATCGACTGGAGAATTTTCGAGAGGTAGCCCTGGGGGACCTTGGTGCCCTCCGCGATCACGGCGGATGTCTGGGCCTCGCCCGCGTGCTGGGCCAGAAAGACGGCGGCGCGGAGCGCGTATTCGCCGGTGGTGGTGATCATGCCGTGCCTCTTTCCAGATAACTGGATAGATAGGTCTTGAATTGACCGGTGCGGAGCAAGCGGATTCGGCCAAGCCGCCGATCAGCCTATGGCCGGCACCGGCGAATGCTACGATTCCCTTGCCGACGAGGGGAGGATGAGTCACCTCAAACCCCTGTATTCCGCAACCGCCCGCCCGGGGCAGGGGGATCGAAGATGGGTAGCGCGCCTCGCCGTATTCTCACTCGCACAGTCCTGACTGGATTCGCGCTGTCTGTTGGTGCGTCGGGATTCGCGGCGGAATGGGGGAACTGCTGCCCAACGGGCGGCGGGCGGGCGGCGACAATTCTGGCGGCGGTGGCGGGAGAGGGGGCGCCAAAGGCACAGCCCGAGGAGTCCGCAAGGCCCTCCGCCTCGGAAACTCCTGTGTCCGTCGCAGGCATGGTCTGGATTCCCGGCGGCGAGTTCACCATGGGGAGCACCGACGCCCTTGCGCGCCCCGACGAGGCGCCGACCCATCGCGTCCGGGTGGATGGCTTCTGGATCGACGTGACCGAAGTCACTAACGCGCAGTTTCGCGCCTTTGCCGAGGCCACAGGCTACGAGACGGTGGCGGAGCGCCCCGTGGATTGGGAGCAGCTGAGGAAGCAGCTTCCACCCGACACGGCAAAGCCGCCGGCGGAAGCGCTGCAACCGGGTTCGCTGGTGTTTACTCCGCCGAATCACCCCGTCGATCTCAACGGGTACGCCGCATGGTGGTCATGGACCACGGGCGCGAACTGGCGCCATCCCAGCGGGCCGGACAGCAGTATCGAAGGGATGGATAACTATCCCGTGGTCCACATCAGTTTCGAGGATGCCGGGGCCTACTGCAAGTGGGCGGGGAAGCGGCTCCCCACGGAGGCCGAATGGGAGTTCGCCGCGCGGGGAGGGCTTGATGGGAAGGTGAACGCCTGGGGCGACGAGCCGGTGAATCCCGCGCGCGCGAATGTCTGGACCGGTGACTTCCCGCACCGCAACACGAAGGAGGACGGCTTCGAGAGGGCGGCACCGGTGAAGAGCTTTCCGCCCAATGGCTACGGCCTCCATGATATGGCGGGCAACGTGTGGGAGTGGTGCGCCGATCTGTATCGGCCCGACACCTATGAGCGGCGCGTGGCAGAGGCCGGCAACGACAAGTTGGCCATCAATCCCAAGGGCCCCAGCAAGAGCCTGGACCCGCGCAATCCCGACGCGCCGCAGTCGTATATACACCGCGGCGGTTCGTTCCTCTGCAATGACAGCTACTGCGCCAGCTACAGACCCAGCGCGCGGATGGCGGCGCCGCCCGACACCGGCCTGCAGCATCTGGGATTCCGATGCGTCGCCGATGGCGAGCGCCGCGATCCTTGAGGCGCGATGCCAAACGCCGTGGCTCCCTGTTCCATCCCCTTCGTTTCCTGGGTTGGTTTCCGCTTGCTGCACGCAGGCCGGTCGCTAAGCGTGGCTATTGAAGGGCCAAGATTGGCTTTAGGCGGAAAGGCAAGAACATGATCAATACGCGCCGACTCACCAGCCTTGCAGCATGCCTGATCGCCGCCAGTGGCCCGGGGCTGGTTGGCGCGGCCCCCGTGAAGACCCGCGTGGTGACGGGCGCCGAGGCGGGCCCCGCCGTCCGCGTGATCGTGGGGCGGACGGAGCGGGAGAAGGCCTATGGCCTGGACGACCAGTTGGCGGCATTCACCCTGACCAAGGGCAGCCTGATCGTGGAGACCCACGAGTTGAACAAGGCGATCGAGCCGGGTCCGCTTGCCGAGGGGACCACACTCGCCTGGGATATCGTGGTAAGCTGGCCCACCCCCGCGGCGGATGCCTCCAAGCCCGGCCAGGAACCGATCGTGACCAGCACCGCTCCCGCGAAGGCGATGACGCTGCTGCGCTCCGCAATCGGCGATTCCTTCGACGAGGAGACAATGACCCGGGTGGCCGTGGGGCCACTCTCCGGCGGGGAGACCGCCACTCCCGGGCGCATCGTGATGGAGCTCCCCAAGCCGCAGTCCGGCATCTCGAAGGCGCGTCAATATAGATATACACGACGCCTGGCGGCGGGGCTGCTTGTGGATCTCGACATGATGGATCCCTACCCGGGCGCCTGGCCTCCGGCGTTTCCCGCGGAGCCGACGCTGAGCCTCTACGATGCGCAGGGCGTCGGCTACTCCGGCAGCACACTGCTCGAGCGCGTCGTCAACGAGTCCACGATCCCCGTCCGCGTGGTTCCCGTTTGCGGTGAGGACGTGAGGGATGGCGCGCTGGATCGCTCCGTCGGCATCCTCATCCCCGGCGGCAGCGGCAAGGGCGTTGCCACCGCCATGCGGCCCGAGGGCGTGGAGAACGTGCGTGAATTCGTCGCCAGGGGCGGCGGATATTTCGGCGTCTGCGCGGGGGCCTACTTCGCCGCCAGCGGCCTCCCCGAATACACCGGCATGATGAACCTCAAGCACAACCAGCCGTGGGCGAAGGGGAAGGCCAACCTGGACATCGCGCTGACCGAGGAGGGGAAGGCCCTCCTCGGCGAGGAATTCGCGCAGTTCGACACGAACTACAACAACGGTCCGGTGTTCCCCGAGATCCTCCCGCCACAGGAAGGTGCGCCCCACGCGCCAATCACCGTACTGGCAACTTTTGCCAGCGCCGCTACTGATACCAAGGGCGTGACGCACGAGGGCATGGTGGGCACCCCCGCCATCGCCTCGACCACGTGGGGCAATGGCCGCGTCATGATGATCAGCCCCCACCCCGAGGCCCGCCGCAAATACAACGCGATGGTGGCCCGCGCCATGGCGTGGACCCTGGGCATGGACACCGCCACGATCTTGGCCCGCATCACGCCCGAGGCCGAGGCCGCCGCGAAGGGCGCCGAAGCCCCACCCCCGGCGGACGAGCCCGGCGGGTGAACCACGAAGCAGCGCCACGGCGCCTGGCAGTCGCGGACGAACTCGCGCTCGACCGCACTCATCTCGCGAACGAACGCACGCTCCTCGCCTACCTGCGGTCTGGGATGGCCCTCTTCATCGCGGGGATAACGATCATCCATTTTTCAGAGGCTAGCTGGTTCGCCCTAGCCGGGGTCGCCTGCATCCCCGGCGGCATCGTCTTCGCCACCGTGGGCATCGCGCGGTTCCGGGCAATGGGGCGCCGCATTCGGCGGCGGGGCGCAGGGCCACGTCCCTTGAATCCCAAATAAAACTCAAATAAACCACTGCTCATGATCTGGACCGTCGGACCGACAGAGTCCACGTCCGACAACGCATCATGGCAAGGAATAGCTCAAAGGACCAGATCGTCGAGGCGGCGGAGAAACTCGTCGCCCGCGACGGCGCCGCCCACCTCACGCTCGACGCCGTCGCCGAGGCGGCCGGCGTCAGCAAGGGGGGCCTGCGATTCTTCAGCCTGCTCAACCGCGACCCGTTTGCGGAGGGCCAGCGCGACAGGGTGGGGGCGCGGCTGCTGGTGAGGGCGCGGGAGGTGGGGGGGCGGGGTTAGG
>JBBQYG010000172.1:0-8282 GCA_038208905.1 Candidatus Sumerlaeia bacterium | reverse complement strand
AACTTATCGGGCACCAGGTTCCCCTCAACCAGTACCGAATACTGGAACCGGTCGCCGATCACGATAGACTGGGCATCGACCTCGGCGCGGACGGTGATGCCGGCGGGGAGTGGCCGCGCGGGGAGCGTGGCATCCTGGGCGCGGGCGTCCCCGGCCCACAGGCAGAGCAGCGCGGCCAGCGCGAGGACGACCCAGCGCGACGCGGCGCAGGGGCTCATGGCGCGGGCTCCGGCGGGCTTGCCGCCACGGCGGAATCGGGAACGTCGATGGAGAGGTTGGGCATTTCGGCCGTCGCTTTCAGAAGGCGGCGCTGCTCCGGCGTCTTGACCGGCACCGTGAACGATACATTCACCTCCGGAACAAAAAGAGTCAGTTGGCCGGAGCGCAGCGGAATCATGGTGGCGCGCAGGATCGGCGCGCGAAGGTAGCGCGTGCCATCGAGCATCACGGTCTCCCACTCCAGCGACGTGTCGATTCCACGGGTCTGGGACATGTTGGGAAACTTGATGTCGTTCCCCCACAGGTAGTCGGATGTCTTCCAATCGAGGAGCTCGCCCGCCTCGGGATCGCGATACATGTACATCAGGATCAGCGATTCCTTTTCGACTTGGGGAGCCGCTGGCAGGACGATCTGGATGAACAGGCGCTTGCGCAGATGAGCCGTGACATCGCCGGAGGGCGACGTGAACGGCACGACTAGGGCCCCGGCCCCATCGACCACGAGGACTGGATTCACCCTGAGCAGGAGTTGATCGGTTTCGAACCACTCCTCGCCCACGCGGAGCCGGGCCGCCGGGATTCTGCTCTCCCCCGGCTCGTCGGCGACGATGCGGCAGGTGTGCGTGGTCGTGCGAATTGTTCCGGCGCCCTCCGCGCGGATGCTGCTCGTGCGCGACGCCGTTCTGGTGACGCGAAGCGACTCGACATTTGCGAAGGGTGGCAGACTGGTCTCCTGCACCAGCTTGTCCGCCGCGCCCGGGACTGTTTCCTCCACGACCAGCGTATAGACAACTTCGTCTCCCGCGACGACTGTCGCCGGCGCGATCCAGTGGCGCGCGGAGAGCCCCGGCGGAAAGGCCGCCTGGGCGGCGCCCAGCCCGGGGGCGAGGATCGCCGCGGCGAGGGCGAGTGTTGCGGAAAGTCTTCGCATTACCAGTCTTTCTCCGGCTCGGGTCTCGTGAACGAACTGCGATTCTTGCGCAGGGGGAGGTTCTGCACGTCGCCGAGGAGGTTGAGAAGACGCTCCGCCTCCTGCGGCGTCAATTCGCGCGGCTGGGTGGGCTGCTCCTTGTTTCCCTTCTCCTCGGAGTCCTCCTCCTTCTTTTCTTCCGGTGTGCCACCCTCCTCGGGCTTCGGCTCCTGGGGCTGTGGGTTCTCCTGCCCCTCTTGCTGGTCCTTCTCGTTGGGCTCGCCCTGCTGTTGTTGCTGTTCCTGCTGTTGCTGCTCCTGCTGCTGGTCCTGATCCTGGGGCTGCTGTTGCTGCTGCTCGCCGTCCTGCGGCTGCTGCTGCTGGTCCTGGGGCTGGTCGCCTTCCTGCGAGTCCTGCTGCTGCTGGGGAGGTGGCGGCGGCTGGGCGAAATAGCTGAGCAGCCGCTGGGCCTGCTCCTTGTTGTGTTTTGCGTCGGCGTTCGCGGGGTCCAGGCGCAATGTGCCGTTGAGCGCATCGATGGAGGCGATCGCCTGCTCGATGGCCTCCGGGCGCTTTTTCCCCGTCTCCAACTCGACCGCCGCCTGCAAGTGCGCCGCGCCCATGTTGTAGAGGGACCGCGAACGCAGCGAGGCGTCCTCCCCCGCGAGATTCAGCGCGTCGTTGAAGGCGTTGATCGCGGGGCCAAACTCCTTCCGCTGGGCGCGGGCGAGGCCCAGGTTGAACGCCGACGCCGCCTGCTCGGGATTGCGGACCTGCGCATCGCGGTACTGTGTCTCCGCCTCCTCGAACTTCAGCCCCTTGTAGTCTTCGTTCCCGCGCCGAAGCAATTCCGCCACGTCGTTCCACCAGGTGAAGCCCAACTCCCCGCGCGGCGAAGTAGCCTCCGCCACTGGCTCGGGATCGGGCTGGGCCACGGGTTCCTGGCCGACCGCCAATGCAGGGGCAAGAATGGAGAGCGCCAGGATCGCGGCCCATCGTGTTCCCTTGCCCAAGAAGAGCCGACTCGCTCGTCCCGGCAGGGACGAAACAATCATAGCCCCGGACTTCAGTCCGGGGGTTCGGCCCAGTAACGTCCCGGACCCTGGGAGGGGTCCAACAGTTGTCTCGTGGGCACCGATGTTGGACCCCTCCCGGGGTCCAATTTTGGTATCGCGGTCGCACCCCGGGCTTAAGCCCGGGGCTATGATTGTGACGCCGCTCCCGCGGCGCGGCCGCTGGCGTTGATGGTGGTCGTTCTGGCGAATCATGCCTTGTCCTCCTTCCGGCGGTTGCGGCTCTTGCCGTCCCTGCGACGTTCGCCGAGCAGCCCCTCGAAGCAAAGACAAAGCAGCGCCAGCCCGAGCGGCCACTGATAGCGCTCCTCGCGGATGATGCGCTTCTCCTCGCCAAACTCCTCCTGCGCCAGCGAGCGGATGTCGCTCACGAGGGGACCGGAATCGAATCGCCCGCTGGAGCCCGCCACATACGCCTGGCCCTTGGTCCGCTCCGCAAGCTCGCGAAGCGACTCCACGTCGAGCCGCGACAGGACTTTGGTGCCGTCCTTCGCCTCCAGAAAGCGCCCATCGGGAAGCCGGATCGCCGAGCCCTCCGTGCTGCCGATGCCGAGCGCGTAGATGCGGATTTCCTTCTCCGCCGCCAGCGTGGCTGCCTTTTCCAGTTCCGCCGAATGATCCTCGCCGTCCGTCAGAACCACAAGCGCGCGGATGCCGGCCTTCGTGCGGTCGAACGCGTCGGCGGCGGTCTGCACCACCTGCATCAGATCGGTGCCCTGATACGCCACCGTGTTGAAATCCACCTGCTTCAGGATGTCCTGCGCCACGCCATAGTCGGTGGTCAGCGGGCACTGGAGGAATGCCTCTCCCGCGAAGGGCATGATGCCGATGCGCTGTCCCGGCGTCTCGGCCAGAAGCTGTCGCACGAGTTGCACCGCGTAGTCCTTCCGCGACGGCATCACGTCGGTCGCCATCATCGACTTGCTCACGTCGATCGCATAGATCACATTCACGCCGCGCCGCTTCACTGCGCGCTCCCGCGTTCCCCAATACGGCCGCGCCGCCGCCATGACGGAGAGCGCCAGCGCGAGGAAGATCAGGGCACCCTTGTGAAAGCGCGCGCGGCTGGAAACCTGGCGGTTCAGCACCGACCAGTTTTCCCTGACCGTGAAGCGCGCCAGGCGCCCGTCGCGGGTGCGACGGACGATGCTCCACGCGATGGAGAGCGGCACGAGCACGAGGATGAGCCAAAGCAGATCGGGATGGATGAAGCCCATTAGGGAAGCCTCCTGAGCCAGAAGGCCCGCAGCAGGAACTCGAGGGCGAGGAGCAACAGCCCGGGCCCCCAGAAATACAGGAACCGCTCGTCGAAGTCCGCGGTTTGGTCCACCTTGATGTCGGACTTCTCCATTTCGTCGATCTCGCGATAGACCTGCTGGAGGCTCTTCTCGTCGGTGGCGTGAAAGTAGCGCCCGCCGGTGAACTCCGCGATCTCGCGCAGGCTCTTCTCGTCGAAACCACCGCCAACGTTTCCGCCAAACAGGTTCCCCCGCGTCTGCGGGGCCCCCCCCATGCCGATCGTATAGACACGGACGCCGAGGGCCTTGGCGATCTCCGCTGATTGCATCGGCTCCAGCTTGCCGGAGTTGCTGGCGCCATCGGTGAGGAGGATCGCCACGCGGGACTTCACCTGCATGGGATCGTCCTTGGCCGGCGTCAGTTGCTTGACCGCCAACCCAAGACCCTCGCCCACCGCCGTCGAGTTGTTGGCGATGATGCCGTCGTAGATCGACTCGATGAATAGCGCCGCCGTTCCCATGTCGAGCGTGGGCGGACAGAGCAGCGCCGCGCTCGTGGCGAAGACTACCACGCTCACGCGGTCGGTCTTGCGGTTCTCCACGAACTTGGACGCGGCGATCTTGGCGGCCTCCAGGCGGTTCGGCCGGAAGTCGGTATCCTGCATGGAACCCGACACATCGAGCACCATCGCGATATCGACGCCGAGGGAGCTGACATTCATCTCAACGGTGCCCTGCTGCGGGCGCGCGAGGCCAACGATGCCGAGGCACAGCGCGAGCGCGCGCGTCCATGGAAGCAGGCTCATCAGCCGCTGGCGCATCGACTTGGGAAGGCCCTTGGCGATTGATAGATCGCTATACAGAACCGAGGGCACCGCGCGCCTTTCCCTCCAGAGTTGCAGGGCGAGCAGGAGGATCGGCACCGGAAGGGCGACCAGGAACCACGGGTGGAGGAATCGGTAGATAATCTCCGGCATCAGGCGGCTCGGTCCTCGGGAGTTTTCGCGGCTTGGCGGGCGACCGTCGGCTGGGGTGCGGCCTTCGCCTCCGCGGCAAGGCGCTGCTTCTCCATCAGGAGGAATGTCTCCGCAACATGGCAATCCTTCAGGGCCACATCTTCAGTCACGGCCTGTCTCGCGAACTTGGCGAGCGACATCCGCCGCGTCGCGTCGATCAGCGATTCAGCGCGCGCGATGTGCGCAAGGTCGTGGTGGATCGAATTCTCGAACTCCGCCTCGGTCATCTCCACCGCGCGCACTCCGAACTGCTGCTCGAAGTAGCGGCGAATCGCCATCGACAGTATCGTGTAGTGGCGGTCCGCGCCGAACTCCCGATACACATCCAGCGACTTGAGCCCCTGGACCGCGAGGATCGCCGACTCGATCGGCGGCAGCGGCGGCACCAGAAGCGCGGCGGCCACGCGGCGCTTGATCAGCAGCGCCAGCAACACCCCGATCACGATCAGGATCAGCAGCGCCAGCATGACCACCGCGGCGATCACGATGTTGCGCCAGAAGTAGTCGAAGGGAATCTCCAGCGGCGCCGTGTAGGCCGCGGCCTCCATCGAATCGGCCTCGGCTTCCGGCAGCGCGGGCACGTTCAGCGTGAATGCATTTCCAGTCATATTGACGAAGGACTCGGAACCCGTCGGCCTGGCCTTGATTTCAACAGGCCCAAAACGCAGTTCGCCTTGCGAGAGCGGGCGAACTTCCACCGTGAAGCGCGTGGGTCCCTCGCGGCGAGGCTTGCCGACGCGGAGCTGCGGCTCCTGGTCCTTGGGAAACTCGACCGACACTTCCTCGAAGTCGCCCCCGGATGGAAACGACAGCGTCACGCTCACTGGCTCGCCCGTCTCCGCCGTATCGCGCGCGGGAGCGACGACGACGCTCGTGGCGGGGTCATGCGGCAGGGCGTCCATGGGGTCCTGCGCATTTGCAGCACCTGCCAACGTGACAAGAACCATCGCCAGCTTCAGAAAGGCGGAGACATAGCAAGAGGCTCCCAGCGTCGCGAAGAGGCCCCGACCCCGTCCCGGCAGGGACGGAACAACCGTAGTCCCGGACGTCAGTCCGGGGAACCGGTGTATATACGTCCCGGACCCCGGCAATTCTCGACCCGTGATCCCCGGACTGAAGTCCGGGGCTACGATTGTGTCGCCGCTACCGCGCCGATTGAGTTTCGGCGGCGTGCTTGTCATGCTGGAAGGGGTGTGGGCCAACAGGCGATTCATCCGCGGGCCCTCCGGATGCGGGCGCTGAAGAAGTTGATCAGCGGCACGGAGAAATCCTGGTCGGTCCTGAGCTCGATATGGTCGATCTTTAGCGAGTTCAGCAACCGGCGCGATTCGTTGCGCCGATTGCGCAGGCGCGTCGTCAGTTCCTCGCGGACGCGGCGGCTTCCCGTGTCGATCATGGTTGCCTGTCCCGTCTCCGCGTCCTCCAGCGAAATGAGCCCCACGTTGGGGACTTGCAACTCGTGGGGATCGGTGACCGAGATCGCGATCAGGTCGTGGCGGCTGGCCGTCACCGCGAGCGCGTTGCGGATGCCCGGGTTCTGGAAATCGGAAATCAGGAAAACGATGCACTTCCTTCGCTGGAGCTTGTTCAGCGTCTGCAGCGCGGAGGAGATATTCGTCCCCGCGTGAGCCGGTTCCTTGATCACCTCGCGGATGACGCGCAGGCCGTGCTTGCGGCCCTTCTTCGCCGTCAGGAACAGCTCCACCTGGTCGGAAAACAGCATCAGACCCACGCGGTCGTTGTTGCGGATGGCGGAGAACGCCAGTACCGCCGTGACGATGGCGGCGAGCGGGCGCTTGCGCCGCTTCGCCGACCCAAACAACGACGACGCCGACACGTCCACCGCGAAGAACACCGTCAGCTCGCGCTGCTCGACATACCGCTTGATGTGCGGGTCCCCCGTGCGCGCGGTCACGTTCCAGTCGATAAACCGGATGTCGTCACCCTGCCGGTACTCCCGCACCTCGCTGAACTCCATCCCCTGGCCCTTGAACGCCGAATGGTACTCCCCCGCCATCACATTGTTGACAATGCGCCGCGTCATAATTTCGAGCTTCCGCACATCGGCGGCGTCTTCCAGGAGGTCAGGAATCGGCATCAGTGAATGGGAGAGGGCGAATTGGATTGGGGAAAGACGAGAAAAACGGGAAAGGCGGGAACGACGGAAAAAAGAACAACGGCGAGCAAGGGGTTGGCCGGCATGGGGCTGTTGGGGAGGAGGCTAAGGATCATATCAGTCCGCTCCGAATCCGTATTGTATCTCGGAGGGCCATCACTTGGGTCCACAGTTTCCGTATCCAGGCGATGACAGCATCGGCTTCCGAATCGCCGATGAAGCCGAGATTGCGCGAAATGATCGCCTGCGTTTCGAGCTCGGAGAGAGAACCGACCGCCATCTCCAGAAATCGAGAGTAGTCCTTGCCGCTCGATCGTGCGCTGCCTTCGGCAATGTTGGACGGTATAGACACGGCGGCGCGCCTCATCTGGTTCGTCAGGCCGAACTTCTCGGAATCGGGAAACGCGCCGCTGAGCCGATAAATCTCGCTGACAAGTTCGATTCCACCCTGCCAGACGCGTAGATCGTGGTAGTCCTGCCCCGGCTCGCACACAAGACTGGCCAACGAGTCATCAAACTCGTCACCCGTGCCGTCGCCGTTTTCCCGCCGTTCGTCCCGCATCCGTGTCCCAATACCAACTCGATTTGCCCCCAACACCGCCGTTCCCGCCTTTCCCGCCTTCCCCCCTACGGCACCTCAATCTGATCGAAAATCTGCCTCACCACATCGTCCGTCTTCAGCTCCTCGGCTTCCGCCTCGAAGGTGATCTGGATGCGGTGGCGCAGGACGTCGGGGCCGATGGCTTTGACGTCGTCGGGCGTGACGTGGCCGCGGTGGCGCAGGAAGGCGTGGGTCTTGGCGGCGACGACGAGGGCGATGGAGGCGCGGGGGCTGGCGCCGATGGAGATCACCTGCTCCAGCGGGCGGTTGTCCTTCGTGCGGAACTGCACCTTGAACTGGTCGGGATTGCGCGTGGCGCCGACAAGATTCAGGATGTACGACTTCACCTTGTCGTCGATGTAGATCTGGTCGATCACTGCGCGCGCCTCGCGGATGTCCTGGGGCGAGACGACGGGCTGGACCTTGGGGAGCGACGCGAAGGCGCCGCCGGGCTGGGAGACCGAGGTCATCAGGTCGATGATGCCCTGCTCCTCGGTGCGGGTGGGATAGTGGACCACCAGCTTGAAGAGGAAGCGGTCCACCTGCGCCTCGGGAAGGGGGTAAGTTCCCTCCTGCTCGATGGGGTTCTGGGTGGCGAGCACCATGAACGGATCCTCGAGCTTGTAGGTCGTGTCGCCGATGGTGACCTGACGTTCCTGCATCGCCTCCAGAAGGGCCGACTGCACCTTGGCGGGGGCGCGGTTGATTTCGTCCGCGAGTATGATCTCGTGAAACAGCGGCCCCTCCACGAAACAGAAGCTGCCCTCGCGAGGATTGTAGACGTCGGTGCCGGTAAGATCGCCGGGCAGCAGGTCAGGAGTGAACTGTATGCGCTTGAAGCCCGCATGCACCCCTGCAGCCAGCGCCTTGATCGCGGTGGTCTTGGCGAGCCCGGGCAAGCCCTCCACCAGGATGTGGCCGCCCGTGAGCAGCCCTACCACCAGCCGGTCCAGCAGGGCCGACTGGCCGACGATGACGGATTCCAGTCCGGCGCGCAAGGCAGCGATGCTTGCCTGTTTTTCCATGCTCACAGCGCCCCCTCCAGCAGGGTACTTTCGGCCAGCACATCCACCCCATGAAGGGGCGTAATGGCACGCGCCGGGATATCG
>JBBQYG010000171.1:0-8293 GCA_038208905.1 Candidatus Sumerlaeia bacterium | reverse complement strand
GGTTCTCGAAAGTCTTGTCGCGATGGAGGACGCCGTAAAAGAGTATCGTGGGCATCTTGCCCGCGTGTGGGGGCGACGGGGCTCGGGCGAGACGCCCAAGCTACGTTGGAATACGACAGGGCTTTCGAGAGTCACTCTAGTAGAGCGGTTTTCGATTTGTCATGACCAACTTGGCCCTCGAAAAAATGCGTTCGCCACACGGTTCACAGAGAACACAGAGCCACGGGTGAAGAAATTGGCGGGGATGTCCGGAGGGCCGGAGGATGAATCTGTGAAATCGGCGCAATCTGTGGATGGCCTTTTCTTTTCTATCCCAGCACCAGTTTCGCCACGCACTCCACGTGATAGGTCTGTGGGAACATGTCCACGGGGGTGACGTACTCGATGCGGTAGCCCGCCTCCATCGCCACGGCCAGATCGCGCGACATGGTGGTGGGGTTGCAGGAGACGTAGGCGACGATGGGCGCGCGGAGCGCCAGCAGCTTGTCGAGCGCCTTGGCGTCCATGCCGCCGCGGGGCGGATCGACCACGAGGCGGTCGATGCTTCCCTCCACGGAGTTCATCAGGATTGGGAGAGTGTGGCGCATGTCTCCCGCCAGGAACGTGGCGTTCTCCACGCCGTTGCGCGCGGCGTTGGCGCGGGCATCCCAGATCGCCTCCTGCACCAGTTCGATGCCGTATATCTCCCGCACGCCCGTGGCGCAGTAAATGCCGATGGTCCCCGTGCCGCAGTAGGCGTCCAGCAGGCGCTCGCGCCCTGTCAGGTCAAGCGCCTCGCGCGTTGCCTCATAGAGCTTCTCCGCCCCGCGCGTATTCGTTTGGAAGAAGCTGGCGAGCGACACGCGGAACTTCAGTTCGCCCAAATGCTCCTCGAAGGAATCGTCGCCGCGCGTCGCCAGGATTTCGTTGGCGCGGGCCACGTCGCTCACGTTGTCGTTCAGTCCCCACGCCACGCCGGCCACGCGCGGCTCCGCCGCCATGATCGCGTCGGCCATCGCGGGAAAATCCATCGCGCGGTCGCCCGTCAGCACCATCGCCAGAAACGTATCGTTGGCGACGCAGTGCCTCAGCACCAACTGGCGCAACGTCCCCGTGTGGCTCCGCCCGTCCCACGCGGTGAGGTCCTGGCGAATGCCCTCCTGCACCGCCGCGTGGCGGATGGTGTTCTTCGCCTCCGGGATGATGTGGCAATTCTCCACGTCCAGGATGCGCCACCAATTCCCCGGCGTGTGGAACCCCGCCCGCAGGCCGCTGGCGTCGCGGCTGAAGGTGAACTCCGTCTTGTTGCGATAGCGCCACGTGTCGGGGCTCGGGATCAGCGGGCGCAGCGGAATCGCGTCGCCCCCCGGCAGCGGACGCAGCGAATCGCGCACGATGCGTTCCTTCCACGCGCGCTGTGTCTCGATGGGAAGGTGCTGCCAACTGCACCCCCCGCAATGGCCAAAGATCGCGCACCGCGGCTCTGCCCGCTCCGCGGAGGGCGCGATCACCTCCATCAGATCCGCCTCGCCATAGGTCTTCTTCGTCCGCGTCACCCGCGCGCGGATGCGGTCGCCCGGCGCCGCGTACTTCACAAACAGCACATACCCATCGCACCGCGCCACCGCCTGGCCCCCATAGGCCATCGCATCCACCACGGCCTCCACGACCTGGCCCTTCTGAAGGCGGCGCGGCGCCGGCGGCGGCTGGGGGGAAGCGGGCGAGCTGATGGCGGGAACTCCGGGATGGGATTTGGCAACAGCGGGAAAGGCGGGAACAGCGGAGAGAAGTTGAGGGAGCGAGTGGGGGCGAAGCATCCGAAATCTGCATTTAGACGCAGCGGGAATCCTGACCCGGCGCATTGGCGTTCAGCGATCTGGATAGCTGGCTTCGACGGCAGCTATTTCTGGGGCTGATAGACCGTAGATCACATAGACTAGCCTGTCGATCTCGCGATCCAGTGTGGCCGCCTCCTGTGTTAGGCTGTCGGAAGTTGCCCCCTTCCTGCGGTCCGAAAGCTTCTGCGCCAACGTCGCCACCCGCGTCAGCTCTACACTGCCCTTGCTGGGAATCGGCAGCCCGCGAAGCTCGGCAAGGGTCGTCTGCCTGAAATCGTTCTTCAGTGCAATGGCCGATGTGTTCACATAAAGGTAGGAGAGCAGCTTGCTGTTGACAAGGGCGAGGAGAGCATACGGAGGAATCGGAGAGTCCGAAAGGACAAAGGGATTTATGTCCTTCTTGAACACCATTTCGGTATCCCAGTAGGCCGCCATCAACCGGTCTGATCGATTGATCATACGCCGGATTAGAATCTTCGGCGAGGCCGAGTAGAACCGCACCAGGGTTGGCTTCTCCCGAAGTGAGGCCCACGCGGTTTCTTCGCAAGCAAGCGAATAGCGGTAAAGGTTCCCCTTTACCAAAATTGGAAAGTCATGTTTCGCCGACTCGCGTCTGGCAGTTGTCTGATATACTGCAAGGGCGTGCCCTTGCGTGGATGAGGTGATGGAACCGAGAGTGACGAAATCGTCATGGCACTGCCTGATTCGGGCGAGTACTGAACCTGCGAGTGGATTTGCAAACAACTTGAGAGTTTGCCCATCCAAGGTCGAGTATGGAACTTCCTGGGAAGGAAGATCGTCGAGTGATTGAACAGGCTGGTTCTTCGGAAGAGAGTAGGTCGAGAAAGACGCGGAAGGCTCGCTGGAGATTATGTATATTGCGGTATCAACATAGGCTTCCGAAAATACGTTGAATGGCAAATTTACGAGCCCGACCAAATGACGCTCTCCAATCACCTGCCTTCTGAAGCCCCCGTAGTTTTCACCGGTTTGCCAGGTTATCGTGGAGATGAACCCCAAGAGCCCGGATTCTCTCAAGCGGAGCAGGCCGCAGAGTATAAACAGAACCGAAATGTCGTACTTGCGCGCGATGCTTGGGAATGCATTGGAAAAATAGGCGCGCTCGGCGTCCCCGATCAGCTCCACCGGCACATACGGCGGGTTCCCAATCACGCAGTCAAACCCGCCCGCTTCCATCGCTGTGGGAAACCCCCGCTTCCAGTCGAAGGGATTGATCCTCGCCGCCTCGTCGGGATCGGGGAGCAGGTCCTGCAGATGGAAATCCGGCCCGATCAGGGAATTGCCGCACTTGATGTTTCCAGCCAGATTCGGCAACGCCCGGTCGTGGAAGAGTTCCAACTGCTGCGTGAATGAGAGGTCGTCCTCTCCTTCAAGCGCCTTCAGCATCAGGGAGAGCTTTGCGACCTCGACGGCTTGGAGGTCAATATCGACGCCAAAAATATGCGTCGTCAGGATTCGCTTCTTCTCCTCGATGGTCAGGCGCCAATTCCCCGACCGGGGGTGCTTCAGGACCGCCTTGGGATGCTTCTCGGGATTGTTGGCGAGATACCAGGAGAGGCAATGGTTGAGCAGGTACTGGTAGGCGCCGAGTAGGAAGGACCCGCTGCCGCAGGCCATGTCGAGAATGCGGAGCGGGGTGCCGCCGCGGGCGCCGGCGATCTGGGTGGGGCTCTTCCCATCGGCCCTTTTCCCGACCGTATTCCTGACGATATAATCCACGATGTAGGACGGAGTATAATAGACACCTCCGGCCTTTCGGACCTCGGGTTTTTCCTCGATTCTGGCGCGGTGCCCCGCAGTTAGGCGGATAACCTTGCCCAGGAATCGCTCGTAAACCGTGCCGAGTATCTCTACGGGAAGCACATCGAACTGGTAGGGGGAGCCGTGCTCGAAATAGAGGTTCTGGATGATCGGCTTAAACACCCTGTCGTCAACGAGCAGCCTCGGCGTTACCCTGTCCGGCGCCTCGGCGATACCGTCCTCCTTCTTGAAATGAAAAAGCCCTGAATTGTACTTCTCGTCGGCCTTCCTGCACAGTGAGTTGACGAACCTTTTGTAGATGTCGGGCTGCTCGCAGAGACGCAGTAGTTGCCGCTCGGGTTCGATCCGGCGATCCTCCGCCATGCGGAGGAAAATGACCCGGTCGATTGTCCGCTGAACGGCGGAGTTTAGGTCCTCGACCGAAATATCGGGATTCCTCAGGGCGATGTTCCTGGCAAGCTCCTCGCGCCAGCCCTCGATCTCCTTCAGGAACTCGGCATCGACTTCCGTGGTGCCGCGCTTGTTGCCGCCGCCGATGTACTGGTCGAAGCGCCCGCTCCAGACTGCCTCGCGCGAGAACACATCCCAGATTTCCCGCCACCGGGCCGCATACTCGGGCCATTGCATATACATGATCCGGCGCGAGCTAGCACGGTCCGAAGAGATGGGGCGCTTCGTGCAGTCATAGACGGCGAACTCCTCGAAGTCGGTAAGAATCGACAGGGACAGCTTGGCGCTCCAGCCATAGCGGCGAAGCTGGTACGCCGGAGCTGGATCGTTCTTGAGATTCACGCCGCATTTCTTCGCCTCGACGTAGAACTTCGGCGTCGTTCCCACCCGGAAGGCATAGTCCGGGGCCTTCTGGGTCCCCTCGATTTCGAGGCTGTCCTCGACCACGACCTCGCGATACTGCGGGGCGACCTTCAAATCGTTCCTCATGTCCCAACCGAGCGCCTCAAAGAAAGGGTCGATAAGGGCCTGACGAATATGGGCTTCCCGAACGCCGGTGGCCCTGAATTGGGCCTTGTTGGTCTCGAAATACCGGGACAGTTTCTCGATCGAGGCCTTGCCTTGCTCGAATGTCATCGTCACGCGCGATCCACTCTCCGCATTAGCTGCGCGAAATCGCCGCCTCAGCGGCGCCGTTCTCCGATCTACACTGCCACAGCAACGCCAATCTCCCGATTGGCTCCACTACCGAAACGCCCTCGCGGTTGCCCACGTGGCGCGTTGTCGAGCCGCCGATCGGGAGATCGGCGTTCCCGGGGGTTTACTTCTCGGCCTTCGGGTCTTTCTCGGCCTGCTTGGGCGTGGCCTCGATGGCGATGATGACCTCGACCTCGTCGCCGATGTCGGGGACGCTGTAGGACAAGCCATAGTCGCTGCGCTTGATGGAGAGCTTGGCCTCGCCGCCGACGCGCTCGCCGCCCATCGGGTGGCTCTCGTGGCCGGTCTTGGTGAACTCGAAGGAGATGGGCTTGGTGACGCCGTTCAGCGTCAGTTCGCCGGTCATGGTGGTGGGGCCGCCGGGGATCTCGTTGGCCTTGGCGCCGGTGGACTTGAAGGCGATGAGAGGCATCTTCTCCGCATTGAAGAAGTCGGGGGCCTTCAGGTGCTTGTCGCGGTCGTCGTTCGCCGTGTCCACGCTGGCGGTCTTGACCTCGGCGGCGATGACCAGATTCTCCGGCTTCTCCGGATCGCCGGTCACGGTGCCGGTAAGATCGTTGAAGCGGCCGTAGGTGTAGCCCGCGCCAAGGTGCTTGATCTTGAAGATCACGGCGGAATGCACGCCGTCGATCTCCCACTCCGTGGTCCTCTTGGCGGCCTTCTCCGGAGCCGCCGCGGGCTGGGCCATTGCCAACCCGCCAGCCATTGCCATCACGCCCAACGCCATCCGGCGCCACATCGCCACTGAAACGAAAGTACCCTTCATCCGAATCTCCTTTGAGATATACATCCGCGATTTTCCACCCACCAAGCGCCGTTCCCGCTTCCCGTCAGTCCGTGATCTTCCCCTTCAGGTTGGGGATCGTATCGGGCTTGTCGCGCTCCATGTACTTGTTCTCGCCATGATTGCGCGTGACGTTCTCGTAAACGCCATCGTCGCGCTTCACGAGCTTGGTGAAGCCGAGGTTCTTCAGCTCGGAGTTCGTCTTGGGCGTCGCCACGCCAACGGGGAAGATCAGCCGCTGCACCGCGGAGCCACATCGCGGGCACGCGGCCAGCGAATCCTCCTTCATCGACTGGAGGATGCTGAACCCCTCGCTGCAATAGTCGCATCCCGTCTCGTCTGGTCTGGCCTGGTATTCGTAAAGCGGCATCTTACCACCTCGATCCTTCGCTGGGGGGCCTGCCTGCGCCAACCGGCCCCCCTGCATCATCCCCAAAACGCCCTGCCACGCAAGGGCCATGCAAGGGCGCGCGCTGGGCGGAGCATGGTAGCACGGCGCATCTTGCCCGCGCGGCGCACCCATAGGCCACTTGCGAAGTCGAGGCGGGCGGGGCATGCCCGTTGGGACTCCCAAATGCGCCCTACCCCTTCAGAATCCGCCCCATTTCGGCGCGCAACTCCGGCGATTCGCCCGGGAAGAACACCCGTTGAATGGTATAGGGCGACTCGGTAAAGGCGCGGATCGTGGGGGAGACCTCCTTCACGTCGTGCAGACGCGCCGGATCGCCCTCCTCCTGAATCCAGATCGCCGAGCCCCCGCGCGAAGAGTAGGGGCGATAGGGCGTGTCCTTGGATTTCGACAGGCGCAGGTAATAGCGGAAGTCGAAGCCGTGCCGCTCCAGCGCGTCGCGCGCCGCCATCAGCTTCGCGTCGAAGAGCATGTCCGCCTCCTCGTCCGCCTCGATCTCCAGCGACTTGAAAAGCTTCCGCGTCAGCAGACGCCGCGACAGGTCCGCCAGGATCGGCTCCTCGCAACGGCTCCACAGGTTCATCGCGTTCAGCAGCACGCTGTCGTCCAGAGCCAGGAAATCGCCGATGTCCAGCGCCTCGTTCCTCAGCAGGCGCAGCAACGGACCAGGATAGATCGCCGGCAGGCGGTCGTCCATCGCCAGCTCCCGCGCGCGATCCATCAGCGACATCAGCATCGCCTCCGCCGCCGTCACCGTCTTGTGGAAATAGACCTGTCTATACATCTGATAGCGCGACTGAAGGTACTTCTCCACCGGCAACAGGCCCTTCGCCGCCACCACGATCTTCTCGCCGTCCTCGCTCACGCGAAGGAGCAGCAGCAGCCGCTCCAGATCGAAAATCCCGTACTTCACACCCGTCATGTGGGAATCGCGCAGCAGGTAGTCAAAGCGATCCGCATCCATCTGGCTGCTCACCAACGCGTTCAGCCACCGCGGGGTCGCCTCGCCGTCCAGCAACGCCACCACCTTGGCCGGCAACGTCGGCGAATACGCCACCAACACCGCGTTGATCTCCGTGGAGGGATCCAGGATCACCCGCTTGCTCCACGTCTCGTGCTCCTCGCGGAAGAACTTCTCCATCACGTGGGAGAACGGCCCGTGCCCCACGTCGTGCAGCAACCCCGCGCACATCGCCGAGAGCCGCGTCTCCGCGTCCAGCTCCTCCCCCGGAGCCAGCCGCCCCAGCATCCGCCGAATCAGATGCATCACCCCGATCGAGTGCGTGAACCGCGAATGCTCCGCCCCCTGATACGCCATGTGCGCCATGCCGAGCTGCTTCACCCGCCTCAGCCGCTGCACCTCCGCCGTATCCATCGCCGCCACCAACACGCGGTCCTCCACCGACCCCAGATCGAACGCGATCAGGTCGTGGATGGGGTCGCGCAGCAGCTTTTCTTTGATCATGGGGGGAAGGGCCTAAAGGTGGGGGCTGGACGGCAATGTCTTGGCGTGCTGGGCGAACCCACCCCCCTCACCCCATCTTCTCATAACTCCCGCTCCCCGGCGGCAGCGGTTGGGGTTGGGCCTTGAGGATGAGGAGGCGGCGGATTTCGGCGAGGATGTCGGAGGGGGTGACGGGTTTTTCGAGCATCTTGTCGGCCTTGGTGCCCATGTTCCAGAAGCCGGCGGGGAGATCGGTGTTGCGGATGGTGCCGGTGACGATGAGGACGACGGTGTTGCGCAGAGTCTCGTGGGTCTTGATGTGCTCGGTGAGTTCCATGCCGTTCATCCCGGGCATGTTGAGGTCGGTGACGACGACGCGGGGTTTCTGTTCCTGGACGAGTTTCCAGGCCTCGGTGCCGTCGCGGGCCTCGATGATGTCATAGTGCTCCTTAAGCCCCAGAACGAAGACCATGCGGACAAGGGGGTCGTCGTCGGCGACCAGGACCTTGATGCGGGGGCGGGCGTCGGTGCTCAGGGAAGGGCAGCCAGGATAGGGTCGGTCTTGGGCATTCCGCGCTGGGCAAAGGCGATGCGCCCCTGCTTGTCGATGGCATAGACCGTCCGCGCGGTGATACCCAAGGCGGAGCGCGAGCCGTAGCTGCGCGTGATGGCTCCGTCGGCATCGACGAGGAGCGGGAAGGGGAAGCCGTGCTTCTCCACAAAGCTGGAGTGCGAGGCGGCGCTGGCGGAGTTGACGCCGAAGACGACGGTGTCCTTGGCCTCGAACTTTCCCCAGTCGTCGCGGATGGTGCACAGTTGCGCGGTGCAGCCGGGCGTTTCGTTGCCGGGATAGAAGACGAGGACGACGTTCTTGGCGCCCTTGAACTTGG
>JBBQYG010000170.1:0-8336 GCA_038208905.1 Candidatus Sumerlaeia bacterium | reverse complement strand
GGGCGGAACGGCGGAACGGATCCACACGGTTTCAGATCGAAGAACAGCGATTTCTGCTGCGCTCGACGGTGCTCTCTGCCAACGATATCCAGTCCCAGCGCGTCCTCACCGCCCAGAAGGCCTTTGTGAAGGGCATGGAGTTTTACAAGAGCGCGGACTTCAAGAAGGCGCTCCCATTCTTCGAGGCCTCCGTAGAGCACGATCCCGAGAGCGAGGCACAGTACCACATGCGTCTCGCCGTTTGCCTGCTGCGAACGAAGGGGAGCTTCACGCGCGCCCTGACCGCCGCCGAGAAGGCCGCCAGCATGGACACCTACAACATGGAGTTCAAGCACCTCCTCGGCGAAGTTTACGAGTCCGTTGGAGTCGCCTCCAAGGCACAGACCGTCTATGAAGACATCCTGAAGTGGGAGCCCGACAACGCCAAGGCGAAGACTCGCCTCAAACTCCTCAAGGCGGCCGAGGCGCAGCGCAACCCCAGTGTCCTCGCGAAGGTCTTCCCCTCCATCTTCGGCAAGAAGTAGCACGGCATGGCACGCTCCGTTGGCATCGATCTGGGCACCACCAACTCCGTCGTCGCCTACGTCGTCGGCGACAGGGTGGAAACGATCCCCAACTCGGAAGGCTCCAAGCTCACGCCCTCCGTGGTTCTCTTCGGCGAGGAAATCGTCGTTGGCGAGCTCGCCAAGCGGCAGGCCATCACAAACCCGGGGATCGTTGTGCGCTCCGCCAAGCGCCTGATGGGACGACGCTTCAGCGAGGTCTCGGGCGAGCTTGAGGATTTCCCCTACGAAGTCGTGAAGGCTGGCGAGGACCGCGCGGAAATCCAACTTTCAGACGGCCGCATTGTGCCCCCGGAACTCGCTGCGGCGCAGGTGCTCCAGAAGATGATCGAGACCGCCGAGGACTACATCGGCGACTCTATTACGTCCGCCGTGATCACCGTCCCCGCGCACTTCAACGATGCGCAGCGCACCGCCACCAAGCGCGCTGCGGAGTTGATCGACCTCGAGGTGCTGCGCATCATCAACGAGCCCACGGCGGCGGCGCTCGCCTACGGCTTCCAGTCCGACGGTCGGAGCCAGAAGATCGCCGTCTTCGACTTCGGCGGTGGCACCTTCGACATTTCGATTCTCCAGCTGCAGGGCGACATATTCGAAGTGCTCTCCACCAACGGCAACACGCAGCTTGGGGGCGACAACATCGACCTAAAGATTTTCCAGGAGCTTTGCGACGGGATCCTACAGGCCACCGGCATCGATCCCAATCAGGACCGCCAAGCCGTGGCCCGCATCCGCGAGGCGTCGGAGAAGGCCAAGATCGAACTCTCCTCGCTCGCCAGCACGCACATCGCGCTCCCCTTCGTCGTTTCCGACAGCACCGGTCCCAAGCACCATGAGTGCGACATTACCCGCGTCCAGTTCAACACGTGGATGGAGCCCCTCTTTCAGTTGCTCCTCGACCCGTGCCGCAAGGCCGTCGAGGACGCGCATCTGACGCTCGACCAGATTGATCAGGTGGTGCTCGTCGGCGGATCGACGCGCATCCCGCGCGTGCAGGAGCTCGTCGCCAAGTTCTTCCGCAAGGAGCCCAACCGCACCATCAATCCCGACGAGGCCATCGCCATCGGTGCCGCTGTCCAGGCCGGCGTCATCAAGGGCGACTTGCAGGAACTCCTTCTGCTCGACGTAACGCCGCTCTCGCTCGGCATCGAACTCGCCGGCGGGGTCTTCAAATCGCTCATCGACCGCAACGCCTCGATTCCCTGCGAGGCCACGCGCAAGTTCACGACCGTCGTGGACAACCAGAGCTCCGTGCTCGTCCACGTGCTTCAGGGCGAGCGAGTCAAGGCGTCGGAGAACCGCCCCCTCGCGCGCTTCCGCCTCACCGGCATTCCACCGATGCCCAAGGAACTACCGGAGATCGAGGTGACGTTCCGCATCGATGCCAACGGTATCCTGGAAGTCGCCGCGGTTGACTTGACGAGCGGCGTTCATGCCCAAGTGCAGGTGGAGGGCTACGGCGAATGCGCCGCCATGGGCGAGGGCGAGATAAAGAAGCTCCTCGCCGACGTCGCCGCCCACAGCCGCGAGGATCAGGAGTTCGCGCGAGAGGCCTCCAAGCGGTCCAAGGGCGACCAGATCCAGAATCGAATCCAACTCATTCTGGACGCGGCCGGACCCGACATGCCCGTTGCCGACCTGAAGACGATCAAAGAGACGATGCTTCGTCACGATCTAGCCATCTCCGCCCGCGACTGGATGATGACCGAGATTCACGAGACCATCCTCCTCGAAATGATCGACAGGTACGACCAAATCGTTCCCAATCGCGCGCGGGCTGGCAACATGCTCGATGCCCTCCCGGCCGCGGACAACTTCAGTCTAGAGTTTGAATCAATTCCCGACGAACCAATTCCCGACGACGCCATACCGGACGAGCCGGTCGTCGATCAACCGACGGCTACTGAATCCGGGTTCGAGCAACATGACGACTCCACGTTCAAGGCAATGCCCGGCTCCAAGGGGCAGCGCCTCGATGTCCGCGACGGCGTTGTATCCAAGGGCAGCGACTCCGATTTCGACCTCGCCAAGGCCCCTCCGCCTCCGCCGACTCCCAAGTAATCTATCCTGCTTAGCGCCCTCGGCAAGTCGTTCAATCTCAATATCCTCGGCGCTTCCCGCTTTTCGGTTGACCACCCCCGCCGCGTGGGTTGGCTGACAGGGAATCAAGTATAGTCGGCTAACTTTGGAGGTCCCGCCGTGACCAAGGCAGAGATTGTGCGCCTTCTGATCGAGAAGAGCGGGCTCCCGCGCAAGGAAGCCGTTCAGGCCGTCGAACTGTTCCTCGAGGCAATCAAGACGAGCCTTCACTCCGGAGAGAAAGTCTCCCTCGTGGGATTCGGCACCTTCCTCGTGAAGGAAAAGAACTCCCGCAATGGCCGCAACCCCCGCACCGGAGAGATGATCCAGATTCCGGACAAGAAGGTGGCCGTGTTCAAGCCCGGCAAGGCCTTCCGCGAATCGGTGAACGGCGAGGGATGAGCTTCAGTAGTAGTGCGTCTCCACCACCGGCGCGTTCAGCAGCGCGCCAGCCTTGCCCGCCGACGCGCATCCGGATTCCAGGGGGCAGGCATCGGGGCAGGCGTACCGGAATGACTGAATCAGCGAGCAGCGTTCTGGCTTGAGGGGGCAGGTGCTCCCTACGCGGCACAGTGGCGCGTCGTTCTCCCGGCAGCAGTTGCGTCCGACGCTCCAGAGCAGCGCGTCGAGCTCGAAGAGTCCCATCCCAAGGCGAACCATCTCCGCCGCGGCATCCTGGCAGGCAAGGCGGATGGCCTCCTCCTGATAGCCGAGGACGGTCTCCCGCAGCCTCAGGCGGAGTTCGAGCTGGGGATTCGTAACAACCACGGCCCCCGCGCGAAGCAGCACCCGCATCACGTGATAGTCCACGGGGAGCCTGATCGCCTCGCGATGATCGAGCGCGACCAGTCTTTCCGCCTCCAGAGTCATGAGCAGAAGGCAGCTCTTCTTGCGGAGCGGATCTTCGTAGGCCTCCAATGGCGCCAATTCCGCGAGGAGGGCCCGTGCGTCGTGTGCCGCGTCCGCTGGCAGGAATCGTTCGATGTCGCCGCCGTGCTCCTCCATCAGCCACGTCGCCATCTGGCGAGTGTGGTGCGCGCGTTCTTCGCGCCGGTCGAGTGTCGAGGTGGCCCCTATGCCGTCGTCGGAAACCATCGCCGCCAGTTCCTCCGGGCCGAGGCGAGCGAGCGCCTCGCAGGTCCACGCCGCCGGATGTGCCGCAAGGTGCGCCGCCAGGCGCCGCGTCAGGTAGTCGGAGCCGCGGCACCACACGCCATCCACCGTGCCCTCCAGCGCACGCGTCTGTTGGCATATTCCTGTCGCGACGAACCAGAGGAGCAGGCGCTCCCCGCGGGAGAGTTCCCTTCCGCGATGCTTCGGCAAGTGCGAAGCTGGGTTCAATGCGACACGCCCCGCCGATGCGGCGAGGCGTGCGATGCGTTGCTTGTCTATACGGACGGTCATCAGACCTCGAGCAGGAGCCGTTCGGGCGACTCGATGCACTCCTTCACTCGGACGAGGAATCCGACCGCCTCCTTGCCATCGACGATGCGGTGGTCATAGCTCAGCGCGAGGTACATCATCGGGCGGATCACCACCTGCTCTCCAATGGCCACCGGGCGGCGGATGATGTTGTGCATGCCGAGGATGCCGCTTTGGGGCGGGTTGAGGATCGGGGTGGACATCATCGATCCATACACGCCGCCGTTGCTGATCGTAAAGGTGCCTCCGGTCAGCTCTTCCACGGTCAGCTTTCCGGCCTTTCCCTTCTCCCCGAATTCGCGGATGGTCTTCTCGATGCCCGCAAAGGTCAGCGCCTCGGCATTGCGGATCACGGGCACCACCAGGCCGCGCTCGGTGCCGACGGCCACGCCCACATCGTGGTAGTGGTGATACACGACTTCGTCGCCCTCGATATACGCATTCACGCGCGGAAACGTGCGGAGCGCCTCGATGCAGGCCTTCACGAAGAAGGACATGAAGCCAAGCCCGACGCCGTGCTTCTTCTGGAAGGATTCCTTATACTTGGCGCGGGTTTCCATCACCGCCGTCATATCGACCTCGTTGAACGTGGTCAGCATCGCGGCGTTATGCTGCGCCTCGACCAGGCGGGCGGCGATCTTCTTGCGCAGGGTGGTCATGCGCTCGCGGCTGGTGGCGCGGCTTCCGGCGACGATGGGCAGCGGCGGAGGAGCGGCTTGCTTGGCCGCGGGCGCGGGCGCAGGCGTAGCCCTGCCCGACTCCGCGTGGGCGACCACGTCCTCGCGAGTGATCTTTCCGGCGGTGCCGTGGCCCTCCACCTTGGCGAGATCCACGCCCAGGTCCTCGGCCACCTTGCGGGCGACCGGAGTTGCCTTGCGCGACTCGGTCGCGGGCTTGTCGGCGGCCTTTTCCTCGGGAGAAGGCGTGGCCGGCTGAACCGCGGCGGCGGCGGCCTTCGGTGCGGTGGGCGACTTGGCGCCGGGCTCGATGCTTCCCGCGATGGCACCGATGGCGAGCGTGTCGCCCTCGCGCGCCGTCGTCTTCAGGATCCCCGCCTCGGGCGCCGTCAGCGAGTTGTTGGCCTTGTCCGTCTCGACCTCGGCGATCTCCTGATCCTTCTCCACATAGTCGCCGTCCTTCTTCAGCCACTGCGAGAGCACAACCTCGCTGATGGACTCGCCGAAACTGGGAACCTTGATTTCAACCGCCATGGGGATCGTTCTCGTTGTCGCGTTGTGTGGCGGGAACTTCCCGCCGGTGATAGTGCGAGGGCGACTGGAAAGTGACCTCCAGTCGCCCTCGTTGATTCACATCGTTCGCTTCATCGGCTAGACTGCGGCCACCGCTTCGACGCGAGAGGGGAACGCCGCCTCGCGAAGGTCCTGGACTTCCTTGAGGTGCATCTTGGGCGAGCCCACGGCGGGAACTGGAGACGCGGGCCTTCCGACGTACTCCAGCTTCAGGCCGAAGTGCTCCTCCAGGTAGAGGCTGATGAAGGTCCACGCGCCCATGTTGCGTGGCTCCTCCTGGGCCCACACGAGCTTCGCGCCCGCAGGATAGCTCTCCAGAATCTGGGTGAGCATCTCGGTGTGGACGGGGTAGAGTTGTTCCATGCGGACGATCGCAGTCTCGTCGCTGCCCGTCTCCTCGCGGCGAGCCACCAGATCGTTGTACACCTTGCCGGAGCAGAGCATGATCCGCTTGATGCGCGAGCGGTCGGAGACCGACGGATCGTCGATTATCTCGCGGAACGTTCCCGTCGCGAGGTCGTTGATCGTGGAGTTCTTCTCGCGCAGCGTGCTCTTGGGCGACATCACGACGAGGGGCTTGCGGAAGCGTCGCTTGATCTGGCGCCGCATCAGGTGGAAGTACTGTGCCCCAGTCGTCAAGTTGACCACCTGCATGTTGTCGTCGGCGCAGAGCTGGAGGAACCTCTCGAGCTTAGCGGAACTGTGCTCGGCGCCCTGTCCCTCGTAGCCGTGGGGGAGGAGCATCACGAGACCGCTGAAGCGCTCCCACTTCGACTCGGCGGAGGCGATGAACTGGTCAATGATCGTCTGGGCGCCGTTGACGAAATCGCCAAACTGGGCCTCCCACATGATCAGCATCTCCGGATCGCCGAGCGAATAGCCATACTCGTAGCCGAGGACAGAAGCCTCCGCGAGCGGCGAGTCATGGACACAGAACTCCGCCTGGCCTTCCTTCACGCCGCTCAACGGCGTCCAGGTCTTCTCGTTCTCGATATCCGTCAACACCGCGTGGCGATGGCTGAATGTGCCGCGTCGGCTGTCTTGACCGGTGAGGCGTATGGGCGTTCCCTCCCAAAGGAGGCTGCCGTAGGCCAGCATCTCCGCCGTGCCCCAGTCGAACGGCTCGCCCTTGGTCACGGCGGCGAGGCGCTGCTGGTACAAGTCCTCCACCTTGCGGTGAGGGTGGAAGCCCTCGGGAATCGCCGCGCACCGCGTGGCGATCTGGCGAAGGACATCTGCGGAAACCGTTGTATCAACGGGGTCGAAGTTGTAGTTGCGCTTGAAGCCGTCCCATTTCTTGCGGAATGCCGCCTGGTTCTTTCGGACCGGATTCAGGCGCCCGTGGGCGTGGGCTGCGTCCAGAACCTCGCGCAGGTCCTGCTCCATCTGGGCAACGTCCTCTGTGGAGATAATGCTCTCCCCCACAAGTTGGCGGCTATAGATTGTCCGCACCGGTTCCTTTGCGCGGATCAGGTCGTACATGAGCGGCTGCGTGAAGGCGGGCTCGTCGGCCTCGTTATGGCCGTACTTGCGGTAGCACCACATGTCGATGACCACGTCCTTGCCATAGCGCTGGCGGTATTCCACCGCCAGGCGGATGACTCGGGCACAGGCGTCCACATCCTCCGCGTTCACGTGGAACACGGGGGACTCCACCATCTTGGCCACGTCGGTGCTATACACCGAGGAGCGCGCGTTGATGGGGTCCGTGGTGAAGCCGATCTGGTTGTTGACGATGATGTGCAGGGTGCCGCCGGTGGCGTAGCCCGGGAGCTTCACCATCTGCAGCGTCTCCGCCACAATGCCTTGGCCGGCAAAGGCCGCGTCTCCGTGGATCAGCAGCGGCATCACGCGGTTGCGCTTCGCGGTATCGCCGCGCAGGCGCTGCTTGGCGCGGGCACGCCCCAGCACTACGGGATCAACGGCCTCCAGGTGACTCGGGTTGGCGGCCAGCGTGATATACACCAGCTTGCCGCCGGTGGTCATGAAGTTCGATGAGTAGCCCTTGTGGTACTTCACGTCGCCGCCGCCGTGGACGCCCTTCTCGTAGTTGTCCTCGAACTCGGCGAAGATATCGTCATAGGCCTTGTTGATGATGTTGGCGAGGACGTTGAGGCGACCGCGGTGGGCCATGCCCATGACGACTTCCTCGATACCAAGCGTCCCGCTCCGGTCGATGCCGATCCAGAGCAGCGGAATCAGCGTCTCCGCGCCTTCCAGCGAGAAACGCTTCTGCCCCTTGAACCGCGTATGGACAAAACTCTCGAAAAGCTCCGCCTGGTGCAGCTTCCGCAGCAGCGCCGTGCGCTCACCCGGCCCCAGGGGATCGTCCGCTTCGAGTCTCTCGATGCGCGACTGGATCCAGCGGCGTTCCTCGGTGTTCTGAATGTGCATGAACTCCGCGCCGACGTTGCCGCAGTACACCTTCTCAAGGTGGGCGACAATGTCCTTCAGCTTCGCCATGCCGGGGAGTCCTTCTATCCACACGCGGAACTCCATGCTGGGGTCCACGCCTTCCAGACGAAATGCGGAGAGGCGCAGATTCTCCGGGCGCGGGCGTTCCCGGCCCAGCGGATCCACGGTCGCCATCAGATGGCCGATATCGCGATAGTGATAGACGAGCGAGTTCACCCGGCCCTGCAACTCGATATAGTCGTTGTCGGGCTTCGCGGGAGTGGCGGCAGGGGTGGAGGCGGAGCCATCGCGCGTCAGGCCCAGTTCGAACCCGTCAAAGAAAGTCTGCCATTGGGAGGGGACGGAATCGCGGTCCTTCTTCCAGGACCGGTAAAGTTCTTCGATGTACTCCGGCGACCAGGAATTGATCGCCTGCCGTTGAGGGGGGATGTCGTCCAAGGGATTCCTTGCCTTTCACACCGTGAGTCGGGATCTGGCGAGCGAGTGATGTGATATCGGTCCAATCTGCTGGCGGACCGAGGGCTGCACCAACGGTGCCAACCGGCAAAAATCATAAGGGCAGGGGCGGGGCCAATGCAACCCCGCTCTTTGGACGCTCCACTGAATC
>JBBQYG010000169.1:0-8364 GCA_038208905.1 Candidatus Sumerlaeia bacterium | reverse complement strand
GCGAGGAATACCGCCAGCACCCGATACAAGACCCACCCACACGTCGCGTGAATCAGGATGTTCACCGCGTGGGAGAACGCCGGGTGCCCTGCGAACACGCGGATATCCAGCAGCACGGCGAACAGGATCGGAATCGGGCGCCAGGACATGACCCCGGTCGCCCCGGAGTAATGTGCCGTGGAGAAAATCGCCCCCGCGGAGATCGACGATCCCCGCGGCATCCACCGCGTCATCAGCATCGCGCCATCGTATGTATATTCGGAGAAGAGCGCGCGGCCAAACGCCAGCAACGCGATCCCCGCAAAGACCCACCACGGCACCGGGCGGCCGGGCGGCGGCGATTCCGCGGGGCTGGTCAACTCAGGTCGAGGTCCGAATCGAGACCGCGCTGGCGGCCCGCGATATCCTCCGACGTCTCGTCTCGCGTTTCGTTCGCCGCGGGGCGCCGCGTCGGCAGCCCGATATCGTCGAACATCGAGACCGGAGTCTCGTCCGCCGCGATGCCGAAATCCGTCGCCGAGCCCTCGCCGGCGGGGACCTCCACGGTAACCGGCTTGGCGTCTCGCGGCAGCTTCGGCGCCGTCTTCGGCGTGTCGGGCATTGCCGACGGGGCCTGTGGCGCGGGCGAGGTCGTGTGTGCGTCGGGCCGGAGCTTCAGTGGGTCGCCGCCCAGCCGTATATACGCCTCGTCCACGTCGCGCTTGCAGTCCAGCGAACTCGCATAGCGGTCGCCCGGCGCCTTCTCCAGGCACTTCATAATGATGCGGTTCACGGCGGGGGGCACCGCGGGGCAGATCTCCCTGGGCGGCGTCGGCAGCACGTTCACCTGCTGATACGAAATATCGCCGGAGATGAACGGGGGCGAGCCGATCAGCAGCTCGTAGATGATGATGCCCACCGCGTAGATATCGCTGCGCTGGTCGATGCGCCCGCCGTGGACCTGTTCGGGGCTCATATAGCGCGGCGTTCCGATCAGCGCCCCCGTGGGCGTGAAGGTCGCCTCCTCGATGTGCACAATGCCGAAGTCGGTGATCTTGATGATGTCGCCGGGGCCGACCAGCACGTTGTCGGGCTTGATGTCGCGGTGGATGATCCCCTTCTTGTGCGTCGCGTCCAGCGCGTCGCAAAGCTGGCTGACCCATTGCAGCGTCTGCAGGACGTCGTCGTTGGCGATGTCCACGGTCTCGGCGAACTTGCGCTCGATCACGTCGCGCAGCGACGGCCCGTCCACGAACTCCATCGCGATATACGACTGCCCATAGTTGTTGGAGATGTTGTAGTCGAGGATGTTGACGATGTTCTTGTGCCGCAAGGTCGCCGCGATGCGCGCCTCGCGGAAGAAGCGGTCGATGGCCTTGCCGCTGGAACTCAGCCCCTCGCGCAGGATCTTCATCGCCACGATGGTGTTCGTCTTCAGGTCCACCACCTTGTGAACCACGCCCATGCCGCCGGAGCCGATCTTGCACATGTACTTGTAGCGCCCGATGCTGTGGTCGCCGATCAGCTCGCGCATCTTGGGATCGATGACGAACCCCGCGTTGTTCTGGTTCATCTTCTCTTCGTACTGCGCGGCCTTCGCCGCCACGTCGCGGAAGTTCGCGTCGTACTCGACGATCAGCTTCGCCGTTTCGAAGGCCTGGCGGTGCTGGCCGCTGTTGGCGAAGGCCACCATCAGGTCATACATCTTCTCCAGATCCTCGGTCTCCAGCACCGGAAGATCGCGGAACCTCTCCAGCGCGCCCAGCAGGTCGCCGGCCTTGAACATCGCCAGCGCCAGGCGGCGGCTGGCCTTCATCTTGTACTCGGGCGCCTCCGCGCACCGGCGGAAGTCCTGCATCGCCCGCTCGATATTGCCAAGGCGCAGTTGCTCGTCCCCGTTGATCAGGCACACGTCATAGTCGTTGGGAAATTCCAGCAGGATGCGCTCGCACGCCTGCAGCAGCCGCTGGCTCATCGTCGGCGTGTCGGGATCCTGGCGCAGCGCCATCTGTGCATACGTGATGGTCCGCCGCCACTCGCGCCGCTCTCCGAAAAAGTTGGCGAGGAAGGAAAGCTGGCGCGGCGTCACTTCCTTCAGGCGCGGGATCAGCAGGTCCAGCGGCTCCAGCAGCCCGCGGTACTCCTCGTAACCAAGCTCCAGCACGCGCATATACCGCTCGAAGGCCTGGTCCCAGCGGCGGTTCTTCCAGTGAAGCTCCGCCATCTGGAGATCGGTCTCGATCTCGATCATCAGGTCGTTGTTGTTCTCGGGCCCGCGCGCCGCGGCCTGGCGCGATTCGCGCGCCAGCTCGTCGTTGGCGTTGATGTACTGCAATACATACACGGCGGTATCGAGCTCGCCGCGCTTCTCCAGATGGACCGTCATCTCGTTCAGGACGGCCTTCGACTCCTCGTCCAGCGGAACCCGGGAGAGATAGTCGAACGCGAGGCGGAAATCCTCCATCGCCATCAGCCGCCGCGCCAGATCCTTGGCGAGCCGCGGGCTCTTCGCCACCTGATCGGGCGTAAGCTGCCGCGCCCACGTAAGCGCCTCCGACATGTTCCCCTTCAGCAGCGCGATCTGCGCGAGCTGGCGGATGCACTTCAGGTAGTTCTCGTCGCTGCGGTCCTGCGTATCCTCGATGCGCCGCTCCAGAAATTCGGAGTACTTCTCCAGCACGATCTTCTCGGGATTCTTCGCCGCCATGTAGTCCAGGAAAATCTGGTTGGCCTTCGCGTGGGAACCGAGGCGCTGATAGATCTCCGCGAAGAAAACCGCCGCGTAGCCCGACAGCTCGCGCAGCCGCCGCACGTTCTGGAAATGCGCGCACAGGCCATCGAGTTCCGTGATGCCCAGCGCCATCGCGCAACGATAGTGGTGGATCGCGTCGCGCTCTTCTCCGCGGAGGAGTTGCAGGTCGCCCAGCGCGCGGTGGATATGCGGAGAATCGGGATACTCCGTCGTCAGGCGCAGCAGCCGGTCGATGTTCCGGCTCAGGCTGCCCTGATCGATCTGGCTCAGATTCTGGATGTCGCGGACGATGTCGCCGCTCTGGTTGATCAGATAGCCGATCGACGTCGCCTGCTGGATCTTCATGTCCGTCGGGAAGGAGCGCGAGACCCTCTCGAAAATCTTCAGCGCGTGGCCGTCGAACCGACCGGTCTGGGCCAGCGCCAGCGCAAGCTGGTGCATGATCTTCTCGTTGTCGGGAAAGCGCGACAGCGACGCCTCGAGGGCGTCGATTGTCCGGCGGAGAATCTCCTTCTGGGAGGGGGCCATCGTCACAGCGGCGCCGCATCCTTTCCTTGGTCGGCGAAGTGCTAACCCGCCGCAGTGGACGCCTCAAGGGAAAGGCAGGGAAAGGCGGCAACTGCGTCCTTTTCGTCGCTGCCGTCCCCGTTTTCCCTTCTTGCACCCCCATCCCAGTTATCCACAACCCCGCTGCCACAATCTTTACAATGCGCGCCTCGGTGTCACCCATCTCCTTGAAATCATTGGGCTTATGAGCGTCCAAGTTATTCACAGGTCCTGTGGAGAATCACTGTGAAAGGAATAGTCGCCTTTCGCGCCCACCTTGCGCCTTGACGATCCTGTCAACTCTGCCCGCCGGAGGCCTCCACCTCGCAATCCCCATCCGGAAATCCAGTTCACAGGTTATCCACGGGCCCAGCCTGTGAGTAATTTAGAATCGCCATCGGCCCCCGATTTCTCCCCAATCCCCACAGCCCCGCCACAGACTTCCGCGAGTTGTCTCCACAGTGCGGAACCTTCCCCTATCACGCCTTAACCCGCTTTTCCACCATTTCACAGGCCCTATTACTACGATGACTATTCTTTAAACTCATTAACTTAAAAGAGAACAACAACAGCAACAGTAGAGTCGCCGTCCCCGGTCAAAGCCCGAGCGATTCGATACCAGTCACGGCGGGGCGTCGAGACGCCCACGGAACCGAGGTCCACGGAAATTTCCAAAACTTCACCTTCCCATCGCCACCCCAATCCCCATTGCCCGTCACGCCGCCGCCCGCCATCCTGATCGAGACGAAAGGCCCGCCCATGACAGACGCACCCATCGCCGCCGGAGCGAAGGAGATCACCCGCCTCTTCCGCACTCTCTCCGACGAGACGCGGTTCCGGCTGCTCCGCCTACTTGGGCGCGAGGAGCTGACGGTCAACGAGCTCGCCACGATCACCCAGCTCGCCCAGCCTCGCATCTCCAACCACCTGAAGATCCTTCGCGAGGAGAACCTGATCGTCGAGCGCCGCGCCGGATCATGGCGCCACTATCGGGTCGATATCGCCGAGCTCGAGAATGGCATCCGCGCGCTCTGGCCCGCGCTGGAGGCATCGTGGAATGGCGACACGCTATTCACCGCCGACGACAAGCGGCTGGCCGAGGTCCTCGCCGCGCGGTCGCGCGAGCCGCGCGGTGGATTCTTTGACGACCTGGCGGAGCGATGGGACGACCTTCGCGGCTCGCTCTTTGGCGACGCCCTGGGCCGCGAAGTCCTCGGCACGTTCCTCCCCCCCGGGCTCGTCGTCGCCGACATCGGCACGGGCACCGGCTACATGCTGAACCTTTTCGGGGCGCGCGCCAAGAAGCTCATCGCGATCGACAACTCCGAGGCGATGCTGGCCCACGCGCGCGGGAAGATGGACGCCGCGGGGCTCCGCAACGTGGAGTTCCGCCTCGCCGACGCGGAGACATCGCCGCTCTCTCCCGGCGAGGCCGATGTCGTCACCGTGGTTCAAGTGCTCCACCACCTCGCCGATCCCGGCGCCGTGATCGCGTCGCTCGCCGTCGGCCTCAAGCCCGGCGGCCGCTTCGTCGTGAGCGACTTTCTCCAGCACGAGGAATCGTGGCTGCGCGAGGAACTCCATCACCGCTGGAACGGATTCCCCCGCGCCCGCATCGAGGAATGGTTCCGCGCCGCGGGCCTCGCGCCGATGGGCTTCGACGTTCTCCCCGGCCGCACCCACATCACGCCCGAGGATCACCGCCTCCGCATCCCCGACGGCTTCACCGCGTGGGCGCTAAAAGCGTAGCGTGGGCGTCTCGCCCGCGCCATATATACATCACCACGGCGCCTGGCGGCGCACGTCCGTTTGGCCAAGGATCGCCGCGCGGTTGTTCTTCATCGTGAGCGTGTAGGGATAGCCGGGCGCGGGTGCGCTGGCCTCCTCCAGCCTGGCGCGAAGCTCGGCCGGGATCGCGATCTTCAGCGCGCCGATGTTGTCGCGCACCTGTTCCGGCTTGGTGGCGCCGATGATCGTGGACGCGACGCCGGGCTGCGTCTGGAGCCAGTTCAGCGCGACTTGCGCCGGCGTGGCGCCAATGGCCTTGGCAACCTCGACCAGCGCGTCGATCGTGCGGCCCGTGCGCTCCGATGTCGGGTCCACGTTGGGATCCGTCACCCATCCATCCACCACGCGCCCCGCGCCCGTCAGCTTGCCGTTCTCGACGCGATACTTTCCGCTGAGGAGTCCGTTGGCCAGCGGCGACCACGGTACGATCGCCGTGCCGAATTCGCGCGCGGCGTCGATGTATTCGTCCTCGATATCGCGCACCAGCAGGTTGTACTGCATCTGCAGCGCGATCACCGGTTCCCATCCGCGGAACTGCGCCACCGTCTGGCCCTTTGCGAAGTACCACGCCGGCGGATTGGAAAGGCCAATATAGCGCACCTTGCCGGAGCGTACCAGCGCATCCAGCGAAGACATCACTTCCTCCACCGGAGTCAACGCGTCCCACCAGTGCATGTAGTACAGGTCGATGTAGTCGGTGCCCAGGCGCTTCAGCGAATCCTCCGCCGACTTGACGATGTTCTTGCGCCCGTTGCCGTTCGCGTTGGGATCGCCGGTCGTGGTGCCGAGCGTGAACTTCGTCGCAATCACGAAGCGGTCGCGCCCGCCGAAATCGCGCGCCAGCTTCCCCGTGTATTCCTCGCTGAGCCCCGTGTGATAGATATCCGCCGTATCGAGGAAGTTTCCGCCCTCCTCCGAGTAGGCCTGAAAAACCGCGCGAATCGCGGGCTCCTCCGCGGACCACCCGGCCCCCCAGCGATTTCCGAATGTCCCCGTCCCCAGGGCCAGCGGCGACACCCGCAGCCCGCTGCGCCCCAGCGTCACATAGTACCCCAGGCTCTTTTTCTTTTCTTCGGCCATGCGCTGCGACTCCCGTTCAGTGTATATAGATATAGCTCACGAAATCCTTCGCCGTCACAATGACTCGCGCGCCAGAAGCAGCGCCGTCAGTCGGGCCTTGGGCGTCAGGACCAGACCCGACTCCGCGAGCAGCGGCAGGAACTCCGCCACGCTCGCCACAAGGCCCGAGTCCTTCGCCATCAACAGCACGCCGAGCGTCCCCGTCGCGCGCAGCCCCCGCGCCTCCGCCGCGCGGCGCGCGTGGCGCGGCTCCACCAGGACCAGCGCGCCATCGATCTCCGCCGCAGCCGCGAACAGCGCATCGTCTGTATAGACAGCCGCCGCGGGACCAGCCAAACGCATCCACGGAAAAGCCGCCGGATCGGGAGCATACATCCCCCCGGCCCGCATCCCCGCCAGCGCCGCCGCCACCCCCGGCGTCACGATCACCGAGCCATACATCCGCTCCAGCACCCACAGGCAACCCGCCCCGTGCAACTGCACGAGCGGCACCGGGCCCGCCAGTATCGTTTTCCGCGTTTCGATGATCATTCAGGCTTTCGTGTGGGTGTCATGGGAGGTATGGGACGGATAGGACCGATGAGGTTTACAAGACAACCCTCTGGCGTTTTCCCATTCCCTTTTCCCCATGCCCGGTTCCCCTATGCTCCTTCAATCGCGCACCCAATCGGCTTATACGTCTCCACCTCGGGCCTGCGGCCCGCGCGCAGCGCATCGACCGCTTCCCTCAGCAGAAACCGGTGCCCCGGCGATCCCGGAAACAGGGTGTTCTCCGGCGCGCCATAGAACACCACCTTCCCCTCGCGATCGAGCAGCCACATCTCCGGCGTACGCGTCGCGCCAAGGAGCTTGCGCGCCGAGCCGTCGCGGTCCTGATACACCGGATACGTCACGACGCCTTCCGCGCGTTGCTCGTCCAGCGCCGTCAGCACTCGTTTGTTGTCCCAATCCATCGGCAGGATTCCGATAACCTGCACGTCGTCGTAACCCTCGCGCCCCATTTCCGCGATCAGCTTTCCGCAGCTTGCGGCGCAGGGGCAGTCGGGGTGAGTGAACGTCACCGCGGTGAAGGGCTTGGCGCCCAGAAATTCCGACAACTGGTGCCGCGCGCCGTCGGCGGCGGTGAAGGCGATGTCCGGCATTGTCGCCCCGATCTCAAGATTTCCCGCCTTCATGGACTTGGCCGCGGCGGCCACGGGAGTCGACGCCAGCGACCTTACCCTCATCACCACCGCCATAGTGCCCACCACGCAGATTGCCGCCAGCACGCCGCCCCAAAGGATCAGCGTTCGCGAGTTGGCGGGATGGACGGTTTTTGACATCGAATCGAAAGCTCCATTCAGGATAGCTGCCATACCCCAAGGCGAAAACCGGGCCCGGCGAGTTCGTCAGGAGTGAGCGGAACATCCCATGGCCCCGAGCCTATACCTGAATTTCTTTCCGATATGTCACAAACTAGTTCGTAGTCCGAATCCCAAACGAAAAAGTGGCGTAAATCTTAGAGCGGTTCTCGAAAGTCTTGTCACGATGGCGGATGCCGTAAAAGAGTATCGTGGGCATCTTGCCCGCGTGTGGGGGCGACGGGGCTCGGGCGAGACGCCCAAGCTACGTTGGAATACGACAGGACTTTCGAGAGTCACTCTAGACGCGTGTGTACGCAGGCGAGCGGGTGACGGACCCGCTCGTCCTGCTCTACGCCGACGGGCCCTAACGCCTCTCCAGCACCACCCCCGCCCTCAACGCCGCCACGGGCAGCTATCCCACCGTCACCACCGACATGGACGGCCAGGCCCACGGCACCAAGGACTCCGGCGCCGACGAACGCACCGGCTCTACCATCACCGCATTCCCCCTGACCTCCACCAGCGCCAACCTCGGACCCGCTTGGCGGTAACACTCCCCCACCGAAACCAACGGGCGGCGCGAGAATGCATCCTCACGCCGCCCGTTGCCACGACGGACGGTAGCACGGGCGGGCGTCCTCGTCTGCGTGAGAGGGCCATTGTGTGCCCACGCCTGCCGACCGGTCGGCCAATCGACCCCGCAACTTCCTATTTGAGAAACGCCTGCTGTCCGGCGGCCCGACCCGGCTTGCCGTCACCCAACCGCAAATCATAGCGGACAACGACGGAAAGAAGCAGTAAAAACAGGGAACGGCAGGGGGGCAGGGACAGTGAGGGCGAATTCGCCGACCTGCCTGCTTTTCCCTGCCGTTCCCT
>JBBQYG010000168.1:0-8503 GCA_038208905.1 Candidatus Sumerlaeia bacterium | reverse complement strand
GCCAAGACGATCACGGAACTGCTCAAGCGCGAGGCCAAGAAGTCCATCCCAACGTCCATCGGCGGCGCCCTCATGCTTCCCGCCGTCAAGGCCGTCAAGCGCCGCACGGACTATGACGAGACGGGCGGCGCGCCTCTGCTTGGAGTCAACGGCGTCGCCATCATCAGCCACGGATCCTCCAATGGGAAGGCCATCATGAACGCGCTGCGCGTTGCCGCGGAATCCGTCTCGCGCGATCTGGTCGGCCATCTCAAGCTGGACCTTGCGCGCTACCACGATCACATGCTCGCGCAGGGCGTCACGCGCGAGGAAGTCGCGGGCGAGTCCGCCCCGGTACCTGAGAAGGTCGCCGAGTAGCGCGGCCCAGGCGAACATGCTCCGCCGCGCCGCCTATCAGGCCGAGGCCATGCTCGCGAGCAGCGCCTTGCGGGCCTTTCCCCACGGGCTATTCCCGCGCGTCGTTGTCCATCATGCCTCCACCACCCTGCACCTGAGCCGTTTCCTGGAGGGCGTGCTCACCCAAGCGCCCAGGACCGAAATCTCCATCGCTTCGTGGATGCCGGAAACGGATATACGCGCCGAGTATCCCGATCTCGACCTCCTCCAATCGCGCCACCGTGTCGAGTTCGGCGATTCGCCAGCGCCGCTCGCCGTGCTGCTCTACTCGCATCCCCTGCGGCATCGAGCGGATGGACGACTCACTGAGATCATGCGCGGATTTCGCCGCTCTGCTTCGCCGCAAAAGATCATCATCCATAGCGACGGCTCCATGTGGCGCGGCGAGCTTCTGCCGCGCCTTTCCCGCCGGATCCTGAATCCGGCGTATGCTTTTCTCGCGCCCCGACGCGATGCGCTCGAGCGGCGCCTTCTCGATGCGGCACTGTCTTCCGATGCGCACGTCCTCATCGACTTCCCCATCCGCATCGAGCGCGACCCACGTACCGGGAACCTCGTCAAGCCGCAGCTTCTCGCCGAGGGGCCGCCGCCGGGCATCTACGAGGCGGACTACCATGACTCCCCCTTTCACGACGCCCCGATGGACTGGCCGGCGGCGACACGCGCCTATCAGGAGCAACGCTGGAGCAATCTTCAGTCGCTGGGCTATGCGGGGTCCCCTGGCTCCGCGCTCGACATCGGCTGCGGTACGGGCGCCTTCGCCGCGCTTCTGGCGGGGAAAGGCTTCCGAGTCCTCGGCACCGACGTTTCAGAAACCTCCATCGCCCAGGCCCACGCCACCTTCCCTGGCGTCCAGTTTGCCGTCCGCCCGCTGGAGGAGATCGGCGGCGGGGGAGAGCGCTACGATCTTGTCGTGCTCTGCCACGTCCTGGAGCACGCGCGTGACGATTCGGCGCTCCTTCGCGCGGCGGCGGGGCTCCTGACCCCCGGCGGATGCCTCTACGTGGAGGTACCCCTTGCGTCGCGGGACGCCCTGGCCCTTCGCCCAGGCTGGCACCGGCAGGTCGATCATTACCGCGAATACACTTGGGATGGCCTTGAGAAGACTGCCCTGGGCGCGGGTCTCGCGATTATCTGCCACCGCGATTCCATTGCGCCCCGCGCAGGCGGGGAGCCCCATCATTTCCTCATCGCTCAACCTGCGCCCGACGGGCACAGTCCTTGATTCGTGTATGGCATTCAATAAGGGGGAGCCTCCACATGGCCTCGCTTCGCACTCGCCTCAAATCGCTGGTCTTTGTCATCATCGCGGGGCTGTTCGTCGCTTCGCCTCAGCCATCCGAAGCCAATGACGCCTTTCCCGCCGAGTGGTTCTTTCCCAACGAGGAGGGAGTGCTGGACAAGCCTCTGGAGCTGGTAGGCAAGCCCATGCCCGGGCTCCCGCTTACCGACTGGATGAACGGCGAGATCACCGGCAAGGCGCGCGAGGGCAAGATTCTCGTGGTCGATTTCTGGGCGACCTGGTGCGGTCCCTGCCTGCGCGCCGTCCCCAAGACCAACGCACTCTATGAGAAGTACGAGAAGCACGGCGTCGCGGTGATCGGCGTCTGCGGCTCCGAGAACGGCCAGGACCAGATGGAAGCCACTGCCCGCAAGCACGACATCCGTTTTCCCATCGCCAAGGATAGCACCTTTCAGGCGGCCAAGGACTGGCGCGTGCCGTTCTGGCCGACAATCGCCGTGGTTGACCGCAAGGGAATCGTCCGCGCCATCGGAATCGCCCCCGAACATGTGGAAGACGTGGTGAAGAGCCTCCTTCGCGATGAGGGCGTGGACGTTGACAAGCCCGCCCCCGGCGCGATTCCAACGGCCTGGCTGGAAGGCATGCAGCCCGATCGCGTCCGCCTTGCCGCCTTGCAGGGAGCCCCCGCCCCCGAGTTCAAGGGCGCCGGCGAGTGGATCAACTCCCAGCCCATCGACCTTGCGTCCACCAAGGGCAAGATCGTTGTCCTGGATTTCTGGGCAACGTGGTGCGGCCCTTGCATCGCCAGCATTCCCAAAGCCAACGATATACATGAGAAGTATGCCGCAAAGGGCGTTGTCTTCCTCGGCATCTGCCATCCCCGCGGCGCGGAGAAGATGAGCGCCACCGCCAAGGAGCATGGTATCAAGTACCCGATCGTTGCCGACACCGGCAGCGTCGTGATCGACGCCTACAAGGTCGACAGCTTTCCCGACTACTACGTTATCGACCGCAACGGCAAGCTCGTCGCGGCGGACCTCAGCAACAACCGCGTCGAGGATGCGATCGAATCGCTCCTTGCACTGGATATCCCCTGAATGCAGCCGGAGGGGATTCTGGCCAGCGGTCGAGTGGCCCTTCCGCTGGTCGATGATCCGTTGGCCGCCTTGGCCGATGGGTTCAGGATCAAGCGGACCGAGTTGGCCGGAATTCTCCGGCGCGGCGTGGAATCCGGCGACCTGCTGGGTGTTTGGGCAGAGGCGAACCCCAACAGCGAATGTTGGCACGAGCACCTCGTGGAGGGCCGCCCCCCGCCGGGACCGATGGTCCGCTGGAGTGCGGAGTTCCCCAACGGGGGTTGCCTTGCTTCAGTCCTCCTTCCGCGGGGAACGATCGGATTCCCCGCCGGTACCCCGGCAGAGGACATGACGAAGTGTGGGTTTCCGTGCTCGCGACGGGGCCCACTCGAGCCCTCGGCCGATCGCACCTATCTGGTGGAAGGCCCCCCGGCGCCCGGGCCTGACCATCCAGCGGCTCTGACATTGGTGCACTTGCTTTCGGGGGGATACCTTCCCGATTTCGACGAGAACCTATGGGAGCAATTGTCCCGGGCGTGGGGCCATCCCCCCCGCCATACCCAGACCGCGATGCGCGAGATCCTGATGTCCCGGGTGATTCGGCGTTTTGCACTCCTCACCAGCATGAACGAATGGACCGGGTGCGGCATGGCCCGGTGGGTCCTTCGCGATCCCGCTCAGGCACCCGCGGCCGCCGGGGCATTGGCACGTCTGGCGGGGACCGGCGACGTTGCGGTTCGGCCCGGTGGAGTCGTGACGGCCATTTTCCTATCCCGGCAACCCGCCGGGGGGGAGGCCGCCGCCCGCGAAGTCGCGCGTCAATGGGGGCTTCCTTTGGACCGCTGGCAGGAACTTCGACTTTCCTAGCGGCCGGTTCCCAGCCGCCAATCCCCGATTCGCCCCGATGTTCCACTTGAGGAGCCCTTGCCCCAGTGGTTGAAATGGGGCGATAGGAACGGCCCGGCCTACGGGCAGGGCCGACCGTCATTCTCCGCAGTGGACACCACGAACCGCAGGGGCGCTGATGTCATTCTACCATGGGAACCAGAGGACGCCGGGGCTCGCCTCGCGGCCGCTCGCGACGATTCTTCTCCTAATTCTGTCGTTCGTTTTGCTTGCCGACACTGCCCGTGCCCAGGGGCTGGGGGCTTGGCGCGTTGGCGTTGCCAACCTCACTGAAGAGGCGGCCAAGGCGAATCTTAGCCAGTATCCCGATCTTCCCTCCGCCGGTGTTTACCCCTACGAGGGGAAGTTCGGTATCTTTGGCGGCAACTACGCCACCGAGGCCGAGGCAAACGCCGCCAAGGAAAGCCTGACTGGGCAGGGAATTCTAAATCTGTCCGTAGGATTCTTCGCCAGCTCCTCCGCCTCGACTCCGGCGCCCGCCCTCAATGCCCGCGGCGGTGCCCAAGGTCGATTCCGTGTTCTGGTTGGCACCTATGCCACCGCGGCAGATGCCGAGGATCAGCGCAAGCGACTGCTTTATCGCGGATTCGTCAACGTGGACGCGGTTGCCGATGGCAATGTGCAGAAGCTGTATGTCGGATTCGAGAGCGCCACGCGGCGCGCGGCCGAAAGCCAGGGGCAGAGTCTCCGCGACCAGGGATTCACCTACGAGGCCATTGTCGATCTCTCCTCGCCAGCCGTCCCGCGCGCACCGGTCGCACCCGTCACGCCCACACCGCATCTCGACGCGATCGGGCGCGACTTCCAAGCGCGAATCAGGGAAACAATGGATGCGGGGAATTTCGACGAGGCGTCCAGATTGCTCGCCGACTGGGAGCGCGCCGACCCCCTCAACCTTCTCATCCCCGCACAGCAGGACGAGATTTCCCGTCGCAGGGCGGCTCCCCCCGCCGCCACCACGGCGGCGCCCACTGCCACCACCATGGCCGTTCCGCCCGCGACGGATGTTCCTCGCGAAACTTTCGAGAGCCTTTCGGCACAAGCCACCGCCGCCGAGCAATCCGGGGATCTCGACGGCGCCAAGAACCTCTGGCGTCAGGCCCAAAACGTTCCCAACATTACCGACACTCAAAACCAGCAGATCAACGACGCCATAAGCCGCATCAGCGAGCGCGAGTTCCAGAGGACGGCGCCTGCGCCCGCCGCCCCGGCGGGTGGATCCTGGACAATACTCTACGCCGCAATCGCCGGGGGATTAATCCTGCTGGTCGTTGCCGTGGTGATCGTGCTCGTCATGCGGAAGAAATCCGCACCGGCGCCCCCGCCAGCGCGTCCCGTCGCCGTTCCCCCGGCCGCGCCGAAGCCGGCGCCCAAGCCCGAGGCCCCAAGGCAGGCTGCGCCAACGCTCGCCGCCACCTCGCCGCTCGATGCTTCCCAGCAGCCCTCCACAGAGAGGTTCTCCGTCAAAGATCTGGAGGAACTGCAAGCCGCCTCCGCCGCAGCGAAAAAGCCTCGGCAGTCCCCTCCGCCTCCCGTGGCGTCGCCCCCCGTCCCCCGCGATTCATCCGTTGTGATGGTCGCCGGGCTTACAGACGACGATGAGGCGTCTCCCGCCACGGAAGTCATGGACGAACTACTCGCGCCAGCCCCCGCGTCCTCATCCTCGATGGCTGACACCGTCGTGGCCGGAACCGACTCGGAGGCGTGGAAGCGCATCCCCCTTGTTCGCGAAGCCACGACCGCTGCGGACATTCCCGCTCACAAGCCGGCCGCCGCGCCTCCTCCTCCCGCTCCTCCGCCGCCACCAGCGGCTGCCGCCGGAGCCGTGGAGGTCGGAAGCGAAACTCAGATCGATACATCCATCCCCGCACAGCAGCGCGTGCAGGCTGGGCGCGTACTCATCTACAAGCAGAACTTCGATGAAGAGGAAGTAGGCAAGCTCCCCAGGGGATGGACTGGCGAATACGACTATGCCTCTCTTGCAGTGGCCAGCCGCGACGGCAAAGGCAACTGCATGAAGTTCGAGAAGCCCACCGGAAGCGGCAGCGCGTTCTACTCCTGCAAGTTTCCCGACGCCGGAGGCCGCGTGACGGTCGAGTTCGACCTGCGGTGCGATAACAAGAACAAGTACCTCCTCGGGTTCTACATCGAGAAGGACGCCGATTTCCGTCACTCCGTGCACACCGTCGTCCATCGCGACGTCGTGGACGTGGAGAAATTCTACCTCCGTCTCCAGAACGAAACCACTGCCTACTCGATCGGCAAGTGGGTCCACATCCGATTCCATATCGACCTGACGCGGAGCCTCGTGGACGGCTACATCGACGACGCCCCGGGCGCCGTCGGCGTGCGCCTCACGTCGCGCCCGCGGTTTGTCAACACCCTCTCGATCCGCGACAACCTCGCGACCGAGGGCATCCTGCTCATCGACAACATCGAGATTTACCAGGAGCGATAGCTCCCGGCACCGGCGCGAAGCGATGACGATACCAGCGGAGCAGAAGGATGAAGGGTGAGCCCTTCCGTCGCGATGGAGCATCCATTCCAAGACCTTGTCGAGCTGGTAAATGCCACCCTTGGCAGCGAGGCCCTCTGGGAGCGACTCGCCTCGGCGTCCGCCACGCCCCTCGTCTATACAGCGGGACTTGCGTGCCCCTGCTGGCAAAGGCCTCTGGGGAACGCCGAATCCACCCTCGCGCTCGACTCCCAAGAGTCTTTGCTTTCGTGCTCCCGCGAGCCCGCATGTGCCGCGCGCGGCCCGCTCACCCTTGTTGACTTCCACGCCCTTGTCTTCGAGTGCTCGCCGGTCGCGTCGGCGCTTCTCCTGTCTGAGGATTCTGGCTTCGACATCGACGCCTCCCTCCTGGCCGCTGTCGCCGCCCATCACGAGTCCAGCGCCGCCGACGCCATCGACCGGGGGCGGATAGACATCGCCGGCGCGCAGTTCCTTGCCACGCTCGTCGCGAGCCATCCGACCGACGTCGAGGAGTTCGTCCGCGCCGCCGTTGAAAACACCCCCGCCGCCGTCCGCGCCGAGTACTGGTTCCGCGCCGCCTTCCTCCTATGGTGGAGGGCCGATTTCGCGGGGGCGCTCCTCCTGCTGGAAACTCACGCGCTCGTCCTTCCCATCCCCGGATCCCACGCGCTTGCGCTGCACGCTTTGCTTGTCACGCCATCGGGAGCGGACGTCCCACCCGAGGCCCTGCTAAGGCTCGCGGGCGCCCTGGTGGACGAGGCCCGCTATGATCGGGCGCTGGCGTGCCTTTCCGATGCGCGCGAGCGCCTCCCCCAGTCCGCTCAAGTGCGTGAGCTGCTCGGCAAGTGTTTCCTCGCGATGGAACTCGACGAAGATGGAATGCGCGAGCTCGCCGCCGCCGCCGATATTCACGAAGCGGAAGGGAACACGCGGCTCGCGCTGCACCTTGTGGAACTGATGATCAGGACCTCTTCCGGCGATTCAACCCTGCGCGAACGCAGCGCTGGACTTCGCGAGAGGCTTGGCGATCGTCAGGGAGCGGCCCGCGATCTGGAGGCGATCGCGCATGCCGCCATCGACGCGGGCGATGATCCCCGCGCCGAGGCGATCCTGCGCCGCCTGATCGAGCATCAGCCCGCCCACGCGTTTGCAAACGGCGCACTGGCGGAACTCCATGCGCGCTCCGGGAACATCGATGCGCAGCTCGCCACTCTCCACGCCGCCGCCGCCGCCTTCGCGGAACGCGAGCAATTCGAGGAGGCGGTGGAGTTACTCGACCGCGCAGGGCGCATCCAGCCAAAGTCCTACGAGCAGTCCGTCGTCCACGTGGAGAAACTCGCCGAGCTGGGTCAGTTGCCCGCCGCCGCGCGCGAGTTCATGCGACTGGGTGGCGAATACGCCGACTCCGGACAATCCATCCGCGCGGAGACCATGTTCCAGCGCGCCGCCGAATGCGCGGAGCTCGATGAGGATACCGTGCTGGAGGCGTCCAACCGCCTCGCCGGTCTCGGTGCCACGGTCATCGCGGCGCAATCTCTCCTCAACTACGCGCGCACCCTCTTCGAGTATGGCAACTTCGACGATGCCCTCGACTTCCTCGACCGCATGGAACCCGGCGGGCTTCTCGCCGAGGCGGGCGTGGGACTTCGCCTGGAGATCCTGACAGCGGCGCACAACGGCCCGCGACTCGCAGCTCTTGTGCTCCGCGAGCTGGAGGCGACTCAGGGTACCGCGCGCGCGGAACTCGCGGAGGATTGGGCGCGGCGCGTGCTCGATGAGTTTCCCCACGAACTCGCCTTGGCGCGACGCCTTGTCGAATTCTACAAGGCCGAGGGTCGCGGGCGAGACGCGGCGCCGATTCTGCTCGGCATCGCCAACTCGGCCGGTGTGGCGCCGGAGGAGCGCATATCCGCCGTCGAGGAAGCGCTCGCCATTGGAGGTGACACGCCGCCGGCGCTGCTGGCGCAGGGTCAGATACTCGCCTCGGGACCTACCCCCGCCGCCGCGCTGTCGCCGCTGCGCCGCGCCGCGGAGTTGTTTTTCGCGCGCGAGGAATACGAGGACGCGGCTGTCGCCGCAATCGGGGGACTGACGCTTGCTTCCGGTCAGCATCACCTCGCGGAGATAGCGGGGCGCTCGCTCGCGCGGATTGGAAGCGCCGATGAGGCACGCCCCCACCTCGCCGAGGCCATCGAGGCCTTTGCCGCCGCCGGAGGAGAGGAGGCGCGCGTTGAGTCGCTCTTCTCCGAGTTGCCCGGCGACCGCGAGCTTGTTCTCCGCAAGGCACGCTGGTTCGCCTCGCGGCGTCAGCCCGCGGAGGCGGAGGAGGCGTTTGCCGCCGCGCTCTCCACAACGACCGGCGATATCGAAATCTTGGACGAAGCAATTCGCGCGTGCCCCGGGTCC
>JBBQYG010000167.1:0-8627 GCA_038208905.1 Candidatus Sumerlaeia bacterium | reverse complement strand
CACGCCGTTGCAATCCGCGTCGATGAAGGCCGTGCCGGCGATGCTGCCCTGCGGGCAGAAGCCGAAGTTGTTGTTCGGTACGTTGGTGTTCGCGGGAACCGTCACCGCGATTGTCGTGGGCGTGGTGCGGTCGCTGTTGGGCACCGCATCCACGGAGACGATCACATACTCGCCCGCGGGAACGCCCGTGAAGGAATAGTTGCCGCTGCCGTCGGTATCCTGGGTCGCGAAGAGCGTGTCGCCGCCGTCGAGGGCGTTGTTATTATTCACGTCGGTGTAGAGTTCGACGGTCAGGTTGGAAGCTCCAACCTCGCCGCCGTCAAGATTCCCATCGCAATCCGCCTCGATGAACTTGGTACCTGACACAGACCCGGGCGGGCAGTAGCCGAAGTCATTGTTCGTCGAGTTGCTGTTGGCCGTCACAGAGATCGCAACCACAGTCGGCGTCGAGATCGTGTGGTTCGCGGGGGGATTGGTTGCAACAACCAGGTACTCGCCCACAGGAACATTGGGGAAGGAATAGTTGCCGCTGGCAGGCACGTTCACGAAGCTAACCACCGTGTCGCCACCGTCGAGAGCGTTGTTATTGTTCACGTCGTTGTAGAGCGTGACCGTAACCCCGGTGGCGCCGTTGTCTCCGCCGCCCTGGATTCCGTTGCAGTTGGCATCGATAAAGGCCGTGCCGCTGATGTCGCCCGGCGGACAGAAGCCGAAGTTATTGTTGGCGGAGGTAGCACCGGCCGCCAAGGTCACGTCGACCGGGGTCGTGGTGGAGCGAACGTGCGCGGCGGGAGCGTCGGCGGAAACCACCAGATAGTCCCCGGGGAGCAGGTTCGTGAAGGAATACGCGCCCGCGCCGTCAGTCACCTCGGTATCGACGAGCGTGTCGCCGCCGTCCACCGAGCCGTTGTTGTTGATGTCGAGATACAGCTCGATCGTGCGGCCGTCGGCAGCCGTGTCGCCGCCACCGTTTGTGCCGTTGCAATCCGCGTCGATAAATGCCGTGCCGTTGATCTGTGCCGGCGGCACGAAGCCAAAGTCGATGGTGTGGTCATTCGCGCCGGGGTCGCCGGTGGTGATTGCAGCGCAGACGCCGCTAACATCGGCGACGCCGTCGGAGTCGGCCAAATCGGAGCCCATGTTGGTGGGCGATGAGATCAACCCGATGGGGAAGTTCGCGGTCTCGATGCAAATGCTGCCGCTCTCGTTCGGCGGGATGCCTCCGGGGACGTTGACGCCGTTGAAGTAGTACTCCCCACCGCCGTTGGTGGTCGTGGTCACGTCGATTCCCGTGCCGGGGATGCGCAGGCGGACGGTGATGTCGGGAATTCCGGGCTCACCGGGATCCTGAACGCCGTTGCCGTTGGAGTCCTCCCAGACGCGGTTGCCGATCTCGATGGGGGCCGGAGTTGCGAGGATTTCAAGGTCGCCGAGGCCCGAAGCCTTGCCGAAGGTCGAGGAGCCTCCCCCCTCGTCGAGGCCGAAAATCTCGTACTGACGCCGCTTGATGCCGTCCTGGTTGTCGTAGCCGACAGTACCGCCAGCCCGGAAGTTATCCGCCGGATCGTAGGCGGTGCTCATGACGAGGCCGCTGTTGAGATAATGGGCAAGGCCGCCGAGGGTTGTCTCCTGGTGGGTACCGCCCGTGGCACTGGGCAGCGTGCCCGGGAATGGCGTGATGTCTGAGCTGAACCGATCCAGCCAATAGAACTCGCCGTTGCCTGGCCCTTGGGCATTCGTGGAGCCTGCGCTCGGGGTAGAGCCGGGGCACTTTGCTCCGGCGCTCTCCAGTGTGTAGGTGCCATTGGTGTTGCAGACGTAGAGGATATCTCCGGCTGCGCTGCCCTCGTGGAAGAAATTGTCCCCGGGAACCGGGCTGAAATTGGCATTGCCAGATTGATGGCCGAAACGGTCTAGAAACCCGAGAATCAGGGATCCATCGACGTCGAATTCGATATCGGAGATGATGGCTTGGGGATAGATGGCCTGCTTGCCGAAGGGCGCGCCGCTTGTCCCGGGGGTGGGCATATTGGGAAGGCCGGCGACAGGGTCGTCAATTTCGCCCCAGGTCGAAATCCATGGCCTCCACCGCGCCGACGGCTGGATGGCTCCGGCGACGCTTACCGCCCCGCGCGGATAGGTAAGGTCCATCTGGAAAACTTGGGTGAAATTGCCATCGGCCCCGGCAGGATCGTGGGTGAAGACGAAGCCGTCGAGGTCTGCGATGTCGCGCGAGGTCTGCGCGGTGCAGACGACGCCGAGATAGACCAGTCCGTCGCGCACACCGAGGCCGAAGGGCACGTACTCGCCATTGGAGCACCCGCCCACATTGGGGATGGGGTGCGCCGTCACATCGGCGGCTGTGGGAGTCTGGAAGGGAACGCCGATAAATATCTCGTAGAGCGTGCGGTTATTGAGGTTCACCAGCCAGAGGGTGGTTTCATCCTCGGAGATCTCCAAGTCGCCGAAGGCGAGCCTCCCCACGGCATCGAACGCCGCCGGATCGCGGTTTGGATCGTCGGAGTCGGTAGAAAGGTCTCCCGCCTGACGCGGATCAAGACCGCCATCGATTCCAATCGATGATAGGTCTATGAAGTTCGTCGTCACGGCCGGGGTCTGGTTCATGTCGGTGACATAGATGCCGCTCGTTCCAAGTGGACCAAAGCCGCTATGCCGCTTCAGGAATGCAGATGTGAATACTCGTTCGGTGCTGCGCTGGTAGGCGACGCCGTAGACGGCGCCGACCGTGGCCGCGTTTGCCGCGTACTCGTTCAGGCTGTTGGTGTCCTGATTGGCGGAGAGCGGGTAGTAGACAAGGGCTTCCATCGTCCCGGCGGTCCCGCCAGCAAGGGGATCGCCGTTCACAAAGCAGGGCGTGAATAGGAACGGATCGCCGGTGTAGTGCTGCCCGGGATTCACCAGACCCACGTTGATATCCGTCGCGGGCGAAGTTGCGAAGGCCGTCGTGGTCAGGCTGCCGGGTCCGGCGGGGCCAGGACGCAGAAAGGCCGGCACATCGGTGAACTCCACCCTGGAGGATACCCCATTGGGCACGGTCAGAGTATAGACCCCCAGGCCATCGGTGCTGGACTGGTCTATCAGGGCACCGGCCGAATCATAAGCGCTGACGGTGATTCCGCCAATTCCCGGCTCGCCGGGCTGGCGGGGCGTGGCCAGAACTCCGGGGATAATGGGCAACTGCCGGATTCCATCGGAATTGAAGTCTCGGTAGACAGCACCGGTGATGTCGGCGCTTGCCACAAGGGGTAGGGCCATGGCGGCACTCAGGCCGAGGGCCTGAAACCAATGCGCTTTGAGACGCATGAGGGGTCTCCTGGGAAATTGTAAAATATCAATACAGACGAGGAGTTGCTAGTCGCTCACTCCCCCCCCGTCAAGCGACAAAAAGACCCTCCCTGAGAGTTTCTTCGGCGGAGATTGCGGGAATGCCCTACGGGCCAATCCCTATTGTGTCCTTAACCTTTACAATCTGAGCCGTTTAGGCTGGAAGCCAATCCCGATCTGGGACCGGGGAGTGCCGAAAACTGCGCTTGAGTTTTCCCCGACGCTGGTGAGGCTTCGCGCCCCATGCAGGGCTGTGCAACCCACGGGGGGTTCCCCACCGAAAATGAAGATCGCCAAGCGCGCCGCTATCCTCAAGCCGTCAATGACGCTCGCCCTGACGGCGAAGGCCAACGCCATGAAGGCTCAGGGCATCGACATCATCTCCTTTGGCGCGGGAGAGCCGGACTTCAATACTCCGGACTTCATCACGGAGGTCGCCATCGACGACCTGCGCAAGGGGCGGACTAAGTACACCGCCGAGCGCGGCGGTCCCGAGGTCATCAACGCAGTGGTGGAGGCACTGCGACGCGACTATGGCCTGAAGTTCGAGCCGTCGCAGATCGTTGTATCCACGGGGGGTAAGCACTCCCTGTTCAACATCATGTTTGTGCTGGTGGACGACGGCGACGAGGTGATCATCCCGGCGCCGTATTGGCTGACCTATCCCGAGCAGGTGAAGGCGTGTGGCGGCACCCCCGTGCTGGTGAACTGCCCGCCCGCGCAGAACTTCAAGATAACGGCGGAGCAACTCCGCGCCGCGATCACGCCGCGCACGGTGGCCTTTGTTCTCAACTCGCCCAGCAATCCCACGGGCGCTGTCTATACCAAGGCGGAGCTTCTGGCGATTGGCGAAGTCCTGAAGGCCAACCCCCACGTCGCCCTCGTCAGCGACGACCTCTACATGAAGCTGGTGTATGCGCCCGCTGAGTTCCACTCGCTCCCGGCGCTTATGCCGGAGCTGCTCGACCGCACGATCATCATCAACGGCCTTTCCAAGGCCTATGCGATGACGGGCTGGCGCCTGGGCTGGGCCGCGGGACCGAAGGAAATCATGACGGCCTCCGCCAATATCCAGGGTCAAAGCACGTCGAACCCCACCACCTTTACCCAGCGCGCCGCCGCCGCCGCGCTGACCAGCGACCACGCGTTCCTGACTGGCTGGATTGAGACCTTTGACAAGCGCCGCCGCCTGATGATCGACGGACTGAACGCGATCCCCGGTGTTCGCTGCGGCGAGCCGCAGGGCGCCTTCTATGTGTTCCCCGACGTCACGGGCCTCTATGGTCGGACAATCAACGGGCGCCAGATTACGGGCTCCATGAGCCTTTGTGCGATGTTGCTGGAGGATCACAACGTGGCAGTGGTTCCCGGGATCGCCTTTGGGGAGGACGGCTGCGTGCGGCTGTCCTATGCCACCTCGGAGAAAATCATCGAGGCGGGCCTGGCGCGGATTTCCAAGGCCCTAGCCTGAGCCTGAAAAAAAACGGCGGGGGGGCTCAATTATTCGTTGACCCCCGCCGCTTTCCTTGAGAGCTATCACACAAGCAGCAGGGAACGAGCAGCCCTGCCAGAAAAGGAGACCGCCCTCCCACATCACGTCGAATTTTCCTCCCTCCCCTCCTCCAAAGACCGTGCCCCCGGCGTAAGCCGGGGGCACGGTCTTCTTTTAGGGTCCAGCCGCTTTTGCCTTGCCGGTAGGGGAACCAGTGACGAATGTCATCGTTATGCCCCCCCATGATCCACCGTTCGGACCGAGGGACTGAATGATCAGGAAACTATCGACCGCCCTGCTGATCCTTGCCGGGTTCGCGGGCGCCGGACTAGGCGCTTGGATTTACCAGCAATGGAAGGCGCTCTCCGCCGCCAGCGACCATCTCGAAGCGGTCAGTGAACTCTATCCCCGTCACCTGGTGATCCTCGCAGGCATTGTGGCGATCTGGCTGCTGGGCTACTTGCTGAGCTTCGACTACCGCCTTCCCAAGCGCCCAACGATCCTTGTCCTGCTCACCGCCTTTTTCGCGGCGGCGCCCGGTGGAATGATCGGGCGGGAGGCGCTTTCCGCCCTCGAGATATTCATCGACCCAATCCCCGTGCCCGATCTGCCGATGGTCGGAATGATCATCGGGGCGGGCGGGATGCTCTGCCTGCTGGTGGTTCTCTTCGAGTCCGTCAACAGCATCGTGTGGACGTCGCTTGCCAACTCCTTCGATCAGAAGGACATGGGATCGCTGGCGCTTTTTTCCAGCCGCCTTGCGTTGATGTTCCGCCCCGGCCAGTCGGCGATGCTGCGCTCCGTGGCGCTGGCGCGCTTCCGTCGCGGCGCGCGGGGCGACGTTGTGGAGGTCCTCCTCCAGCTTCACCGAGACAAGAAGGCGGACCCCGATGTGCTGGAGGCTCTCTGCAAGCACGCCAGCGAGCAGGGCGACAAGGTGGCCTATCTTGGATACCTGAAGGAACTGCACGCGATGCTCCCCGACGAGGGAGAGATCGCCGAGGCGCTGATCGAGGAGTTGCGCGATCAGGGCAAGCACGGCGAGGCACTGGCCCTGATCGAGGCGCGCGGCGTCGCCAACGATCCCGACGCCCTCGAGCGCTATGCCAACATCCTCTTTGCCGAGGGCCAGGCTGAGAAGACCGCCGAGGTGGCGATCAAGCTGGGGCAGGTGGAGGGCATCCCATTCCGGCGCAGCCAGAAGCTTCTGCGCGAAGTCCTCGCCCGCACGAGCGAATATGTCCCCGCGCTCAACGCCCTCGCCGCCCAGGCCGACCGCATGGCGCTCCGCGACCAGAAGATCCGCTGGCTCGAAAAGTCCTTCGAGGCCGATCCCCGCCAGGACGAAGTCCGCGACGCGCTGATTCGCATCTACCGCGAGCTGGACAACAGCGTCCGCCTGGAAGACCTCCTCCGTTTCGTGGTGGAGCGTAATCCCAAGGACGGCGCCACGCTCTTCGAGTACATCGAGGTGATGTACCAGAACGAGAAGGTGGACGAGGCGCTGGCCCGGCTGGAGGCGCTCAACGCGACCGAGGAGGCGCCGGCCCGCGCGCTGCTGCTGGAGGCGCAGATTCGCCTTGAGCGACGCGAGTGGGAGGCCGCCGCCGCCATCGCCGAGCGCGCGCTTTACCACGAGCCCAGCGACGAGGATCGCACCCGCGCCGCCACGCTGATTTCCCGCGTCGAGAAAGCCGTCCTGACGGAAGAGGTCGCCGAGGTGGTGGAGCAGGCGCGGGAGAAGCCGGACGACGTGGAACTCCAGCTCCTTGCGCTGAACAGACTGATCAACGGGGGCCACGCCGACAAGGTGGTGGGGCTCTGCGACGAATTCCTCCACCGCCACCCCACGCAACTGCCCCGCGTCATCGAGGCGCTCCGCGAGTTTGCGCGACGCCCGGAGGTTCCCTTCTCGATCCTCAACCTCCTCACCGACCACACTGCGGTCACCGGGAAGTACGACGAGACGCTTGAGGCGATACTCCTCATGGAGGCGCGTTCGGTCGATCCCGTGGCGACCGTGCGCGAGGCGACGCAGAAGATCCTGCGCCGCGCGCCGCACCACTTGGCCACGTTGCGCTACCTTGGCGACACTTATCTGAAGCACGGACGCTTCACCGACATGATCCACAGTTACTCGCTCTACCTCTCCAACGGCGGACAGAACACCGAGGAGATCAACCGGTCGATGGCGACCGCCTATGTGGCGCTAAAGGACTATCGCAACGCCAAGAAATTCGTGGATAGCCTGCTGGCGTCGGGCTCCCAGAAATCCGAACTCCTCAAGAACATCATCCCCGTGGCTATCGACGCCGACGAGGCGGAGGACGCGGCGGAGTACTTCAAGCAGCTTGAACTTTTCGACCCACGCGATCCCGCCGTGAAGGTCCTGCGGGCGAAAGTGGAACTGGCCGTGGGTCAGCGCCGATTCTCTTTCCTGCAGCGAGAGGTCGAGGCGGGTCGCGGCGGCAGCGAGCTTCTCGAGCAGCTCGGCGACATCGCCCGCGGCATGGAGCGCTACAGCGACGCGATCACTTACTTCCAGCGCGCGTCGCGCGACCGCGAGGACACGATCCTTGCCCGCCGCTGCACGGCCAAGCTGGCGTGGTGCTACATGAAGAAGCGTCTCGACGACCTCTGCCAGGACGCGCTGCGCGACATCACGATCACCCTTGAGGACGATCCCCAGGAACTCCAGACGATCATGGACATCCTCTATGAGATCGGGGACATGTTCGTGGCGTACCGCATGTTCGACCGCGCCGAGCGCGTGTTCAAGCAGCTCTGCAAGATCGACGCGGGATACCGGGACGTGCTGGGCCGCGTGGAAAGCCTGAGAAAGTAATCCCCCAAGGCGGCGTTCCGCGCGGCGCCCGATTCGCATACGGAATGTCGCAGACCATCCAGAACGCCACCTCCCCCATGATGCGCCAGTACGCCGACCTCAAGGCGGCGCATCCCGGCACGCTTCTGCTTTTCCGCTGCGGCGATTTCTACGAGACATACGGAGAGGACGCCGACGAGGCGGGCCGCCTGCTCAATATCATCGTGACGCGCAAGAGCGCGGGCGCCGACGGCATGGTGGCCATGGCCGGCGTGCCGTATCATGCCATCGATACCTACCTTGCCAAGCTGGTCCGCGCCGGCAAGCGCGTGGCCATCGCGGAACAGACCGAGGACCCCAAGCAGGCCAAGGGCCTTGTCGAGCGCCAGGTCGTCCGCGTGGTGACGCCGGGGACCGCCACCGAGGACGGCATGGTGGAGGACGGCGCCAATAACTACCTGGTGGCCCTGACGAAAACCGGGACCGGCGTTTGGGGGATCGCGGTGGCCGATCTTTCCACTGGCGCCTTCGGCCTGACGGAAGTCGCGGGCGCGGATGCGGAGGAGGAGATGCTGTCGGAACTCGCGCGGCTGGAACCGCGCGAGATCCTGCTCCCCGAACGCCTCGACGCGCAGGCGCTCCGCCCGCTGCTCGCCGATCGCCCCGTGGCGATTACGCGCCTCCCAGAATCGGACTTCCGCGAGGAGACCGCGCGCCGCGTGCTATGCGATCACTTCCGCGTGCAATCGCTGGAGGCGATGGGCGCCGATGGTTTTCCCGCGGGAATCGCCAGCGCGGGCGCGCTGATGCAGTACCTGCGCGACACGCAGAAAAGCGCCGTCCCCCACATGACCAATCTCTTCGTGCGCTTCTCCCACGAGGGCATGGTCCTCGACGCCGTTACCCAGCGCTCGTTGGAGCTCGTCCGCAACAGCCACAGCGGCGGACGCGAGGCGACGCTGCTGA
>JBBQYG010000166.1:0-8704 GCA_038208905.1 Candidatus Sumerlaeia bacterium | reverse complement strand
GCGGCCGACAAACGGCGCCTCCAAGCCGTCCACGCGCTCCCCGGTGCTGTCTGGAAGCCCACCTTGGAGGGGCTCGTTGCTTGCCCCATGCCTCGTATCCGCAGGACTTATGCAGACCGCACTTCACACGATCCCCGGCCTCTCTCCCCGCCTTTGGCCCTGGCGTATCTGGCGCTGATTCATGCCATCCCGGCGACGCCCCCGCGGCGCGCCCCATCCCCGGAGAGAGAAAGCCCCGCCAGACCATGAACGAGATTAATCCGAGTTTCGACCATTTCGAGGTCCTTGCCAAGCGAGGCAATGTGGTCCCCGTGTACGTGGAGCTGCTGGCCGACCTGGAGACCCCGGTCTCCGTTTTCCGCAAGCTCGACGCCGCCAGCGAGCACGCCTTCATGCTCGAATCGGTGGAGCAAGGCGAGACCCTGGGCCGGTACTCCTTCCTCGGCTCCGATCCCGCCGTGGTGTTCCGCGTGCAGGGCGGCAAGCAGGAGATCATCACCGCCGGCGAGGCCATCGCCCCGGGGCCCAACCCGATCAAGACCCTCCGCGCGCTGCTCTCGCGCTACAACGCCGTCCCCAATCCCGCGCTGCCGCCGTTCTTTGGCGGCGCCGTCGGCTATATGGCCTATGACACCGTGCGCTACTACGAGCGCATTCCCGACACGCGGCCCGACGAGTTGCAGTTGCCCGACTGCCTGATCCTCATCGCGGAAAGCATGGTCGTCTTCGACCACGTTCGCCACAGAATGATCCTGATCGTAAACGCGCGGACCAATGACGGGCGGTCGCTGAAGGATGTCTATACAGACGCCGGTCGCCAGCTCGACAAGCTGAAGGCGCGCGTGCTCTCTCCCCCGCCGCCATCGATTGCCTCCGCCCGCAACGGCGTCGGCGCCCCAGGCGGGCTGGAGGAGTTCCGCGACCTGGGCATCACCGTGACGTCCAACTGCCCCAAGGAATACTATCTCGAGATGCTCCGCCGGGCGAAGGAGTACATCACCGCGGGCGACGTTTTCCAGGTGGTCCTCAGCCAGCGGTTCTCCACGCAGATTTCCTGCGACCCCTTCGACGTGTATCGCGCCCTTCGCGCGGTGAACCCATCGCCGTATATGTTCTACCTCAAGTGCGGACGCGATTTCCAGCTCGCCGGATCGTCGCCCGAAATCCTCAGCCAGCTTGAGGATGGAAAGGTCACCGTCCGCCCCATCGCCGGCACGCGCCGCCGCGGCCTGACACCCGAGGAGGACATCGCGCTGGAAAAGGACCTGTTGGCCGACGCCAAGGAGCGCGCCGAGCACGTGATGCTGGTGGACCTTGGCCGCAACGACGTGGGCCGCGTGTCGCGCTATGGCAGCGTCGTGGTGAAGGACTTCATGACCATCGAGCGCTATAGCCACGTGATGCACATCGTCAGCAGCGTCACCGGCGAACTCGCCGAGGGCCGCGACAGCTTCGACGTTCTGGCGGCGACGTTCCCCGCGGGCACCCTTTCGGGCGCGCCCAAGATCCGCGCGATGGAGATCATCGACGAGCTCGAAAAAACCCGGCGCGGCCCCTACGGCGGCAGCGTCGTGTACTTCTCCTTCGACGGCTCCATGGATAGCTGCATCACCATCCGCACCGCCGTCATCAAGGGCAACCAGGTCTTCGTCCAGGCCGGCGGCGGCATCGTCGCCGACAGCGATCCCGAACTCGAATTCGCCGAAACCGTCAACAAGGCCAAGGGCATGCTGAAAGCCGTTGCGATGGCGGAGGGGGGACTGGAATAGGGAAAGGCAGGGAACAGCAGGGAAGGGCAGGCAACTGCCAAAGCCCTCCTCGCCACACCGTTGCTTTTCCCTGCTGTTCTTTCCTGATTTTTCCTGTCGCTCCCTGCCGTTCATCCCTCATCCCCCCTACCTCGTCCCTCCATTGTCCCTCCTCCAATCCATCGAGTCCCGAATCGCCGCCGCTTGCGCGCGGGTGGGGCGGGCACGGAACGAGGTGTTGCTGGTGGCCGTGACGAAGACGCGGCCGTTGGAGGAGGTGCGCGCGTTGCACGCGATGGGGCCCGCGGACTTCGCGGAGAACCGCCCGCAGGACGCGCGCGACCGGATTCCCCAGCTCCCCGCGGATATACGCTGGCACTTCATCGGCCACTTGCAAACCAACAAGGCAAAGTATCTGGCGGGTCTCTTCCAGTGGGTGCATTCGGTGGATCGCATCGACGCGGCGGTGGCATTGCAGCGCGCGTGGGAGAAACGCGCGGAGTTGCCGCCGCTCGACGCGCTGCTCCAGTTCAATATTTCCGGCGAGGAGCAGAAGCACGGCGCCGGTCGCGACGAGGCGCTTGAGTTCCTGCGCGCGGCGTCGAAGCTCGACCGCCTCCGCGTGCAGGGCCTGATGTGCATGGCGCCCTACGGCGAGGCCGCCGAGCTGTCTCGTCCCGTGTTTCGCGGGCTGCGACTGCTGCGCGATGAACTCCGGGAGAAGACCGGCCTCCCGCTCCCCCACCTCAGCATGGGAATGACCGGCGACTTCGAGGTCGCCATCGAGGAAGGCGCCACGATCGTCCGCATCGGCACGGCGCTCTTCGAGTAGGGATTGTCTATACAGATGTCTTTCTATACGCACACGACGTAGCATGGGCATCCTGCCCATGCACCCGCCGCGTCCGACGCTGGTCCTGCACGGGCAGGATGCCCGTGCCACCTTAGGGGCCTATGCCGACAGCAGCTTCTCGTAGATGCGCTCGTACATCGGCACCACGCGGTCGGGGTGGTAGCGCTCGATGGCGCGCTCTCGGGCGAGGGCCCCCATCGCCGCGAGGCGCGCGGGATCGCCAAGGATCTCGATCGTGTGCTTTGCCAGGCCGTCCACATCGCCCACGTCGGCAAGGAACCCATCGACGCCGTGCTCGATCAGCTTGGGCAGGTTGCCGCCGCGGCTGGCCACAACCACGTTCTCCGCCGCCATCGCCTCCAGCGCCGCCAGGCCAAAGCTCTCGTACTCGCTCGGGAACAGCATCACGTCGCTGCACCCCAGGTAGTTCTGGATCTGCTCCTGCTTGCCGAGGAAGAAGATATCCTGGAGCAGGCGCAGCTCCCGCGCAAGCTGCGTCGCCTGGTCGCGGTCCGGGCCGTCGCCGATCAGCAGCAGCTTCGCCGGCATCGCCGCGCGCACCTTCGCAAACGTCTTGATCACGTCGTCGGTGCGCTTGACTGGGCGGAAGTTGGAGATGTGCATGATGATCTTTTCCCCGTTGGGCGCGTAGTGCTGGCGTCGGCAGAGCGACGCACCGCGGCGGAAGATCCGCTCGTCCACGAAGTTGGGGATCACGTGGATTTCCTTCTGGATGCCGAACTCGCGGATGGTCTCCTCGCGCAGCCAGTCGCTCACCGTGGTCACCGCGTCGCTCTCCTCGATGGCGAACTTCGCCGTGGGAAAGAAGGAGGGCGCCCTGCCTACCAGGGTGATGTCGGTGCCGTGCAGCGTCGTCACCACCTTGAACGTCTCGTGCCGCGTCACCGCGCGCGCAAGCCACGCACTGATCGCGTGGGGAATCGCATAGTGCGCATGCACGATGTCCAGCTTGTGGTCCGTCGCCACCTGCACCGTCTTGCTGGCGATGGCGATGCCGTATAGCTCGCCCGGCAGCACGGGATAGTTGATCGACTGCACTTCGTGGAAGAAGATGTTCTCGTCCGGAGTACGATCCAGCCGGAACGGCATCGCCACGGAGATGAAGTGGATCTCGTGACCCTTGCGGGCCATGTACCGCCCCATCTCCGTCGCGACGACGCCGGAACCGCCATAGGTGGGGGAACAGAGAATGCCGATTTTCATTGGGAGGCTCCCGAAAGGGTTTCACCACAGAGGCACGGAGGACGCGGAGAAAAGTAACTGTAACCACGGGGAGCACAGATTTCGGGGGGACCATCCTTCCACTCTCTGTGCCCCCTGTGACTCTGTGGTGAACTAGCTTTCTGCGTCCTAGAGTGACTCTCGAAAGTCCTGTCGTACTCCAACCTAGCTTGGGCGTCTCGCCCGAGCCCCGTCGCCCCCTCACGCGAGCAAGATGCCCACGATACTCTTTTACGGCGTCCTCCATCGCGACAAGACTTTCGAGAACCGCTCTAGATCACCCGCTCGTACTCGCTTAGGTCCTTCTTCCACACCATCACCCCGCAGTAGCGCGTGCCCTCCGGGCAGATGGGTTTCTGGCGCGCCAGCGCGCGCACTCCGCATGGGGGTAGCAGGAATCGGCCCAACGCGGGAAGGACTTCGCGGATCTGGCGCGCCTCGTCCACCGACGCCCTCCAGATTTCCTCCTGGGCGTTGTAGCAAAGCCGCATCTGATGCTTGTGGCGCAGGTTGAGCAGGTCGCCACTCTCGGTAAAGCGCACCGTCGCCGCATTGGGAAGCAGGTACACCAGGGCCTCCGCCGGGGCGCCCATGCGGCGAAGTGTCGCGATGCGCTCCCACACGCGGGCCATGGTCTCGCGATAGAAGGCGTGCGCCGCGTCGTCGGTGCGGATGACCTCCGGCGTGACGAAGTCCGGCTCCTCGCGCAGGTGCGCCGCCAGGACCGGGCGGCTGCCTGGCGTCATGCGGTGGCGCTGGTCCTGGGAGTCGGCGGCGTGGCTGAGGCGCTTGCGAAAGGTGAACGTCGCGTGGTGCTGCGCGCGGCTGAGCTTTCCCATCGTCGTCAGGTTGAGCGATTCGCCGAGCAGCGAGTTCGTCGCCGGGTCCAGCGCCAGCGCGATCGCGTCGGCATCCGCGAGTTCCGCCCTCGGCAGGCCCATCACCTGGCGCACCGCGTCGGCCACCAGCGCGTCGGCGTTGGGCGTATATCCAACCAGGCGGCTTGTATATCCATCCATCGATTCGTCGAACTCGCGACAGAAGGCGTCGGCGTGGCGGCCCTCCAGGATCGCCGGATTGGCCGAAAGAAACGCAGCCTCGGGGATATCCTCCTCCGCGAGCGGCTGCTGCAGCGTGATCGCGTACTCCGGATCATGGTCCAGCAGCGCGCGCATCATCGCCTCCGCCACCAGGCGCTGCTCGCTCGGCGCGTCGGGCAATTGGCACAGGCGGAAGTAGCGCAGCAGCACGATCCCGCTGACCGTGTGATACAGGTAGGCGTGGGTGGCGACAGGCAGGACGTAGCGCGCGGCCTCCTGGGATTTCTTGCCGATGGCCACCGCGTGCTTCTTGGCCATGCGCTCGCTTGGCCGGAATCGCAAGTGAAACGCCGCGCGCGTCGGCGCCTCCAGCATGTCGCAGAGCTGTCTATACGCGGCAAACATCAGCTCCACGGTTTCGCGATAGAGCGCGAGCTGGGGCGGCGGCAGATCGGGGACCAGGACCGTGTCGGGCTTCACCGCGACATAGCGCTGGCTGACCTGCTCGCTGTTGTAGAACGGATGCGCGTGAAGGAACGACCACAGGAAATGCCGCGACACGTTCTCCATCGCGAATTGGAAATGCGCGTGCTGAAACGTGGTGTGGTGGCCGGCCTCGTAGATCGACTGCGCCAGCGGCGCGAACTTCTCCGCGTCGCCCACCTGGGAATCGTCCACGATCCCCTTGCTGCTATAGCAAGTCCGCGCCGTTGCCACCACGTTGCGAAACGGCGTCGTGAACGCCTTCGTCAATCGGATCGCAGGCGGGGCGGAGAGGAGGATCACGGCAGGGATGAGGGAGGAGGGATGAAGGGCGAAAGCGGGGTGAGCGATGAGGGAGGAACGGCGGGCTGGGACAAGAGGATCGTTAACTCATCCCTCATCCCTGCTGTCAGTCGTTGCTGTCTGCCAGTTCAAGGATCAGGTCTCCACTCTCGTCGAAGAAGCCCTCGCCATCGACGCAGTAGATGCCGTCGGACTTCTGGGCGAGGATCTGTGCGAGGAGCGAGGCGAGGAGGAGGGCGTTGTCATCCTCGGCCATCTCCTCGGGGACTTCGATGGTGAAGCCGATGGCGAGGTTCTCCAGGAGGTTGCTGATGTACTTGGTTTCCCGGCACTTCTTGACCTCGCGCAGGGCGGAGAGAAGTCCCGCCACTTCCTTCTCCTGCTCGCCGCTGCCGTCGAGCCGCGAGAGCGAGATGGGTCCGTCGATCGAGGCCTCGAAAACAAGCAGGTCGGTCCATGGGTCCGAGTCGTCCTCGCGCTCTTCCTCTTCCTCAATGGTGACTTCGAACTCGGCCTCTTCGAGGATCTCGATTAGTTCGTCGATCTCGAGGTTGGCGTCGGTGCTGCCGTAAATGCTGATCGTGAGTGACATACGGAAACCACGCCTGCGGGGGGTTGGGGGGCCTGCAACGGCTCGTGCTTAGGCGAGGGTGGGGCTCCCGGCAAGAGGCTTTTTCGCCTGATCGCCGGGAAGCCGGATTACTTCACGTACTTCGGCATCAGATCGGCGCTGGAGAACAGCCCGCGAATCCCGCGGTCGTGCAGTTCCAGCCCCGCCTTCATCCATCCGAATGCGGGCCCAAGCACGTTGGCCGCCATGCTGGTGTCGTCGCCCAGGGTAAAAGTGTGGGCCGATTCCTTGCCCTCGAACGTGGTGCCGCGCAGCGTCATCCGCGTGCTGACGGGCTTGGCGGCATTGCGCGTGTCCACTAGGCCGCCCACGCGCACCTTGGCGCTCGTCACGGTGCCCGCGCGCTCCAGCAGGATGTCGTCGGCGTGCTCCATGTTGTGCAGCTCCAGCAGGCCGTTCACCTCGTCCAGCAGCGTGTCCACGTCGGCGTCGGTCATCGTGCGGACCTTTTCGATGTCGAAGCCGGGCATGTGGGCGATGTCCTCGCGGATCGTCGCGCGATACTTCTCCCAGTTGCTCATGCCGACGCCGAACCAGATGTCCACGGACTCGATCTTGGCGAAGGACTGAGCCGCCAAGTTGGCCGCCGCCGTCAGCAGGCCCGGCGTGGCGCCGGCGCCGGTCACATAGACCAGGTCGCTCGCGTTCAACACGGCCTCCTGCTCCACGATCTGCTTCACGGCGCTGGTCCGCTTAAGCGCATCCACGATCACGCCGCGAAAGCCCTCCCGGCAGAAGCGCACGATCAGGTTGGGGATAAAGTTATTGGGGATGTTGGGCACCGCGAGGAAGATCGCGTCCAGCTCCCCGGCCTTGTTCATCGCGATCAGCTCGCCCGCGGCGTCTGCGGTGGCGCGGCCGATGCCGGCGACATTCTCCACCGACTGGTCCTCGCGCAGACCGGCGATGTCGGCGGGGCCAATGCCTTCCGCGCGGGCGGCAATCCCCTGGGAGTCGCCGATGGCGACCAGACGAAACTCGGACTTTTGGGAGAGCAATTGAACGGCGGAACGCCCCAGGCCTCCTGCTCCGAGGATGGCGATGGAACGTGTGGCGGTGATGCTCATGGAATGGGTCTCCGGCGTGGCCAAAATGGGACGGGCAGAGACGATACGGTGGGATGCCCGCGGGGGTGTCAAAGGAAAGCAGGGAACCGCGGGAAAAAGCGGAGAACGGCGGGGGAACAACGGGAATGGGGAATGGGGAATCGATGTCGGTGCCGTCCCCTACGTCCCTTCGCCAACCGCCGCCGCCAACTGCTGCACCGCCGGATCGCCGGGTGCCAATTCCAGCGCGCGCCGCGCGTGGATGCGCGCGTCATCCTTGTTTCCGCGAATCAGGAACCACACGCCCAGAAGGCGGTGGCCCTCCGCGTCGTTGGGCTGGTCGGCGAGGAGTGCCTCCAGATTAGCGCGCGCGGCGGCGAAGGATTCCTCCGCGCCCAGATTGTCGCCGGCCCTGCCGCGTTCCAGCGCCTGGGTGGTGTGCAGCGCGCCCAGCGCCCGCCGCGCCACGGGGCGCGTGTCGCCGGGTTGCTCCCAGTTGGCGATGTTCAGCGTCACGTCGTCGGACCAATTCCATGACCGCACGTGCGTGATGACGCCGAGCGACATCAGCGCGCCCGCGGCCACGGGCATTGCCGCGCGGCCGAGCGGAAGCCTTCTCCACAGCGCCGCGGCCACGATCGCCACGCCGACCATTGGGAAATAGCAGAAGCGCTCCGCTACTGGGTCGGGCACGGGGACGATCTGGGACACGGGAGCAAAGGACGCCGCGATCCACAGCGCGCCCAGAGCCACCATCCGGTCGCGCATCGACAGCGCGGCCAATACCAGCGCGGCGCCGCCGACGACGACCGCCGCGATCGCCAGTCGAGGGTTGGCGAAGCCGACGATTGGCTCGAAGGCGTAGTCCACGCGCAGCGGCCACGGCAGCAGCAGCTTGTTCAGGTAGATTTCCGACGCGATCACAAGGAAGTTCGCCATGCCCAGCAGCCGCCCGCCGCCGCCCGCGAACTGCGTTGTATAGCCAACGTACTTGAACTGCATCCATATAGAAAGATAGACAGCGAAGGAAAGCAGCAGGCCGGCGAACAGAATCACCGCGCGCCGCCGGTCCCCCGCCAGAGCCCACACCGCGGCGGGCACCACCGCCACCGCCACCACCGCGTTTTCCTTGCACAGCAACCCCGCCATCGTCAGCCCACACACCCATGCCACGCGCCAACCCGCCAGCGCCGCCCACAGCGCCAGCAGCACGAACATCAACGCCGAGAGGTCGAATCGAAATCCCGCGCACAGCACAGCCTCCGACACGAGCGGGTGCACCAGGAACAGGAGCGCAGCCATGAAGGGGAGCGCGCGCGCCCCATCCGCGCCGCCGTCGCTCCCCTTCGCGAGGAATA
>JBBQYG010000165.1:0-8727 GCA_038208905.1 Candidatus Sumerlaeia bacterium | reverse complement strand
GATGGTGCCTTCCCGATGGTGACTACATCAGGATAACCATCGTGTGCTTTTCGCCATTGTCGCGATAGCTGGTGCCCATGCCGAAGAACTTGAGCGCCTTGACGAAAGCGAGCAGGGCCTTGGACTGTTCGGGGGTTGCGCCGGCCGTCGGCACGCCGGAATCAATCGCCGCGGCGAAACCCGCCACAAGGGACTCGATGTCGAGGGTCACGAGGCTGTTGCGGTCCTCGTCCACCAGCTTGGCGATGCGCGAGCCCTTGTCGCTGGAGAGGATGCCCCCCTTGCCCGCCTTGCCGCGCGTGATGGCCGACTTGAGGGTATCCTTGCTGATTGCGAGGACGAAGTGATTGTCCTCGGTGATGGCGAAGGCGGGGGAAAGGACTCCGCCGAGGCCGGCTAGGCCGGTGAGGAAGGAATAGGAGGTGATTTCGATGCCTTCCCAAGTCTCGCGCTCCGCGACGGCGGTGGTCTTCGCCGCCTCGCCGGGCTTTGCGGCGGGCTCGCCTTCCTTGGGGGCAGCGGGCATGCCCTCCGCCAGCTTCTCCAGCGCGGCCACCACGTTCTTGAAGCGGGTCACATCCTTCACCGCGCTGACCAGAACAAGGTCCAGAGTGCCACCGTTGGATGCGTCGGCCTTGATAATGTCCAGTCCAAGCGCCGGACCCAGATTGGCAAGGAGGTCATTGCGGACGTCGAATCCAAGGGATGCGCGGCTGGCCTTGAGGTTCTCCTCGATTTGGCTCGCCTTTACTGGCGAGTTGGGAATGGAGGAAAGCGTGTCCAGGGATGTCTCGAGAATCGCCAGCCCGTCGAAATGGTTGGTTCCGATCGTCAAAAGCGAATCGGAGGAGAAGTAGGACGTGATCGGCACGGCACCGGCTGGCGGCGAGGTCATCGCATAGCGACGCTTGGCCATCGGCATGTCGTCCTGATGCGTAAAGGAGGAGAGCTTCGCGAAGTCCTTGCCGATCTGGAGCTTGTAGGCGGAGGAGCTGCGAGTCGGCGTCACGGTGCCAGCAACCGGGGGGGTCGCCGAGGCAAGGGCGGCCTGATAGGCTGTCACGTCGCCAAAAGCCCAAGCCTGGCCGGACTCCTTGGAGAGCGAGTCCATCGAGCGCTTGAAGAACTCCGAAGCAAACAGCGCGCGCCCTTCGTCGGAAACGGCGCTGTCGAGTCCCAGCTTGAGGTTGGACCAAACGAGGACGTTCTCGTCGGCGGCGAGGTAGATCTCGAAGGCCGGGAGGGAGAGAATCCGCGTTCTTCCGTTCGAGCTCTCCACAATGGTGTCGGCGCCAATCCCCGCGGAGGAACCCGATGAGCCGGCGGCGTCCTTCTTGAGCTGGTCGATGATCTTGCCGGGCATGAGCGCATCCTGGAAGGCCAGATTCGCGACGAAGCCGGGATACTCGTTGATTGTCAGATAGTAGATGTCGAGGCCCGAAAGAGTCTCGGTGAAGAAGTCGGCGGGATCAAGCTTGAGGCCGATCTCGCCCTCCAGGGCCTTGAGCTCCGCGGGTATGCCGCCGGCAGGCTGAGACATCGGCCCCAACAAGCCCGAAATCGGCGTCGCCGAGAGGGCCCCCCAAAGAGCAGGGGTGCTTGGGATGCTGACGATCAGGTCGGGGTTCGCGGGGGTCTTTCCCGGAACGGCCAGATTCTGGCCCGGAGCAATTGCGGCGGCCAGCGCCATGATGCCCGCCAGCGTGGTGGTCCTCAGCATTCGAATCATCGTGCCCAATTCTCCTGGGGCGGGTCTTGCCCGCCGGAAGATGCCCGCAGGCTCCGCCACCGGCAAATCGGCGCGGAAACTCCGCAGTGCCTCATAGTCCCAATCGTCATCAGAGCCCTTGGTATGGCGCCCCCGTGATGCGGTCAAGGGTTTCAGGGCGGGTCAGGTGGGAGGTGGGACTGGATGGGACGTATGGGGCCCATGGGACTGATAGGTCGGATGGTGGCGCAGGGATTTACCAGTGTCCGGGGAGGATCGGATCAGTTTCAGGCGTTCCGCGCACCTTTGCCCCCCGCCTCGAAAACTCTTGCGCCACTTGTGCCCCGGACGAACCTTTGCCTCGTTCGGACAGGACGCTGATTTGTCGATGTTTCGCGTAGCTGTGCCATATGTTCGCCACGCCTTTGCCCCCCGGGTACAAAGGCCCACCCACCGAGGATGCCCCAGATGCCGCCAAGCAAATCGACCCAGCCCGCAGACGGCCTTAGCCGCCAGGACATCGAGAAGCTGATCGACATCATTCACGAGAAGGGCATCGAGGAATTCGAGCTGGAGCAGGGTGGAACCCGCCTGCGCATCGTGGCGAGCCGTCCCGCGTCGGGGGTCTTTCACTCCGCCTCGGCCGCTCCTCCCGCCCCCGCCCCGGTGGCGGCCCCCGTGGCTCAGGCCACCGTTCAGGGTACCGCCGCCTCCCCCGCCGCCGAACCCGCCGACGATCCCAAGCACAAGAAGGTCATTTCCCCAATGGTCGGCACGTTCTATCGCCAGCCGTCCCCGGGGGCGAAGTCCTTTGCCGAGGTCGGCGACAAGGTGGACGAGAATACCGTCCTGTGCATCATCGAGGCCATGAAGCTGATGAACGAGATCAAGGCGGAGATGCGAGGCGTCGTCCGCAAGATCCTCGTCGAAAACACCCAGCCCGTCGAATACGGGCAGGCATTGTTCCTGATCGAGCCGAACTGAGTCGCCACCGGCACCGCCGGTCGCGGCGACCATTCCCCGGAACCGTCCCGAGTCCCCCCGATGTTTCGCAAAGTGCTTGTCGCCAATCGTGGCGAAATCGCCGTCCGGATTATCCGCGCCTGCCGCGAGCTGGGCATTGCCACGGTGGCTGTGTATAGCGAGGCTGACCGCTACGCGCTCCACGTCCACGCGGCGGACGAGGCCCTGTGCATCGGGCCCGCGCCCAGCAGCCAAAGCTATCTGAACGTCTCCCGCATAATCAGCGCCGCCGAAGTCACCGGTGCCGACGCGATCCACCCGGGCTATGGCTTTCTGGCGGAAAACCGCCGCTTTGCGGAGATTTGCCGGGACTGCAATATCACGTTCATCGGCCCATCGCCCGAGGCCATCCACAAGATGGGCGACAAGGCCATCGCCAAGACGACCGCCAAGGCCGCGAAATGCCCCACGGTCCCGGGCTCCGAGGGGGCCATCAATGACATCGCGACGGGCATGGCCCTGGCCAAGAAGGTTGGCTATCCCGTAATGATCAAGGCCTCGGCCGGTGGCGGCGGCAAGGGCATGAGGATGGTCTCCGAGGAGAAGCTCTTCAAGCAGTCCTTCGAGGCCGCCGCCAACGAGGCCAACAGCGCCTTTGGCAATGCCGAGGTTTACCTGGAGAAGTGCATCCTGCGCCCCAAGCACGTCGAAATTCAAGTATTGGGCGACCGCCACGGCAACGTGGTGCATCTGGGCGAGCGCGACTGTTCCGTGCAGCGGCGCCACCAGAAGCTGATCGAGGAGGCCCCTTGCCCGGTGATCGACGCCAAGATCCGCCAGCGCATGGGCGAGGCCGCCGTCCGCGCGGCAAAGGCCGTGGACTATGTGGGCGCGGGGACCGTGGAGTTCCTGCTGGACGTGAACAAGGACTTCTATTTCATCGAGATGAACACCCGCATTCAGGTGGAGCACCCGATCACGGAGGAAGTGACGGGGATCGACATCGTCCGCGAGCAGATCCTGGTGGCCGCGGGGGAGAAGCTCTCCTTCAAGCAGGGCGACGTGGAATGGCAGGGCCACTCGATCGAATGCCGCATCAACGCGGAGGACCCGGCCAAGAACTTCATGCCGTCGCCCGGGCGCGTCACGGCCTACGTCCCCGCCGGCGGCATCGGCGTCCGCGTGGATTCGGCCTGCTATCCCGACTACGTGATCCCGCCTTTCTATGACTCGATGATCGCCAAGCTGATCGTCCACGACAAGACCCGCGACCGCGCCATCGAGCGCATGAAGCGCGCCCTTCGCGAGTTCGTGGTCGATGGCGTCAAGACCACCATCCCGTTCCACATGGAAGTGATGGATAGCGCCCTGTTCCGAAAGGGGACGTTCGGGACAGACTTCCTCGAAGTCTGGAAAAAATAGACTCGCATCGCGGAGGGGTCCGGCCCTAGCCTCGACCCAATGATTGCCCAGGAGAATCGACCCATGCCGGAACTGGCCGAAAAGAACATCGAATCCAACGAGGTGAGCCTGTATTCCCCCGGCAGCGAGGGAATCGGCAACATCCTGATCCAGACGGACGTTATCGCCCGCATCGCCGGCATGGCGACATCCGAGGTCGAGGGCGTCTCCCTGGGTCAGAAGTCCTGGGTGGAGGACATCCTGCGCGGCAAGGAAGCCGTGAAGGGCATCCAGGTCGAGCGTCAGGACAACGGGCGGTACAGCATCACCTGCGCCGTCCGCATGGCCTATGGTTCGCCGATGCGCGCCACGGCGGAGAAGCTCCAGCGCCACGTCAAGGAAGCCGTCGAGCGCATGGCCGGACTCGAACTCGAATCCGTGGACGTGAAGATTCTCGACATCTATATCGAAACGGACAAGGACAGGGACCAGGCGGAGGACTGATAGCCCGCCCCCCGATCCCCCGCCACGGAGCCCCCCTTGAACAGCCTCGCGAAACTATCCTTCCTCGGCGTTTGTCGGCTGATCGTGCTGACGGTGGGGATGCTGCTTCTGCTCTTCATCGGGCTGGACCTGCTGTATAGCTCGCCGCTCTATTCCGAGAGCATCGGCTGGATCCTCCCGTGGGTCTCCATTTCCGAATTCGCAAAGCGCGCCAACGGGCTGCCGACGGTGGTGCTTGGGGCGCTCTGCTTCCTGACGCCGTTCTTCTACCTTTCGATTTCCTCCATGCAGAAGCGCCTGGAGCAGGGGATTGTCGCCATCGGCGGCGACCGGTCGGTGATCTCCCTCACGCCGGAAGCCATCGAGAGCGCCGTGGTCAGCGACCTGCGCGGCGAGGTGGCGGAAGTTCGCCGCGTGGTTTCCTGCGTCGCCTGCCAGACGGCGGATGGGCCACGCGTGCGGCTGCGCATCGGCGTGGACAGCACCGTGGCGGTGCCCGATGTGCAGCGCCGCGCGAAGGAAGCCGTGCAGAAGACCCTCCATCGCCTGATCGGCGGCTACAAGCCGTCGCTGATCGGAGTCACCGTTACGGAGATTCGCCGCGCGGGCGGAAATGCCAAGCGGCGCAAGACCCGCAAGCGCCGCGAGGGCGGGGAGCTGGCATCCTGAACACCCAGGGCAGGATTTTCACCGACCGCGCCGCGCTGGCGGCATTTTGTGCCGAGACACGGACCGCGGGCGCGTCCATCGTCTTCACCAACGGCGTGTTTGACCTGCTTCACGCGGGGCATCTGGATTCGCTCGCGCGTGCCAAGGCCGAGGGCGACGTGCTGGTTGTCGGCGTCAATTCCGACGAGAGCGTGAGGCGACTCAAGGGCCCCGGCCGACCAGTGCTCCCACTGGACCAGCGGATGCGCCTCCTCGCCGCCATCGAGTTCGTTGGAGTCGTGGCTCCCTTTGACGAGGACACCCCCGCCGAACTGATCGAGGTCGTCGCGCCCGATGTGCTGGTTAAGGGCGGCCACTACCAGATTCACGAAATCGTCGGCCACGAAATCGTGCAGGCCCGCGGCGGGCGCGTGCTGTCGCTCCCACTGGTCGAGGGGCTTTCCACCAGCAACCTCATCGAGACCATCAAGACCCGATTCGCCGGGAAGAAATGACCTTGTTGCTCCGCCTTGTGGACTGGTTTGCCGACCGCATTCCAATGGTGGGTTGGCGGGTAGTCGCCCTCACGCTCGGCGCTGGCATCGTGTGGATGGGGAACAGGCCGCGCTCCGAGCTGGCGTCCATCGGAGGACTGCCGGCGGGCTTTGACAAGGTGATGCACTTCACCGCGTTTGCCCTGTTTGCGGCGGCGATTTGGCGTGGGCTCTATCCCCGCGTCGCCCGTCGCGCGCCTGCGATTCCCCACGCATGGATGCTGGTGATCCTGATCCCATTCCTGACAGGCGCGCTGGACGAGTTCCTTCAGGGCTTCACCCCCGGCCGCAGCCGCGACGTCCGCGATCTGGCCGCCGACACGTTGGGCGCGATCTGCGTGTGTGCGCTGGGGCTGTGGTATCGGGCTCGCGCCGCGGGGCCCCGCGCGTGACCCGGCATGAGGCGTGGTGGGCTGCGGGGCTCCTGCTTGTCGCGCTCGCATTCCGACTCGCCGGGCTTGGCCGGGAGTCCCTCTGGGAGGATGAATTCTACTCCCTCCTGATCGGTTCCCATGCAACGGCGGGCGAGGTGATTCGCTACGTCTGGTTCGGCGAGCCCCATCCCCCGCTGCACTTCCTGATCGTTCACTTCCTGCTGCCGCTGACGGGCGATGGCAACTTCGGCCTGCGGCTCCCCTGGGCGCTCATGGGCGCCGCCACTGTCCCGCTGTACTTCGTGCTGCTGCGAAGGCTCGTCCCCGGCCAGTTCGCGCTCGCCGTTCTCGCCACCGCGTTGCTTGCGGCCTCTCCCATGCACATCTGGTACAGTCAGGAGATGCGCCACTATCCGCTTCTCATCCTCCTCGAAGTGTCCGTCCTCCTCTGCCTCGCCGCCCACGCGCGCCACCCCCATTCCCCATTCCCCATTCCCTGTTCCCTGTTTCTCTCCCTGCTGTCTTTATATACGCACTACTTCTCCGCTTTCTTCCTGATGGTCGCGGGGGCTGTGTGCCTGGCCGCGGTCAGGCGAAACGTCGCGGGCCGCCCGATGATGATTGCCTCGCTCGCCGCTGCCGGCGCGGCCACAATACCCGCGGTGATACACATACGCGCGCGGATGACGACGCTCTCGTGGCTTCCCGACCGTCTGACTTGGGCAGATGCACCACAGATCGTGCAGGGCCAGCTCATCGGCCCGCTCTACTACCTGCTTCCCGCGCCTGCCTACTACACCGTCGCCGCGCTGGGCGGCGCGCTCATCGCCGTCGGCATCGTCGCCATCGCGACGAGCCCAGCGGTTCCGCGGGGAACACGGTGGCTGATACTGGGCGGGCTGGCGGCGACGATGGGCGGACCCGTCCTCGTCTCGCTCGTGCTGAGGCCGATCATCTTCCACGGACAGCGCTATCTGATCATCGCGCTGCCCTTCGTGCTGGCGTGCGTGGCGGCGGCATGTGTGCTGGGGCCCCGGTGGCGCCGCATCGCGGCCTGCGCAATGCTGGGCATCATGCTTCTCGCGCAGGCAAACTACCTGGCCGCGCACTACACGCGGAGACAGAAGCGCACTTACGACAGCGCGGCGGCATACCTGGACGCGCAGATGCAGCCCGCCGATCGCGCGGTGATGATTCCGACGCGCGCGGCGGGATTGATGGAGAGGTACATGAAGGCGAAGGGGCGCTTGGGCGGCGCCGAGGATGTCACGCCGGAACTGCTCGCCGAGACTGCCGCGGGCGGGCGCCTGTTCTTGATCGCCTGGGGCGACCCACGGGATGTGCTGGAGGCGGCGGGCATCCCGCGCGCCCGCGTCGGCCTGATGGTCTTCGAGGCGACGCGCCCCGGGCTGGAAATCTGGATCGCGACTATTTCCGCTCGATGACGAGCCGCCACGCGGCATCGCCGTGGCGCTCCCGCGAGACGATGCGGTGGCCCTCCTCCTCGACGGAGCGCGTAACATTGGATACCGGCTCGCCATCGCGCACAAGCACCTCGAGGAGCTGGCCGATGGCCAGTTCCTCGAGTTCCAGCTTCGTCTTCACGAACGTCATCGGGCACAGGTCCCGGGTGACGTCGAGCCGGGTGGCGGCGCTCATCAGTTCAGCGGCTCCATCGTGCGGTATTGGGGCGAGCTGATGCGACCGTTTACCATGATGACCTCGTTGTTCTCGCTCAGTTGCTGGATTACGCGAGGGCTGCGGGTGGGGTCGAACTGATAGGCGCGGAAGGCGTTACGGCTGCCGGAGTAGTCGAGGAGGATCAGCGTCTTGCCATCGCCTGCGCTCGCGACGCCATCGACGCCGGAATCGATGAGGGGGGATATCTCGCCGGTGTCGATATTATAGTACTTGGTCTGGAAGTCGTTCTCAAGGTACATCACATGGGGTCCTGCCACCGCTGCGGCGATCACATCGCCCTCGGTACGAATCGCAAGGGCCTGGCCGAGGTTTGATGCGCGGTAAGCATACAGGTCTCCGTTGTCGATTGTGACGACGGTGTCCTTGTCATACGCGTAGCGCTGGACCGTTTCATCAACGCGCTGGCGGCCCGTGTTGCCGTCGAGGTGGACGAACAGGTCGCCCTCGATATCGAGGTAGGCCGCGCTGATGCGCCCGGCGGCGGGCGTCGTGCCGCCGGTTGCCTCCAGCGTGTAGAAGTTGGTCTCCAGGATTCCAACGGTGAAATCGCCGTTGGTCGATTCGCCCGCTCCGGCGGCGGCGAGAAGATCAATGTAGAAGCGCGCCGTTGTGGCGCTGCCGAGCCGGTTGCGGTCGAAGTACGCCCGCACCGTGCCGCCGGAGTTCGCATTCATATACCCGCGCGGCACGCCGACCTCGGCGTATTGGGTGAAGTCGTTCGTGTTGATGCGAAGGCGTAGGCCCGGCGCCGCGCCGGTGAAGGCCGCGGGCGAGGAGTAGCGCACCTCGAACACCAGAAAGCTGCCGTCGCCCCCCGCACCCGCGGGAAGATTGACGGCGGGTGCCTCGATCCAGCCAAAGGTGCTGTTGGGGG
>JBBQYG010000164.1:0-8736 GCA_038208905.1 Candidatus Sumerlaeia bacterium | reverse complement strand
TCTGGCTGGCGACGAGGACGCGGCGTATATGCGCCTCCTCCAGCTCGTCGAGTGTGAGCAGCCGGCCGTCGGGCTGGGCCGATTCGGTGACTGCGGCGGGAATGCTCCCCTCCGTCACGCGGTTTGGCATGTGCTCCACGGAGATGGTGTCGCCCTTTGTCAGCAGGACGCAGCGCTCGATGACGTTCCTCAACTCGCGGATGTTTCCGGGCCAGCGGTAGGCGAGAAGGGCCTGCTCCGCCTCCGTGGAAAATCCGCGCGCCGGGCGGGCAAACTCTGTGGCAAGCTGGCGAACCAGTCCGTTGGCGATGGGAAGGATGTCGGCGCTTCGATTACTGAGTGATTCCATGTCCAACTCGATCACGTTGAGGCGAAAAAGCAGGTTTTTGCGGAAGCGCCCGTCGCGGACGGCTTCCTCCAGATCCGCGTTTGTGGCCGTGATGATGCGCACGTCGGCGCGGCGCGTGGCGGAATCGCCGACGCTTTCGTACTCGCGATCCTGGACAAAGCGCAGCATCTTGGCCTGCAAGGCGGGGGACATGTCCCCAATCTCGTCGAGGAAGAGCGTCCCGCGCTGGGCGGATGCAACGCGGCCCGCGTAGTCGCGGTGGGCGCCGGTAAAGGATCCCTTCACGTGGCCAAACAACTCGCTCTCCAGCAGCTCGCTCGATAGCGATGGGCACGACACAAGCACGAAGGGATGGGCCGCGCGATGGCTGGCATTGTGAATCCATCGGGCCATGATCGTCTTGCCGGTGCCGCTCTCTCCGCGGATCAGCACCGTCGCGTCGGTTGCGGCGATGTCGCTTGCCAGATCGAGGACCTTGCGCATCCGCCCGCAGGAGGTGCTGTCGAGCGACGGCGCCTTTCCCGCGGCGAAACCCACCGCAGTGAGCTCGGCGACCTTGGACTCAAGGGCCGCCATCTTGCGCACGCGCGCAACCGTGTGGATGACTTCCTCCGGGGAAAAGGGCTTGGGCAGGTAGTCCGCCGCGCCCAGTCGCATGGCTTGAATCGCGGTCTCCACCGTGGCATGGGCGGTTATCATCACGATTCGCATCCACGGAAATTGGCGCGAGAACGGGGCGATAAGGTCTATTCCGGACTCGTTGCCGAGGCGAATATCCAGCATCACAACATCGAAGGACTTTTCCGCCGCCTTGGCCATCGCCTGGGCGGAGGTCGAAGCGCAGTCTATCTTGTGGCCCTCTTCCTCCAGGCATAGCTGCAGCAGGCGGCAGATCCTGGCCTCGTCGTCCACAAGGAGGATGTGGAGCGATTCGCTTCTCGATTTGTCTTTCGAATGCATGGGGAGACTGGTCCAGTCGGCTTGAATGGAGGATTTATGCTTCCTGCTCTGAATCCAAATTACCCATCACAAAGTAGAAGACCGCGCCCGCGATGGGAAGCAGAATCGTCACTGCCGCCCACAGAAGTTTCCGGGGGACGCTTGCCGACGAGAGCCAGATACAGACTAGGCAGACGAGATCGACGATGATGATGGTTGTGAGGGTGACGAATAGCATGGTGGACCCACCCGGGGGCCAAGGCTCCGCGGCCCTCCATGGAAGGCCGCGGCGCCGATTGCTTCAACTGAAACGTGGGGATCTAGTTCGTCGTGGCGTCGTCGATCTCGTCCTTGACTTCTTCCGTGATCTCCTCGGCTGCATCCTTCACATCGCCGACCGCCTTGTCGACGTTCTCGCCGGCCTTCTCGACCGGGCCCTTGCTTGCGCAGCCGACCATGGCAATGGGCGTGCCGAGCAGCAGTGCGAGCAGTGGGACGAATGAAAGCGTGGTGCTGATCTTCATGGGAAGGGCTCCTTCAGTGTGGTTGGTACTGCTGGTGTGGTTTGGGCGTCAGGACGTCCGGTTACTTGTCCTTGGAGAGCTGTCGGATAAAGTCATCGACTTCCTTCTCGGCGGCTTCCTTCGCGTGGCCATATCGCTGCTGGAGGACTCCCGAAAGCTGCTCGATGCGGCCTTCAATCTTGGTCATGTCGTCGTCGGTCAACTCGCCCCAACGCTCCCTGACTTTTCCCTTAAGCTCCGTCCAATGGCCCTTCATTGACTGCGTGTTCATGTGATGCCTCCGATCAAATGGGTTGGTCCGTGTGCAGGAACCGGTTGGCGGCGAAGGGGGGGTGCCCGCTCAGGTGGCGGGGGCGCGCCTGCCCACGATCAGGCTGACGACGAAAAGAACGAGGAAGACGAGGAAGAGGATTTTGGCGAACCCGACCGCGGTGCCGGCAATGCCGCCGAAGCCCAGAATGCCCGCGATGAGCGCGATGATCAGGAAGGTGATGGCCCAGTTCAGCATTGGAGTGTCTCCTTGGTTTCTGTCGGGGTTGCGACCGACTGTGGCAACCGATGACCGACTGGGTATCAAGCCTCGGGCCACATTGCTCCGGTCGCCCCGACCGCGGCATACATGATTGATTTCCGTAGCCTTAACATGCCTAGAAGAGACGAGACCCTTGACTGATAGGATCCTCCAACCCTGTAAAATGCACGATCCGGGCGGGGTTATGCATCAAAGGGCGGCGAGCACATTCCGGCAGCGCGACCCTATTGACCCGGCCCAGCCTCCCGAACAGGATCCCCACCTAACCTGCAAGGAACGAGAACGCACACGGCATGGAATTCGAAATCGTCATCGGATTTGAGGTTCACACCGAGCTTAAGACCAAGAGCAAGGTGTGGTGTGGATGCCCCGTCGTCTTTGGGGCGCCGCCCAATACCGCCGTGTGCCCGGTGTGCCTCGGGATGCCGGGGTCGCTCCCGGTTCTCAACCGGGAGGCCTTCCGCCTTGCGCTGAAGACCGCCCTGGCCCTGCACTGCGAGGTGCCCCCGGTCACGACATTCGACCGCAAGAACTACTACTACCCCGACCTCCCCAAGAACTACCAGATCAGCCAGAACGACAAGTTCCTTGGCAAGGGAGGCCACATCGACATCGATCTGGGCGACGCCGGCATCAAGCGCATCGGCATCGACAACATCCACCTTGAGGAAGACGCCGGGAAGAACATCCACCCCGAGGACAAGGCGGTTACCTACTCCCTGGTGGACCTCAACCGCGCGGGCACTCCGCTGCTCGAAATCGTGACGACTCCCGATATCCGCACCGCCGCGGAGGCCGCCGGCTTCATGAACTCGATGCGCGCGTTCCTTCAGTACCTCGACGTCTCGGACTGCAAGATGCAGGAGGGCAGCCTGCGGTTCGAACTCAACATGTCCCTCCGGCCCAAGGGGAGCACGACATTCGGCCAGAAGGTGGAGGTGAAGAATCTCAACTCCATGAGCGTCGTCCTCAAGTGCATCGACGCCGAGTTCGAGCGCCAGAGCGAAATCCTCCGCAATGGCGGCCGCGTCGCCAGCGAGACGCGCCTGTGGGACGAGGCGAAGTTCGAGACGCGCGCCATGCGCTCCAAGGAAAACGCCAACGACTATCGCTACTTTCCCGACCCCGACCTGGTGGATGTGGAGATCGGCGACGCCCTGCGCGCGGAGATCGGCGCCACGGTGCCCGAGCTTCCCGTGGCGCGCCGCCAGCGCCTCATCGACGCCTATGGGCTGCCGGCGTACGACGCGGGCGTGGTGACGGGGCACATCCGCACCGCCGACTATTTCGAGCGCGCCGTGAAGGCCCACGCCAATCCAAAGGGCATCTCCAACTGGATGATGACCGAGGCCCTCGCGTGGCTCAACAAGCAGCACGAGGACGCCACCATCGACGACTTCCCCGTGACGGCGGAATCCATCGCCGAACTGGTGAGCATGATCGATTCCGGCGCGACGACTGGCAAGATCGCGAAGACTCTGTTTCCGATGATGGTGGAGACGGGGAAACGGCCCTCGGTCCTCGTGGAGGAAAAGGGCCTCAAGCCAGTGGACGACAGCGCGCTCGACCCGATCATCGATCAGGTGATCGCCGAGATGCCCAAGGTGGCCGACGACCTCCGCAATGGGAAGGAAAAGGCCATGGGCGCGCTGATGGGGGCGGTGATGAAGAAGACCGGCGGCAAGGCCAACCCCGCCACCGTCACGCCGCTCATCCGGAAGAAAATCCTCGGCGAGTAATCGCCTAACTCAGCGAACCATCCCGGGGGCGAGCAGCGGCTTCGGCGTCGCGACTTCCGCCTTGTCGCTCGCTTCCATGTCGCCCGGCGTCAGGTACTCCACGTCCATCTTGTACTTGAATGTATCGAAGTACAGATTCTTTCCGTCGTGCTCCAGCTCCCCGCGCTGGAAATCCACATCGTCGGACCGGAAGTCGGCCTTGGCGGGATAGTGGGGATAGCCGTGCTCGCGGTTCACCGTGAGGCGATAGGCGTCGAGCCCGCCGAAGAAAAAGTCCACCAACGTGCGCCGCGTCGCGTCGTCCAAGTCGGAAAACTCATGAGTGAGCTGCACGCCGTAGTCGGGATCCACGGGAATCCATCCGTAGGGATGCAGGTAGATCTCCGTCCAATCGTGGAGATTCACCTCCATCGGGTAGATGATCCAACCGCTCTGCCAGCGGGCGGGAATCCCCGCCGCGCGGCATAGCGTGATATACAGCAGCGCGATCTGGCCACAGTCTCCGTAGCCGTTCTCGAGCACGTACTCCGGGATGCAGCGCAGCGTAGAATACTCGCGCGCGTAGCTATACACCGTGTTGGCGGAGACCCAGTCGTAGATGAGGCGTGCCTTGCGAGCCGGGTTGGTCTCCGCGCCGACGATCTCAGATACAAGGGCGCGGATACGCTCAGAAAAGACGACGTGGGGGGCCTGTTCCGCGGTGAAGTACTCATAGCCCGCAAACTTCTCCTGCTCGGCCTGCGTGACCAGTGCCTCGTCGATGCGCACGCGACGCGGATTCACGGACACCGAGTAGGTGGCCTTGAAGACCGTGGGCTCGTCCCCCGCCGAGGGCTGCTCGAAATAGAGCGAGCGGGTCGGATAGGTCGGTGGGTTGATCCACTTGGGCCCGGGTGATGACTCGATCAGCGAGACGCCGCTCTGGGACTCGAACTGCTGGGGATACGGCATCCAGCATTTAACGATCCCGCCCTTGGGGACATTCCCCGGCTTGAGAGTGATCGTCATCGTCAGCCGGAAGTCGTGTGGCTTCGCGGTGATCGCCGCGGAATCGCCTAACTCCTCGGCAACTGCCTTCGTGTGCGCGGCGAGGAAATCCTCATACTCGGTGGTGTCGAGCGTGAGGCGGCGCGCACGCAGTTCCGGATAGCGCTTGAAGAGGTTGGACACGCTCGGCCCAACAAAGCGCATCTCGTCGTCGATGTGCTTGAAGTCGAATCGGCCGTCGGCGATCCACGCCTCGTAGTCGGAAACCTGGAAGTCCTTCACGCGCTCGCCAAGGGCTTCGAGCAGGCCATCCGGGGTCAGGGAATAGTCCATGCGGATGCGGCGGCTGCGCTCGATCTCCCGCTCCAGTATTTGCCGCTGCCCGGTGGTCAATTCGATACCCGCGTTGATCGTTCCGCGGATCGTGGCATCGGCGGCGGCGAGGCTTCCATCCTCCTGCATCGTGGCAATCGACCGCTCCAGCTCCGCGAATTCGTCGGTGGTCATCGCCAGCCCCATGGAAACAGGATTGATCGCCAGCAGCGCCGTCAGCATGAGTGTCCTTGATATCCGCATCAGTCTCGCCCCTTGCCCGATTTTTTCTTCTTGGACTTCGTCTTCTTCTTGAGAGTGGGCTCCGCGCCCGCATCGGTCGCGGAGAAAGTCAGCGCCGGAGCGGAGAAGAGGCCATCGGGATAGAGCTCCGGAGACACGAAGGCTTCCCTGCCGCGCGACAGCGTCGCGGCGACGCGCGCCTTCATCCGCGTGCCGAGCCACGGGCAGTTCACGCTGCGCGAGCGCAGGTGCCGCCGCGTGAATTCATACTCCTCGCCAAGTCGGATCAGCGTCACGTCGGCGTCGGAGCCCGCGCGCAGCGAGCCCCACTTCGCCCCCATCACCGACGCCGGGCCCGTCGTCATCTTCTCGATCAGAAACTCCAGCGACCAGCGCCGCGTCGCGACGAATTCCGTGTAGAGAAGCGGAAACGACGTCTCCATGCCGATGATGCCGAACGGCGCGGCGTCGAAGACGTTTTCCTTCGAGTTCGCCGAATGCGGCGCGTGGTCCGTCGCAATGCAGTCGAGCGTGCCATCAACCAGCGCGGCGATCAGCGCGTCGCGGTCCTCCGCCTCGCAGAGCGGCGGCTTCATCTTGGCGTTGGTGTCGTAGCCGATCACCGCTTCCTCGGTCATCGTGAGGTGGTGGGGGCTGACCTCCGCCGTGATGTGGACGCCGTTGCGGCGCGCCTCGCGGATCGCCTCGACGCTCTCGCGCGTGGAGACGTGGCAGATGTGAATGTGTCCGCCGGTCGCCGCGGCAAGCGCGGCATTGCGCGCGACCATCGTGGATTCCGACGTGCGCGGAATGCCCTTCAGCCCGAGTCGAATCGATGTGCGCCCCTCGTTCATCACGCCGTTGGAGGAGAGATTCATGTCCTCGCAATGCTCGAAGATCGGCACGCCCAGCATGCGTGTGTACTCCAGCGCGCGGCGCATGATCTCCGCATTCATCACGGGGCGGCCATCGTCGCTGAAGGCGCCCGCGCCAGCGTTGAGCAGCTTGCCAAAGTTGGTGATCTCCTCGCCCTTCATCCCGCGCGTGATGCAGGCCACGGGGATCACGTTGATGCCGCCCACGCTGGCCGCGCGGGAAACCACGTACTGCACGCCCGTTTCCGTATCGCACACGGGATTCGTGTTGGGCATGCACATGATCGTGGTGAAGCCGCCCGCCGCCGCCGCCGCGCTGCCCGATTCGATGGTCTCCGCCCCTCCGCCACCGGGCTCGCGCAGGTGGGTGTGAATGTCGATGAAACCCGGCGCCACCAACAGCCCCTCGGCCTCGATCACGCGATCCGCCGCGCCGCGCGGGATCGTGCGCTGTATATCCATCACGCGCCCGCCCTCGATCAACACGTCGTGCTTTCCGTTCAACCCCTGGGACGGATCGACCACCGTTCCCCCGGAGATCAGTACCTTAGGCATTCTCTCTCGCCCCCTGAAGCATGTAGAACACCGCCATCCTCACCGCCACGCCGTTGGTCACCTGCTCCGCGATCAGCGTCCGGTCCATCGCCATCACATCGCGGCTTAGTTCCACCCCGCGGTTCACCGGACCCGGGTGCATCACGATCGCGCGCGGATTCGCATAGGCCAGCCGCTCGCTCGTGAGGCCATAGAGCAGCTGGTACTCGTCCACCGACGGGAACAGGTTGGTCCGCTGGCGCTCCATCTGGATGCGCAGGAGGTAGATCACGTCCGCGTCCCGGAGTCCTTCCTTCAGGGTGTGCACCACGCGCACGCCGAAGTGCTCGAACGTGTTGGGCACCAGCGTCGGCGGACCGATCAGCGTGACCTCGGCCCCCAGCTTCTTGAGCAGGAAGATATTCGACCTCGCCACGCGACTGTGCAGGATGTCGCCGACGATTGCCACGCGGCGGCCCTCCACGCTTCCAAACGCCTCGCGGATTGTGAACGCATCCAGCAGCGCCTGAGTCGGGTGTTCGTGCTCTCCGTCGCCCGCGTTGATCACCGACGCGCGCACGGCCGGCGCCAGGAAGTGCGGCGCGCCGCTGCTGCTGTGCCGCATGACGATGTAGTTGGCGCCGAGAGCCTGAATCGTTTCAACCGTATCGAGCAGCGCCTCGCCCTTCGCCACGCTGCTCGTCGCGATGTCGAAGTTGATCACATCCGCCGACAGCCGCCGGGCCGCCAGCTCGAACGACGTCCGCGTCCGCGTGGAATTCTCGAAGAACAGGTTCACCACCGTCTTGCCGCGCAGGATCGGCACCGACTTGATGTCGCGCTCGATGACCTCCTTGCAGCTCCGCGCCGTGTCCAGAATCTCGATGATCTCGGCGCGACCCAACTCCTCGATCCCGAGCAGGTCCTTCCGCGCAAAGGACGACTTCGCCTTGGTTTTCATGGGGTGACAGGAATCCCGTCCGGCATCATTCGCGACGCGGAAAAACCCCTCCCCGACCGCGAATCGTCCAGAGCCTGTCCACCGCGGGGCGGGGGTGCAAGAAGGAGTGTGGGGGGGGCACGGCGAGATTACTCGCCAGCGAAATTCACGCGAGATGTGCGGAGGAGACATAGCGCGCCAAGGACCCCTTGACAGTGTAAGAAAATAGGTGCTACTTTTCTTACATGAACAACAGGAAGGATGGAAGCATGTCCGTTGAAACATCAATGCTCAGATCCATCCGGAGCCGCGGGCGTGGCTCGGTGTGGGTTCCAAGCGATTTCCTGCGTCTGGGTTCACGCGAAGCAGTGGACATCGCACTGCACCGCTTGGTGAAGCGGGGCGTGATTCGCCGACTTGCGCGTGGACTCTACGATTTCCCGAAGGTGCATCCGATTTTGGGATCCCTGCAGCCATCGGCGGAAGCCATCGCGCAGGCCCTTGCGGGGCGCGACCACACGCGGATGCAGCCTGCCGGCGCCTTCGCGGCAAATGCGCTAGGGTTGACGGATCAGGTGCCTGCAAAGGCTGTCTTCCTTACGGATGGCCGCAGCCGAACCGTGAAGGTGGGAAAAATGACCATCCACCTCCGCCGGACAACGCCGCGAAACATGGCTGCCGCCGGACGGCTGAGTGGGATGCTCATTCAGGCACTTCGCGAACTGGGCGAACCCCACATCACGCGGCGGCGCATCGAGCACC
>JBBQYG010000163.1:0-8737 GCA_038208905.1 Candidatus Sumerlaeia bacterium | reverse complement strand
GCGAGCGGCGGCCCCTACACCGACATCATCACTGTCGGCGCGGGAGTCACGAGCCTCAGCAACACGACGGGACTCAGCGCCAACACCACTTACCACTATGTGGTGAGGGCGACCAACACCGGCGGCGATTCGGCCAACACGCCACAGGCCTCGGCCACGACGCTACCGAACGCACCGGCGGCTCCGAGCGGACTTGGCGCCACCACGATCAGCCAGACTCAGATCAACCTGACGTGGACGGACAACTCCAGCAACGAGACGGGTTTCATTGTCGCACGTGGAACGGCGAGCGGCGGGCCCTACACCGACATCGTCACCGTTGGCGCGGGAGTCACCAGCCTGAGCAACACGACGGGACTGAATCCCAGCACGCCTTACTTCTATGTCGTTCGCGCAACGAACACGGGCGGCAACTCGGCGAATTCGGCGCAGGCATCGGCGACGACGCAGCAGGCCAATCGCATCGTGAACGGCAGCTTCGAGAATGGATTCACCAGCGGCGTCGGCAACGGCTGGACTTCGTGGACGGCAAGCGGATCCGCGGCGCTGACCTTTGGCCAGGCCACGACCAACAAGGTGGATGGCGCCTCGTCCCAGCACTGGGTCCGCGCCGACACAGCGGCCTGCGACGGCGGCGTGCACCAGAACTTCCCGACCGTTGTCGGGGGAACCTATCAGATCAGCGGCTGGATGAAACGCCAGTCCACCTTCACGGGCTCGACGCTTCGGGTTGGATACGACCTCTCCGGCGGCACCAGCGGCACGGCGGGGTCCGTTGTCTATACGGACATCACGGGCGCCACCAACAACGTGTGGGTGCAGTACAGCCAATCGGTCGTCGCCACGGGCACCTCCATCACCGTCTTTGCCCGCGGCGGGCACACGGGCACTACCCCCGGGACCAACGCCTACTTCTACTTCGACGCGATGACCGTGGTTGGGCCGGGTCCGAACCTTCCCGCCAATCCCAGCTTCGAGGGCGCCTTCACCGGCGGCGTCGGGAATAGCTGGACCTCCTGGTCCACGGGCTCGCCCACGTTTGGCAAGGCAACCGCCAACAAGACCGACGGCGCCTCCTCCCAGTTCTGGGCGCGCACCAACACGGCGGTCTTTGACGGCGCCGTTTACCAGACCATCGCCGTAACGCCCGGGCAGTCCTACAGCATCTCCGCCTGGATGAAGCGGCAGTCCACGATAGCCGGCACCTCGATGCGGTTTGGCTACGACCTCGGGGGTGGCACCAGCCCCACGGCGGGATCGGTTGTCTATACAGACATCACCGGCGGCACCAACAACGTGTGGGTGCAGTACAACGCCACCGTGACGGCGACGGGGAGCACCATCACCCTCTTCGCCCGCGGAGGCCACACCGGCACCACCGGCGGCACCAGCAGCTACTTCTACCTCGACCAGGCGAGGCTCTACGTTCCGTAGGCCGTTCGCCAGCAACGACAAGCGAAGCCGCCCCGCGAACGAACTGGTTCGCGGGGCGGCTTTGTTTCCAAAGCCTGTTGACCGTGCCCGCCAACGTCGCCACTTGTTCCGCAGACCGATGAAGGGGATCACGATGGCGTGGACGGCGAACAATGGGCGGAGGCTTCGGGTGCTCTCCCTGTTCTTCCCTGCAGTTCCATGAGCTACCTCATTCTCCTTCTGGTCGGCGCGTCGATCGCAGGCGCCGCGTATGGCGTGAGCCGCGTGGCAACGGCCCGGTCGATTGGTTTGGCGACGCGGCGCGGAGTAGTGGCGGAGGTCAATGAACGAAGCAGCCACGACGCCCCGGTTGCGCGCGTGGGCGGAATCGGCATGATGGCCGGTGTGTGTGTGGGGCTGGCGCTGCTGGCGGTATCGATGGCGCTGGGCGATGCGATGCCGGATCGCCTGTGGCTGAGGATCATCCAGGGGCACGTCTATACGCCCACATGGCCACAGTTCGCGGGAATCGCGGCGGGGCTGGCGGTGGCGTTTGCGCTGGGCCTGTGGGACGACAGCCACGATCCGCCGGCGATGGCCAAGCTGGGGTTGCAGGCACTGGCGGCGTTGGTGCCCCCGCTGTGCGGATTCCGAATCGACCTCTTGCTGATGCCGGGAGCGACTGAGGGGATCGTGCTGCACCCCGTGGTGGGCATCGCGCTGACGGCGGCGTGGCTGCTGATGACGATGAACGTGGTCAACTTCATGGACGGCATCAACGGCATCGCCGGGCGATTTGCGCAGGTGGCCGCGTGCGGGATGCTGGTGGGCGCGATCACGTTCGCCGGATCGGCGCCGCTGTTGATCCTGTGCGCGGCGCTGTGGGGCTCCGCGGAGGGCTTCCTGCGCCACAACATCCCTCAGGCGCGGACGTTCATGGGCGACTGCGGGAGCCAGCCGCTGGGCCTGCTCCTTGGCCTGCTGGCGGTATTGGTCTCGCGCCAGTCCAGCACTTATGCGCTGCCGCTCATCGGGCCGGTGATCGTGCTGTCTCCGTTCATCTTCGATGTTGTCTATACGCTGGCGCGGCGGTCGATGAGGGGCGAAAACCTCCTGCGCGCGCATCGCGAGCACCTGTACCAGCGCCACCTGATCGCGACCGGCGGCGACCACGGGCGGACACTTTCCTTTGTTGAAACCCATCTGTGGGTGGCGGGGATAGCCGGCGCGGCCTACATCTATTTCGGTTGGAATGCGGCCAACCTCTCGCTTCAACTGATCGCGCTCGCCGCGATGGCGGGAAACCTGGGCTGGTATGCGTGGGGCGTTTTCTCCGCGGAGGCCGCGCGCAAAAAGGATTCATGAATCGACTCGTCGTCCATCTTTCGGCGTTCATCCTGCTGCTCGCCAGCGCCGCGCTTGCCGACCGCATCACGCTCTCCAACGGGCGCGTGATCGAGGGCCGCGTGCTTTCCCGCGACGAGCGCTCCGTGCAGGTGGAATCGGGCGGCATGGTGACGCGGCTCAACATGGAGTCGATCCGCTCCATCAGCCAATCACTGCCGTGGGAGAACACGGTGATCGCCGCGGAGAGCGCGCTGCGCCGGCGGCAGGGAACCGAGGGCATCGACCTGCTGCTGCAGGCGCGGCGCGAGGGCGCCCCGATGGAACGCCTGCGCCAGTCCCTCGACGAACTCAACCCGGGCCTCACCTCCGCCGCGCGCGGGGGAAGCGACAAGGACCGCTCCGATCTGCGCCGCTCGATCAAAAGCCTGGTGGATAGCGACCTGCTCACCAGCCGGACGCTTTTCTTCGCGTCCCAGAACCTCTTCCTTCTGGACGATTGGCAGGGCGCCCTCACGGTGCTGGACCGCATCGAGCCCGCCGACATCGCGGGGGACGCGGCGATGCAATCGTGGAGTCTGGATTTCATGCGGACGGTGGTGCGCCGATCGCTGAACGCGAAGGACTACAAGAGCGCCGTGGCCGCGGTGGAGAAGATGCGCCTGCTGGGCGGCGACGCGACGACGCCGCAACTGCCGATCGCCCTTCTGGCGCGGAGCGCCGAGGCCCGCGACGTGGGCGACTTCAAGGGTGCCCTGGAAATCATCGCGATGGAGCTTCAGCCGCTGGTGCCGGAAATCGCCCGCAACCGCGCGGCCTTCACGGTGGCGCGATTGCAGGAGTGGGCCGGCCGCACGCACCGCTATGCCGAGGCGCGGGAGGCGCTGGCGCCGATGGCCCACGTGTTCCCCGTGGATCACGCGGCGGCGCGCAACGCGCTCATCGCCGCGGAGGCGCGCTATCACTCCGACCGCTCGGCGCCGCTCCTGGCCATCGCCGCCATCGAGACGGTGGCGGAGGCGGAGCGCTCCGTCGAGATGCGCAAGCTCCACAGCCTGGCCCGCCACGAGGCGACGATGGCGGAGATCGACCAGAGCCAGCCGCTCGAGCTCATCAAGCACGGGAAGTGGTGCGCGGAGAACGGCCTTCTGGACGAGGCCATCAACCTTTTCGAGCGGGCGCGCGTGAACGCGACGGTGCGCGACTTGTGCGACGAGTTGACCGCCAACGCCCGCCGCGAGCGCGACACCAGCCTTTTGACGGAGGCGAAGGACCACTTCGCATCGGGCGACATGGCCGGGGTCCAACGCCTGACGTCGATCATCCTCAAGAATCCCGACCGCGGGAGCGCCCTTCGCAAGGAGGCCGAGCAGCTCGCCGATCTTGCGGGACGCTCCTTTGCCCGAGAGAAGGAGGCACGCGGCCCCCGCGCCGTGGTGGTGTTCCAACAGGCCGAGCGCGCATTCTTCCTCCAGAACTTTTCGGGCTCGCTGGAGTACCTTCACATGGTGATGACGCAATTCCCCGACACGCCCGCGGCGAAGTGGTCCGCCGATCTGCTCCCCGATGTGGTGCGCGCGCTGGAAATCGCGTATATCGAGGGGCGGACAAAGACCCTGCCGGATTTTTCCCACCAGTTCACGATCGAGCAAACCCAAGGGGGGAATCGCCTGGGCGTGGAAGTTGCCGGGCTCCTTGACGCGGTTGGCGGAAAGCCCTGAAAGCTGATCTGAATCGGAGGTTCGGTGTCTCCCTGGAGGCATTTCTCCTTGCGACTGCCGGACTGCCACCCCCAATTCGCCACCAAGATGGCGTACTTCGGGTGGGAGCAGAAAGGCGGCCAATGAAAAACACCTATCGGCTGAATCGCGATGTCCCTGCCGAGATCGAGGCGATTCGTCGCAACTTGGAGGCGCCCTCGGATGTTCCCGTGGACGATGTCGAGATCGACCTGAGCGACGCCGGGTTCCTTGATTCCTCCGCCCTTGGCGCGATCCTCCGTCTGCACATGGACCTCCAACGCCGCGGCATGATCCTCACTCTGGTAAACCTCAACGACCGCGCACGCACCGTTTTCCGCCACTCGAGCCTTGATCGGATTCTCAAGCTCGGGCCGGGCGAGTTGACCCCCCCCTAATTCGCAACGCCCTCCAGCCGCATCATGGAGAGACGCACGCTTCCCGGAGCCTCTGCGTCCTCCAGCGCATGGCCGATGAGTGAGAGGCCATTCTCTTCGTCCGCGGGAACGGCTCCGGTTCCCGACCAGGTGAGCGGCGTGCCGCTCGTGACGTTCTCGTCGATGAGCACGGTCGCGACCCCGCCCGTCGCGATGGAGAGCGTGACCCCCGTTGCGGCGCCGCCGACGGCGATTCCGGCGTAGGGCGTTTCCCAGCCGACCGCCGTCGCGAGAGGCGCAACCTCCAGCATTCCATCGCCGATGCCGCTCCACACCACCACCATACCGGCGGAAATGGCGGAGCCGCCGTTGCGCACCTGAAACCGGGTGCTTGGAAGAGCCGTGAAGCGCGCGGTGGTCAGCGATAGCTCGCCATCGACGCGGGTGCCCGCGAGAAAGGTCCACGCGGCGGAGACGCTCTCCGCGCGCGTGGACGCAAGCAGGTCGGCGGGCGCGAGGCCCTCGATGGAGGCGAAACCCTCCAGCGACGCCATCCGCGTGCCGCCGATTCGGCCATCCAAGGGGCGGTCGATGCGGAAGCGCGAGGCCGCCCCGTCGAAGAGGATGCTCCCCGCCACTCCCTCGTCCTCCATGCGCAGCGTCGGCAGCGATCCACCATTGAGGCCAAGCCGAATCGCCACGCCGCGCACCGTCAACAGGTCCGCGAAATTCCACGCGCCGCCGATGGACTCGCCTTCCTCGCGGCCAAGGTGGATGTCGGCATCGGTCACGTGATCGCCCAGGGTTTCGTTGCCGCCCGCGTCTGCGGGAATCGGCAGGTCGCCATTGAACTCCGCATCGTGCAGATCCGCGTGGCGCCCGGTGGTCAGGTACTGCGGATGGTCGTCCCCGTCGAGGCCGTCGAGCGCGGAATGGTCGGTTGCGAGCGAGAGGAGAAACTCCAGCGTCGTGGGCTCGGTGGTGGCGTCGTCCAGGAGGAGGCGGCCCTCGCCGTCGCGCCACATGCGGACCGCGCCGTCGTCGGTTTCGCCATCGCGGAGGCGCACCTCGGTGGTTTCGATGGCGTGGGCGGTGGTGCATAGAAAGATAGACAGATAGACAAGGCGCCGCTTCATTGATGGATTCCTTTCTAGAGATTGGGCCGTCTTTTGTATTCCGGGGTCGAGCCACCACGGTAGCATGGGCATCCTGCCCATGCCCGACCGGCGCTCGGTTGTCAGCCGTGCTTTCGGGTACCGCGGCATGGGCGAGACGCACCATGCTACCGTGCTTCGCGGCGCCGACCCGCGGGCGCTTCCTACAACGCCTGGCCAGTCCTGATTGAGCCGCGCAGGGAGATGGCGGAGAGGGTGATGCGCATGGCCGCGAGACCACCGGGCGGCCCGCCGAAGAGGGTCGCGTCGCCGTCGCGTAGCCCGCCCCCGGCGGGCGCGGATTCCGCGATGGCAACACGCTCGGCGATGGGGACCGTTGCCCGCGCAAGGCCCGAGAGCCCGAAGGCAAACCATGCGGTGACGCCGATGGAGGGCGTGTGGCTGAGGCGCAGCTCCTGGGTGGGCGATTGCCAGGAGAAGATGCCGAGAGAGAAAGTGGTCGCGGTGACGAGTTCCACGGGACCGCCGGAAAGGAGCAGATCGCCCGCGTCGGTCAGGATCATGATCGTCCGCCCACGCACGACGACGATGGTGGCGGCCTGGCGTTCCGCGCGGAGGACCACGGCGTCGTCGGTGCGAAAGTGGACGATCACGCGCTCCACGGCGGAGAGCGTCGCGCGGCACTCGGCGCCCCGGGCGTACAGGCGCGCGATGTCTCCGGCCAGGTAGGCGGGCGGACCATCTGCCACCGCCGCGCGCGACCCCACGGGGAGCGCCATCCATCCAGCACCGAGGGGGATGTCCAGCTCCGCCGCGGCGGGATTGCGACGCGCGGCGATCCAGCGGGTCAATGCCGCGCCCCCGCGAACGACAAAGCGCGTATTCAGCACGCCGCCGGGAAGCGCGAAGCCCGCGTGGAGCAGCATTCCATCCGCGTCCCTCAGGATCAGGCGCGATCCCGGCGACCCGGAATGGGCGGCGATGCGCAGCGTGGGGTCCAGCGCCAAGATTGCCGACGGCGGAAACGCGAACGGCTCCGCCGCGCCGTGGGAGAGCGGCGATTCGAGTAGCCGCCACTGGCCGCGCTCCAGCACGGGAGAGAGCGTTGATTCGCCCGCCGCGCGCCCCAGAATGTGGTCCTGCGCCGTGCCTTCCTGAAACACCGCCGCAAAGGCGATCCCCCGCGCGTCGGCGATCTCCTCCATGTCGCCAAAGGAATCCTCTTCAACGGGATCGCCGATCAGGTCCCTCAGCACCAGCGCGGGATTCGCCGTGCCATCCTCGCGCGTGTGCAGGCCATCGACCACTGTATAGACGCGATCCACGGGCTCCACGCCTGTCATCGGGTGGATGCGGTGGCGCCAGTGGGCGTCGCGGATCGCCACGTCCCACAGGGGGATCGCGGGCGGATTCGCAAGCTCGAACCGCACCGACAGCGCCTCGCCGCCGGACTCGAAGAACTCCCACCCCAGCGGGCCCGCAACCAGCGCGGCCACATCCACATTCACGCGATGATAGGCGCCGGGGATGATCACCAACCCCTTTGCCACAAGCCCCCCCACGGCGGCGGAATTGGAAACGGGAATCGGAACTTCGCGGTCGATCTCCAGCCAGAGCTGCTCCACCTCCGCGTCTCCGCCGGTGGGAAACTCGATGGAGAATCGCGCTGCCGCGCCGAGCAGATCCGCCGCCGCGATATTGACGGGAAGCGCCACCGCGTGACGCCACTCCGCACTCTGCGCAACGGCGAGCGTGAACTCCCCGGCGCGATCCAGCAGCCCGGGAACCAGAATGCGCAGAAGTCCACCCAGCGTCGCCTCGCCGACGTTTCGCACGCGGGCGCAGAGAATCGCCGACACGATGCGCGCGTCCGCCTCGTGCCGGGTGCTGGCGAATCGGGCACTGAGAAACGCCGATGGGGCGCCGGAGTGGCCCGCCACGTCGTCAAACACACCCGCGATGGCATGGCGCGGATTCGTCCACGTGCCCGCGTGATCGAGCTTTTCGAACCAGAGGCGCAGCCGCTCCGACAGCGTGATGGCCGCCGCACTCTTCGGCGCGGGGGCCGATGCGACCTCGATGGGAATCGCGGTGCCGTTGCGGCGGACCTCCAGATCGATCCGCCGGTCGCCCTTTGCAATGCGAACCAATAGGCGTGTGGTCTCTCCCCAGCCTGCCGACTCCTTGAACTCGAAGGAGAATAGGACGCCCTCAAGCAAGTCAAAGCGGTCGAGCGAGGTGGGCGCCGCGCGATGGAACTCCGCCGAGAGCACCCGCCGGTCAAACGTCAGCACCGCGCCGGTGGCGGGCGCCTGGCGATCGAAGGCGTGGGTTGGATTGAGCGCGTTGGTCTCGGGAAGTTCCGTCCAGAGCGAACGCAGCGGCTCCGACCGCGTCTCGGCGAAGAACGCCGCGTGGCTCACCACCAACGGCAGACGGTCGCGCCGGATCAGCGTGGCATCCCGCCCGCCAAGGTCGGCGGTGATCGCTTCCACATCCAGAAGTTCGCCCGCGGGACTATCGGCGCGGGCAACGACCAGACCGGCCGCGTGGTCGGCGATGCACCAGTCCAGCGTGCCCTCTCCCGGGAGCAGCACCACCCACGACCGGCGAGCGTGCTGACGCGGGCCGGGTCGGACAAGCGACGCGAGCGAGAGCCCGCTGCCCGCGAGGGCGCGATACTCCAGCACCTCGTCGTTCACCTGCACGCGGCCGCGCGCGGGCCACGCCACGGCGCGGTCGAGGGGGA
>JBBQYG010000162.1:0-8810 GCA_038208905.1 Candidatus Sumerlaeia bacterium | reverse complement strand
GCGGAATAGCCCATGAGAGCCTTGCCGCTTGGCAGCCTCACGACGGCCATCGCGCCCTCCGCTCGGAATCGGAGGGCGCGATGGGGGGACCGGATTTTGGCATGCCCCAATTCGCCGTTCGCGCAGCCTTTAACGCAGGAGAATGCTAGGCTGTGTTTGACAATTGCATTCGGCTTTCCGATGGCTGCGAACCTTCGTCCTGACGCGTCGCGATTCCTCAACGATGAACCACATCGCCTCGTCATCGGCGCCATCGCCATGACTCGTTCTCGCTCAACGGACCAGCTCGAAGCCATTTATCAAACACAGCCTAGTCCTCCGAAGCCGGTTGCAGCTTGAGACCGCGCACCGCGAACAGCAGGCCGATGCCGCTTGCAATCGCGACAGCCGTCGCCACGGAGCCGCCGATCGCGTTGCCGTATATCCAGAATCCGGTTGCGAAGAGCGCGCCGTAAACGGCCACGCAGCCCAGAAACATGCACAGGATCGCGGCGGGAAGATCCCACGCCTCGCGCCCCTTGCCTGTGTTGGCCCCCGAGGCCTCGGCCTCCTCGACGACCTTGGTCCAGCCGGGACCGCCGGGATGGACGCGGCGAACGAACTCGATGAGCGTGGCACGCTCCGTGGGCGGAGTCAGGAACGTCACGGCGATCCAGCAGACGGTGGTGACCGCCACTCCAATAACCATCTGCCAGTGGTCGGGGATGGGCTCCAGGCCGGTGTGCTTGTGGACGAAGCCGAAGTAGATGGCGACGACGAAGGAGACGCCCATCGCGGTCAGTTCGCTGAAGGCGTTGATGCGCCACCAGAACCAGCGCATGATGAAGAGCAGTCCCGTGCCGGCGCCGATTTGCAGGAGGATATTGAATGCCTGCAGGGCGTTGGTCAGCAGCAGGGCGACGATGCAGGCGAGCGCCATCAGGACGACCGTGGAGGAGCGCCCGACGAGCACGAGTTCCTTCTGGCTGGCGTCGGGTTTCACGAAGCGCTTCCAGAAGTCGTTCACCACATAGGACGACCCCCAGTTGAGGTGCGTCGAAATGGTGGACATGTAGGCGGCGATGAGAGACGCCACCACAAGGCCGATGGCACCGGCGGGAAGGAACGTCAGCATCGCGGAATAGGCGAGGTCCTGGCCGAGGATGGATTCGTCGACGTGGGGGAAGGCAGCCTTGATGTCGGCGACGGTTGGGAACACCACGATGGAGCAAAGGGCGACGATTATCCACGGCCACGGGCGCAGGGCATAATGGCAGACGTTGAAGAGGAGAGTCGCGCCGATGGCGTTCTTCTCGTCCTTGGCGGAGAGCATGCGCTGGGCGATGTAGCCGCCCCCGCCTGGCTCCGCGCCGGGATACCAGACGCTCCACCACTGCACCGCGAGGGGAATGATCAGCAGCGTCGTCAAAGTCGCCGTATCGTTGAAGTCGGGGAGGAAATTTAGCTTATCCGAAACGGCGGGATTCGCGAGCAGGTTGGACAGACCCTGGATTTGGGGATGGCTCAGCGCCACATAGGCCGCATAGACGGAACCCGCCATCGCGATGCCGAACTGGAAGAAATCCGTGAGGATGACACCGCGGAACCCGCCGATCATGCTATAGATCACGGTGATGGTGCCGGCGATGACGACTGTTTCCACGGGGCCAAGGCCGAGCATGACGCCGCCGATCTTCTTCGCAGCGACGCTGACCGAGGCCATGATCATCACGTTGAAGAAGACGCCCAGATAGATCGCGCGGAATCCGCGGAGGAATGCCGCTGGCTTGCCGCTGTAGCGCAGCTCGTAGAACTCGACGTCGGTGAAGACTTTCGAGCGGCGCCAGAGCTTCGCATAGACAAAGACCGTCAACATTCCCGTTAGCAGGAACGCCCACCACACCCAGTTTCCCGCAACTCCGTTCGTTCGCACGATGTCAGTAACGAGGTTGGGCGTGTCGGTGGAAAACGTGGTCGCCACCATCGAGATGCCGAGCAGCCACCACGGCATGCTGCGGCCCGAAAGGAAGAATTCCTCGGAGTTCTTGCCGGACCGGCGGAATGCCGCGAGCCCGATACCCATTGTGATGAGGAAAAAGGCGGCGATGATAACCCAATCGATTGGTGCCAGAAGCACAGGTGTTCACCTCCTAAGGTGATTGAATTGGCGAGTACCCAGTTGCGGCGGGCGCCATCCGCCCCCTGCGAGCGCGCCCCCACCCCAAGGCTTTTCGCCTTGGGGGCGGCGGCAAAACCGACAGGTGATCTCATGCTGCTACTGGAACATCGGCCAGTCGTCAACGGCGGTGACACCGGAGCCGCCCACCAGCATGCACCGGGTGCGAGAAAGGATGGTTGCCACCGGGGCGGGGTCCGGAGAGGAATTCCGGGCGCACGATCTATCCGGAGTACCCATGGCGACGCAGCCCCTCAACATCGACGTGCTTGCCAGCCCCGACGACCATGCCCCGCTGGGCGTAGCGCCCGATGGCGCGGCACTGGTGACGGGGAAGGGCGAGGCGTATCCGATTCGCGACGGCATCCTCTACCTGCTCCCGCGCGACGTGCAGCGGGCGGAGGTAAAGGAGCGCGAGCGCGAGGGGTGGAAGAAGGTCTTCGAGGCCAACCAGTGGCGCGTTGATGGACCCGCGATCCTGGAGCTTCCCGACGCGGGGACCGATCAGTATTGGAAGAAGTGCGCGGCGGCGTTCCGTTTTGCGGAGGCCATCGTGGGAGTAGCGCCCGGCAAGTGCGGGCTGGATTTGGCCTGTGGCGTCGGCTGGGCCACCGCCCGCTTTGCCCGCCGTGGCGCCCGCATGATCGCGGCGGATTTCAACGATACGGTTCACAATGGCCTGGGCGCGGCAATCCAGACACGTGCCCTCGGGGTGGCCTTTGACGCGGTGTGCTGCGACGGAGAGCGTCTCCCGATCGCCGATGCCTCGCTGGACTTCGCGTTCATCTGCTCCGCGTTGCACCACTTCACCGATCCGGGAAAGACGCTGGCGGAGATTCACCGCGTCCTGAAACCGGGCGGTGTGCTGATCGATATTTGCGAGAGCTTTCGCACCGGCTTTTCCGACGCGCAGCGCGAGGAGGAGCACGAGCAGCTTGTGGAGTTCCGCGGCGCCGGAATCAACGAGCAATCGCTGACGCAGGCGGAGTACGCGGCACTCTTCGCCGGCGCGGGATTTCGCCTGACGACGCTGCTACCCGATTGGGACGCCGTGGTGGAGGGCGCGCCGCCGGAGGCCTACATGGGGCGCGGCCTGCGTGACGCCGCGCGGACGCATCGCCGCGCGATCATGCGGCTGCTTCTGGGTCCGCTGGCGTTCGGTCCGGTGGTGGCGCTACTTCGCTGGCGGCGGCTGAAGTTCACCGTCTGCGACCGGATTTTCGTGGCTCGCAAGCGCGGTTGAGGCGGCGCCGCTTCCCGGCAGGAACGCGAAGTACACCGCCGCGAAGATCAGCGCCATCGCCACCACGTGGTTCCAGCGCGGCGTTTCCTTGAGGTACACGAAGGCAAACGCGACGAAAACCAGCAGCGTGATCACCTCCTGCAGGATCTTGAGCTGGAACGCGGAGAACCGCCCGTAGCCGATCCGGTTGGCGGGCACTTGCAGGCAGTACTCGAAGAAGGCGATCCCCCAGGAGATCAGGATCACCTTCCACATCGCCTCGTGCGTGAAGCGCAGGTGCCAGTACCAGGCGATGGTCATGAAAATGTTGGCGAGGACGAGCAGCGAGACGGTGGCCATGCTGGAGGATTCTACTCCCTGCTGCCGAAGTTGAAGTTTCCCCGGTGGGGAAACAGCCCAAAGATGCCGCCGGTGTGGATGAACACGATGTCGCTGGCCCCGGCGAATCGGCCCGTCGCCAGTTCGTGCAGCATGCCGTGGAACGCCTTGCCCGTATAGACGGGGTCCAGCACGATGCCCTCCAGCCGGGCCACGCGCGCGATGGTCTCGTACACCGGCGGCTCTGCCTTTCCATAGCCGGGTCCCACGTGGCCATCGATCACCTGGATGGGAATCTGGGACAGGTCCACATCCAGGCCGTACCGCTCGCGCCACTTCGCGAGATCAACATCGGCCTTGTCCTGAAAGCTCGATGCGTTGTCGGAGATATTGATACCCCACACGCTGACGGGAATCCCGTGCAGGTGGCATCCCGCGGCCAGCCCCGCGTGGGTGCCGCCGCTGCCGGTGGTCGTGACGATGTGACCGGGCGAGATTCCACACAGGAGGAAGTCGCCCTTAAGCTCCTCCGCCGCGGCCACGTATCCCCACGCGCCGATTTCATCGCTGCCGCCGGTCGGGATCGAGAACGCGCGGTGCCCCTCGCGGGCATACTTGTCGGTCAGCTCCTGGAAGATCTCTGGGCGGCGAGCGTTGTACTCCGCGCGTTCGTAGTAGGAAATCTCCGCTCCCGCCAAGTGATCCAGCATCAGGTTTGCGTCGGGCACCTCCTCCGGCGACCCGCGCAGGACCAGGTGAACCTTGAGCCCGACCCGCGCCCCCGCCAGCGCCGTGGCCCTGCAGTGGTTGGACTGCACGGCGCCGCAGGTGATCAGCGTGTCGCACCTCTGGGCCAGCGCTTCGGCGATGATGAACTCCAGCTTGCGTATCTTGTTGCCAGAGAGCGCCGCTCCCGTCAGATCGTCCCGCTTGATCCAGATACGCGGCCCGCCCACTTCTCGCGAGAGGCGGTCCATCGGTTCCAGCGGGGTGGGCGTGCGCGCCAGAGGGAGACGGGGCGGATAGGTGAAATGCATCGAGGGGAGGCTCGCTTGAGGGGCTGCGGATACCGTCCGGAAAGGACAAACAGGCGGACGATACGGTGCCAAGGTCATTTCCCTCGCCGACCCAATCCCAGTTGGCACCGTCCAACCCAACTCACTAGCAATTGGTGATCTGAATGGTGCCCAGGAGTTCCACGTGTCCGAACTGCAACGCTATCTCGACGCCGCCCAGGAAATCGCCTGGGAGGCCGGTCGGCTGACACTCGGCTGGTTCAATCGCGGCGTGGAGGTCATCGACAAGGCCGATGGCTCTCCCGTGACGGTGGCCGACCGCGATGCGGAGACGTTGGTGCGGCGGGCGATCGAGGCACGGTTTCCCGACCACGGGATCCGCGGCGAGGAGCACGGGCCCAAGGAAGCGCGCGCGGGATGTTCCTACACCTGGTACATCGATCCCATCGACGGCACCAAGTCCTTCGTTCACGGCGTGCCGCTGTACTCCAATCTGTTGGCGCTGGTGCGGGATGGGAAGCCCGTGGTGGGGATCATCCAGCTTCCCGCGCTGGGCGAGCAGCTCGCCGCGGCGGAGGGCCTCGGCTGCCGCCTCAACGGGCGCCCGGTGCGCGTCTCCCAGGTCGCCGATCTTTCGCGGGCCGTCGTGCTGACATCGGACTCGCGCGACCTTGGCATCAGCGCCCCCACTCCCGGGTGGCGCCCGCTGTGGGAGGGCTGCCGCTTTCCGCGAAGCTGGGGCGATGGCTATGGATACTACCTGGTGGCGACGGGGCGCGCGGAGGTGATGCTGGACGCGCGCGCGGCGGACTACGATCTGGCTCCGATGCCGGTGATCCTGCGCGAGGCGGGCGGCGCGTTCTTTGACTGGAGGGGCGAGGAGACGTTCCTTGGCGGCCACGGCGCGGCCTGCAACGCGGCGCTGGCGGAGCAGGTACGGGCGTCGCTACGGGGGTGAGACCCTCCCCAGGATCACGACGCCGCCCTCCTCGTAGAGCAGCTCCCACCGCGCGCTGTTGATCTCCTCCGCCATCCCCGGGCCCTCCTCCCGCGTGATGTCGGGGGCGGGCTCGTCGAAGCTCATGAACAGATAGTCGGCGTATTTCAGCGACCACTCCCGCAGGGGGAAAAGATCCCGCCGCGCGGGAACCCGGGTGTAATAGTTGTAGTGGGCCGCGACGACGCCATTTTGCGGGATCAGTTCCGCCACGCGGCCGATCATGCGGGCGCGGTCGGAGATCGGAAACGGACGGTGCCGCAGATCATCGGTGCGCGTGGGGATGGCGAGGCTCGCCGCGCAGGCGCCCAACGTATAGACAATCAGGATGCCTCGCGCGAGCATGTGCCGGCGCGGTCCCATCAGGTTCGCCAGGATCGCATACCCGCCCACCGACGCGCCCAGCAAAAGCGGCAGCGCCGCGTAGGAGTAGTAGTACAGCAAGTCCTTGATCGCCCAGTCGTCCGCCGCGAGGAATACCACCGCGGCGGCGACCCCGGCGAGCGCCCGCTTCCAATCCAGCAGGAGCCACGGCCCCGCGAAGACGATCAGCAGCGCCAGCGGCGGGCGAATGACGCGGAGCAGAATCTCGACAGGATGCGTCAGCATGTGGAGCAGGATTGCCGGGCGCGTTTCCCCCATGCTTGCGAAACGGCTGGTGGGAGTCATGCCGAGACGTTCGAACTCCGCCGCGCCGCATAGATGGCGGACGGCCTCCGCCAGGATGAACCAGCCGACACAGAATGCCGCCAGCCCGAGCGACAGGCGGCGCCCCTCCCGCTTGATCGCCGAAGCGAGGCACCAGAGCATCAGCCACAGGGCGAAGTCCTGCTTCACGGACAGGGCCAGCGCCAGCGACAGATACGCGAGCGTTGCCCTGCCGCGCCGCATCGCCAGAAACAGCATGAAGATCCACGGCATCGCAAGGGACTCGGGATGCTGGGCCAGGTGGATCGACAGGGTGAAATGGTTCAGCAGATAGAGCGCCGCGAAGGCGAGCCCGGCGAATGCGTCGCCCGTGACCTCCCTCGCCAGCATCGCCAGCGGGATGGCGGCCAGCGCCAGAGCCAGCCCGAAGCACGACACCAGCGTGACCGGCGAATCGTGGATCAGATGGAACGGGGTAAGGAGGAACAGCGCCGGCTGGAAGTGAATGCCGAAGTAGTTGCCCTCGGCAAACGGCGCCAGCGGCGTCCGCAGGAACGTGCCGTGCAGCGGTCCCGAAACGAGCGCGTGAAAGACGCCCACATCGGCGAGGAAGGTCTTCCCCCCGGCGAACTGCGTATATCCAACGTGCAGGTACCATGCGGCGCAGAGCGCCACCATGGCGGAGATACCGCCCCAGAAAAGCCGGTGGTGTTGGGGGTTTGGAGGCGAGCCGCTGGGCGCCCCGGAAGTCACTTCTTCCTGGTCAGCAGCCCGGCGCGGTTCTGCTTCTTGTCGTCCACAGACTCGAAGAATTCGAGCTGGTCCAGCGGGCGGCGGCGCGTGTAGGCGTCCTGGGGGCCGCCCTTGCCGAGGGCGAGGAAGAGCATGGACGCGAGGCCGGTCCAGTTGCTCTTGTGCTTCTCGATGGTCACGCGCTCGCGGACTTCGAGGACGTTCATGTCGCTCTGCTCCGCTTCCTCCACGCTCGGCCACCAATCGCAGCGCTCGGCCCCGGTGACCTTGTGCTTGGTCACCAGAAGAACGCGCTCAGTTGATGTTTCGTGGATGCCGGGACGGCGGAAGGGGCCCATCGGTGGATGCTCCAGACCAGGGGACATGCCCGGCTTGCCGGGGTGGAGCGAAGTGTTCCGGCCCGTGCCCTGACGCGCAAGGGGATTGAACGGCGCATCAGTTGCAAGGGCGCTAGTGTCCCATCCGGCCAGTTCTACGCAGTACCCGGGCCCTCGATCTTGGGGTAGAGCCGTTTGAGCTTGATGCGCGCGTCGGGGGTGGTGAAGCGCCAGTCCGTCGTCATCGGGGCGGCGTCGTTGCGCGCCTGCCACGCGGCCACCTGCTTCTTCAGCTCTTCGCGGTCGGGGAATCGCCGCGAGAGGCATTGGCTGCCCAGCAGGCGCAGCGCGATCTCCGCCATGTTGAGCCAGCTTCCGTGCTTGGGCGTGTAGTGGATTTCGAGCCGCTGGGCCAGCCGCCGCGCCTCCTCCGGCTCGAAGGCCTGGTAAAGCGAGCCCACCGCGTGGGTGTTCAGGTTGTCCTGCACGAGGACGATCTTCTCCGCCGAGGGGTACATCGTGTCGCACAAGTGCTTGATCACGCGGGCGTAGTCCTTGGCCGTCCTTCGCTCGCTGACCTCGGTGTGGCAGCGGCCCTTGAGCGGCTCGTAGACCATGAAGATGGCCGTGCTCCCCTCGCGTATATACTCGTAGTCCTCGCGCGCGGGCTTGGCCGACTTGCCATCCTGCGGGGGCCTGGGGGGAATCGAGGGGCGCGCGTCGCCGTGCACCTCCTTGCAGGTCTCGTCCAGGCAGACGACGGGCCGCTTCTCGTCGTACGGGCGCGTATAGACGTCGAGCACGTCCTCCATGCGCGCTACAAACTGGCCATCCTCCTCGGGCGGGATGCAGAAGCGCTCGATGCGCCATGGCTGGATTTCGTTTTTTTCAGAGCCTCGCCCACGGCGGACCGCCCGATGGAGGGCAGGATCTTCATCTCGACGATGCGCTCGGTCAAAAGGTCCAGCGTCCAGCGGGACCGGCCGTCGGGGGCGGGCGAGCAGGCGATCTGCGCGATGCGGGCCTCGATTTCCCCGGTGATCTTGCGGGCGCGGTTCTGCTGCTTCTTGCGCGTCAGGCAGGCATCGAGCCCCTTCTGGCAGAACCGCTTGCGTGTCGCTGCGACCGTCGAGGCCGAAAGGTGAAGGGCCTCGGCGATGTCGGCGTCGATCACGTCGGCGGCGGCCTTGAGCAGGAGCCTGGCCACGACGACGTGGCGGACGGGATGGGTGCCGGTGAAGGCGATGGCGCGGACGCGCTCCTTCTGCTCGTCGGTGAGGACCACTTGGTGCTGGCGCTTGCGCATGGGAAGTCTCCTTTGCGCCAAGCCACGCCCGCAGGCACCAACAACGGCTAGAAAAAA
>JBBQYG010000161.1:0-8850 GCA_038208905.1 Candidatus Sumerlaeia bacterium | reverse complement strand
TGGGGGGCGTCATGGGTTAATTCTCGGGGCGGGCTGTTTTGGGGGGGGGTAGGGTGGGGGGGGGGGGGGGTGGGGCGGTCCCGGGCGCTTGGCGGAGAGAATCCCTTTGCCTCTCCTGTTCAGGATTTGCGTTCTTCGTTTGCTCGCGTTTCCAAGTCGAATCCGCCAAGGACCTCCCGCATGAATCTGGCCCGCCGAATCCTCGCCTGGACGATCATTTTCTCGCTGGGGCCCCTTTGCGGATCTGCCTTGGGGGCGGAGGAGGCGCGATATACGGACGAGGCGCCTGGTGCCGGCGTTCTGATATGGGTTCTGATTTGCGCCGCGCTGATCATGTTCATGCAGGCGGGCTTCGCGTTGGTGGAGGCGGGCTTCGTGCGTGCCAAGAACGTCTGCAATATCATCATGAAGAACACGTTGGATTTCTCGATCTCGAGCATCGTGTTCTTTGTTGTCGGGTTTGGGATCATGTTTGGCGAGGCGGTGGGCGGCCTCTTCGGCACGTCGCTTTTCGGCCTTTCCGCCCCAGAGAGCTTGGTGCATCCCGCGTGGCTCGTTACCTTCTTTGTATTTCACGTGATGTTTGCCGGCACGGCTGCAACGATCGTTTCGGGGGCGGTGGCGGAGCGCATGCGATTCGGGGCGTATCTGGCCTGTGCGGTTTTCATCTCACTCATCGTGTATCCCGTCTTTGGGAAATGGGCATGGGGTGGCGCCCTGCTGGGTAGCGATGCCATGGGGTGGCTGCAGGGCATGGGCTTTCACGATTTCGCGGGGTCCAGCGTGGTGCATTGTATCGGCGGTTGGTCGGCGGCGGCGGGCGCCATGGTCCTTGGCGCCCGCGTCGGCAAGTTCGACAGCCGCGGCAATCCCCAGGCGATTCCGGGCCACTCGATGCCGATGGCCGCTCTGGGGGTCTTCATCCTGTTCTTCGGATGGTTTGGCTTCAACGGCGGCTCGACGCTGGATGGGGCAAGCCCCCAGACTCCTTCGGTTTTCCTCAACACGCTATTGAGCGGCGCTTCCGGCGCCATCGCCGCCATGCTTACGACTTGGTTCCTCTTCGGCAAGCCCGAGACGGGGCTGACGCTCAACGGCCTGCTTGCGGGGCTCGTCTCGATCACGGCGGGAGCGAATGTCATCCATCCCCACATGGCGATCGTCACCGGCGCGGTCGGCGGCACGCTCGTTGTTTTTTCGGTGATGGCAGTCGAGAAGACCTTCCGCCTGGACGATCCCGTGGGCGTGATCAGTGTGCACGGCGTCTGTGGCGCGTGGGGCACCCTGGCGCTGGGGATCCCGGGCTTCTCCAAGATTGGCGGCTTCAGCCAGCTTAGCGTTCAGGCTGTGGGAGTCCTGACCGCATTCGCCTGGGCCTTCGCCTCATGCTTCGTTCTATTCTCCATTCTGAAGGCCTACGGCATGTTGAGGGTTGCTCAAGCGGCGGAGGTTGAAGGGCTCGACTCCGCGGAGCACGCGAACGAGGCGTATCCCAAGAAGGCATGGGACGAACGCGCTGTGGCGGTGGCGCCGCACTAGGCCCTTGCCTTCAGCGCGGGGCCCCCGCCACGTTCTCAGGCTGTGGAGGACGCGCGCGGTGAGGCCCGAAAGCCGGTATGACATTGTCGTGGTTGGCGGCGGCCACGCCGGGATCGAGGCCGCCCACGCGGCGGCCCGCCTCGGGTGCTCCACGCTGCTTCTTACGATGGACCCCGCCGCCATCGGGCGCATGTCCTGCAATCCCGCTGTGGGGGGGCTGGGCAAGGGCCACGTTGTGAGGGAGATCGACGCCCTCGGCGGCCTTCAGGCGCGCGCCACCGACGCGAGCGGGCTCCAGTTCCGCCTCCTCAACCGCAGCAAGGGCCCCGCCGTGCAGGCACCCCGCGTGCAGTGCGACAAGGATGCCTACTCCGCATGGATGGTCGCCCACCTCTCAACGGTGAAGAACCTGACGATCCTCGGCGGGATGGCGGCGGAGATCCTGACCGAGGGCGGCGCCATCGCGGGCATCGTTCTCGAGGACGGCAGCAGAGTCGCCTGCCGTGCGCTGATCCTGACCACGGGGACGTTTCTCGACAGCGTCATGCACTGCGGCATGGCGAAGACGGAGGGCGGCCGAGTGGGGGAGCCATCGGCCAACAGCCTCTCGCGGTCTTTCCTCCAGCTCGGCCTGGAGACCGGGCGCCTGAAAACGGGGACGCCGTGCCGCATCTGGAAGGACTCCATCGATTTCTCCCTGACGGAGCCCCAGCCCGGCGACGAGCCGCCACCGCCGGCGAGCTTTCGCACGCGGTCGCTCACGCTCGACCAGATGCCCTGTCACCTGACGCATACCACGGCGCGCACGCACGAGGTCATCCGCGCCAACATGCACACATCGCCGATGTTCTCCGGCGCCATCAGCGGGGTGGGGCCGCGGTATTGCCCCTCCATCGAGGACAAGGTCGTGCGGTTCGAGGACAAGGAGAGTCACCACGTCTTTCTGGAGCCGGAGACGCGCCGCGGCGACACGATCTATCCCAACGGCATCTCGACCAGCCTTCCCGCCGACGTGCAGGAGGAGTTCATCCGCACGATCCCCGGTCTGGAGCACGCGCGCCTTGCGCGGCACGGATACGCCGTTGAATATACATATATACCGCCGCGCCAGTTGCGGCCCACGCTGGAGGCGCGCGCCGTGCCGGGGCTCTATCTGGCGGGGCAGATCAACGGCACCTCGGGATACGAGGAGGCCGCGGGCCAGGGCCTCGTCGCGGGCATCAACGCGGCCCTCGCGATCGGGGAGCGCGAGCCGTTCGTCCTTGGGAGGGACGAGGCGTATATCGGAGTGATGGTCGATGATCTCCTCACGAAGGACCACCGCGAGCCCTACCGCCTCTTCACCAGCCGCGCCGAGTACCGCCTCCTCTTGCGCGCCGACAACGCCGACATCCGCCTGCTCGGCCATGCGGAGCGCCTTGGATTGCTCACGCCCGCGGAAATCGACGAGACGCGCCAGCTTGCGGATCGCCTCCGCGCGCGGGCCGATGAGTTTCGCGCCGCTCCGCTCCGCGCGAGCGAGATCGACTGGTCCGCCGCCGACTCCGTCGGTGCCCCACGCCCCGACAAGGCGACAACGGTCGCGCAGTATCTCTGCCGGCCGGAGGTGAACATCGACATGCTCCGGCGTCTGCTGCCGCATCTCGATTGCGCCGAGCCGGATCGCCTTTGGCCGCTGCTCGAAAACGAGCTGAAGTACGAGGGCTATCTGACGAAGCAACACGCCCTGGTGGAGCGCGCCCGCGATATGGAAGGCGCCGCGCTGCCGACGGACATCGACTACGGCAAGGTTGCCTCGCTCCGGCACGAGGCGCGCGGGGTGCTTGATCGCTTTCGCCCGGCGACGCTGGGCGCGGCGGGGCGGCTCGCGGGGGTAAATCCCGCCGATGTTTCCGTGCTCATGCTGGAGCTGCATCGCCGCAAGTCCGCTGGGCGGGTGAACGCCCCTTGAGCCAAGTCACCCGGTTTGAACGTCTTGTCCTTGGCCTGCGTTCCGGCCTCGGCGACGGCCTGATCCCCATCCGCATCGCCGGCGGCGCCGCCGCGCGTCGCCGCGCCAACTGGGTCTTGCCGGGTCTCCTCGGCGGGGCGATCGGGTTCGGTGTCCTCATTTACATGCTGATCTTTCCCTTCGACCTTCATTTCGGCTATGTGATCGGGCGGTTGATCCTTTTCGACTATCTGGTTTTCTTTGTCGGCTGGCTGTGCGGATGGAACGCGGCGTGGCGATGGCGCAAGCAGCAGGTCTTCATCGAGGATCTTGCCGCGACGAACCTGCGCCCCTCGGTCATCGGCAATCTACTCTTCGCGGGAGCACTCTCGGTGTGGTGGAGGATTCTCGCCATCGTGGCGCTCGCGGAGGCGCTCTTCTTCGCCGCCTTTCACATGGTCCCGCAGGACCTGCTGGAGTCATCCGGCGCAACCCTCGTCGCCAAGCTCGCCGTGACTCCGCTCTCGGCGCTGGTCCACATCGCGTTCTATGCAATGCTCGCGTGGTTCCATCTGGAGTCGCTCCGCATCGCCTACTGGATGTTTGCCGTGGCGGCGCTGCCGCGCTTCGACCTGCGCTCGCGCGCGGCGGGAAACCTGGTGATCGTTGTGATCTATGTGATCGCCTTGACGGCGGTTGGCGGCGCCCTGACGGGGCTGGTTTGGATACCCGTCGCCATGGTGGCGGGGGCGGTCGGCTTGGCGCTCGAATCAGCCCAAGTCACGGGCATCGTTCCCGATCCGGGCTTCGGGGGATCGTGGATGCTGGCCGCGGTGGGAGGGATGGTTCTGGTGGGCTACATCAAGCGGCGCATCTCGCGTATCTACGAGAACGATTTCTGGAAGGCCTACCTGATGTTCACCTGGTGGGGAGCGGGGGAGATCCACCAGCCCGCCATCTATCCCCCGGAGTTCGCCCGCGAGGCCAACCGCTGGGCCCAGCACTTCCGCGCGGAGGAAGAGGGTATTTCCACTGCCGAGGCACTCCCGCAAAAATGAAGCGCGGACCCCGTGTGGGGCCCGCGCATCGATCAATCAACGGCTTGGACTTCGGCGATTACTCGTCGTCGTCGTCGCGTCCGTAGCGTTCCTCGTGCTCGAAGCGTTCCTTCTGGGCGGCGGCAATCGCCTCCATTTCGGCGCGCTGCGTTGCGGCTTCGGTCTCGTCTTCCACCGTCACAAGGCGTTCGATGTGAACCGTCAGGATGGCGATGACGCCCGGATAGATGCGGACGCGGACGTTGTGGTCGCCGAGGGTCTTGAGGTTGTCCATGTCGAGGCGGCGGCGCTCGATCTCGACGTTGAGCTTCTCGCGGACGGCTTCCACCACGTCGCGCGCGGTGATCGAGCCGAAGAGCTGGCCGCGGTCGCCGGCGCGGAGCTGGAACTCAAGGCGCTGGCCATTGAGCTTCTCGCGGATTGCCTCCGCGTCGGTCTTTTCGACGGCCACCATGGCCTCGAGCTTCTTGCTGCGCGCCTCGACCAGACGGAGGTTTGCGCTATTGGCGAGCAGGGCGAGGCCACGGGGCTCGAGGAAGTTGCGGAAATAGCCCCGCTTCACCTCGGCGCTCTGGCCGGCCTGTCCCAGATTATCCACGGACTTCAGTAGCACGACTTTCATGACTTACCGTCTCCTTGGCGGGCGTCCCGGATCACTTGTGTTCCGAGGAGTAGGGGATCAGCGCCATGTAGCGGGCGCGCTTGATGGCCGTGCAGACAAGGCGCTGGAACTTCGCGCTGGTGCCAGTAACGCGACGGGGCGTGATCTTGCCCTTTTCGCTGATAAAGCGGCGCAGCACGTCCACGTCCTTGTAATCGACATACTCCGCCTTGGTCGCGCGGAAGTAGCACACCTTGCGGCGGGGAAAACGGCGGCGCGGGCCACCGCGTCCACGGTCTCCGCCGGGTCCGCGCTCTCCGCGGTCTCCGCCTTCGCGGGGCGGGCGACGCTCTCCGTCCTCGCGGGGCGGGCGTCTCTCTTCGATCGGGTTTCCTTCGCTCATGTTCAATTGCTCCTGGGCAATGGGGGAATCGGTTCGATGGGTTGCTTGTTTGGGTTAGAAGGGAAGGTCGTCTTCGGCTCCGCCGCCGTGGGAGCCACCCTCGTCGCCGGAACTCTGGCGCGGGGAGGATGACTCGCGGGAGCCGCCATAGCTGGAGCCGCCGCCGGCGGCCCGCTCGCGCGGGGCATAGTCGCCACCGCCTTCGGAACCGCCGTCTGAGCCGCCTTCGCGCTTGGGTCCAAGGCTGATGCGGTCCGCCACAACAATCGGGTCGCGCCGCTTCTGGCCATCCTTTGTATCGTACTCTTCGATTTCAAGCCGCCCATCCACAAGAACGGAACTTCCCTTCTTGAGATACTGGGCGGCGATGTCGCCTGATTTTCCCCAGGCCTTCACCTTGACGAACATGGTCGTTTCCTTGTCCTTGCCGCGAGTGCGGTCATTGACGGCGATGGTGAAGTTGGTCACCTGAGTGCCCGAGGAAAACGCCTTGGTCTCGGGGTCACGCGTCAGGTTTCCGATCAACAGGATGCGATTAAGGTCCATGGTCGTTCAACTCCTCGTCGAGGTGGTCGGGGACTCAGGCTTGCGGTGTGGCTTCGGGCGCGGCGGTCTCGGGGCCTGCCGCCTCAACGGGGGCGACCGCCGTGGCGACGGCACCTTCAACGGGGGCGACCGCCGTGGCGACAGCACCCTCAATGGGCGGGGCCGGGCGCGGGCCGCGGTCGCTGCCATAGCGGGGGGCGCCGCTGCGGGGTCCGCCGTAGCCAAAGCGCGGGCGCTCCTCGGGGGCCTTGGACGGGTCGCCCTTGGACTTGCCGACAACCGCGAGGGTCGTCATGTGGCGCAGGACCGACTCGTCGTAGCGGCAGTGGCGATCCACTTCGGCCAGAACGGGCCCGACGGTGTCGCAGTCGAAGTAGATCGCGACATAGTAGCCGTCGCGGCGGCCGGCGATGGAATAGGCCAAGCGGCGCTTGCCGAGGACCTGATGACGATCCGGCGTGCCGCCGTACTTCGTCACCACCTCGTCAATCTTTGTGAGGGTTTCGGTGTTCTGCTCCTCGGATCTCGATGGGTCGAGAATCGCGAGAAGCTCATACTTGCGATGAGCCAAGGCAACCTCCTATGGGCTTGTCCCCGGCTTCTGTGGTTGCCGGAACCGGGGCAGGTTATGTATCGCGCCGCGCCATGGTGGGCAAGGTCGCGCCCCAATGCGGGTTCAACTCCGCAGGGGGCCGAGAGGGGGCACGGCGCGGGCCTCGCCCGTCAAGAGGAAAGCGCCGCACGGCTCGCCTCGGCGCGACAGCGGGCGGGCGAGGGGGAGTTCCTTCGCCCGGTGGAAAAATTCTCATTCCGCTGCAAATAAAGGGCTTGAGACTCGCAACTCGGTATGTATAGTCCAACACGGAATTGCAGTATCTTCGCCTTGGTGCCCATCAAGCTTTCTTGGGATTTCCGCTGAGGGCGACTCAGAAAACACCCCCATGAAGGAGACCAGTACCACATGAAGAAGCAAATTCGCACGGCAATGCTTGCAGCCGCCGCCGCCGTGTTGGCAGTCGGCAGCGCCTCCGCAGGCGAAATCCTCATCGAGGGCTTCGAGAACTCGGCGGATCCCGGGACATGGCGCCAGCAGTCCACCGGCACCCAATCCCAGAATGCCACCAATCACGATACACCCGTTACTGACCCGACCCCGGTGTTCGGAGCGGGTCACGTCACGGAGGGAGTTCAGGACGGCCGCTTCCAGTTTACCTGGGTCGTCCCCGGCGGGACAGCCACGAACTCCGTCATCAGCGGCGGCCCCACCCAGTATTGGTGCTCCCGCAACAACATCTCCACTGCTTCCGGCCTTGCAAATTCTTCTTTCCCATACAATGACGCCGACTTGGTGAAGCCGGTATTGAAGGTGGACATATTCAACACTTCGCTTACGGATACTGTCCAGATCGCCTTCCATGTGCTCGATGGCGCCGGTCAGCTTGAGCGCGGTCCTCTGGTCTCCCTACCTCCCAACGCAGCCACGGCCTATCAATGGGCCATCGGGGTCGATACCACGTCGGGCTACCTCACGGGCAATGGAGTCTTGGCGGGCCCCACGCTCACACTGCGTGGATTCACGGTGTACACCGATGTCGCACCCACCGGTGACACCTTCCTCGATATCGACAACATTCGTATCGATACGCCGCAGGCCGATCTAACACCCCCGGCAATCCCAAGGATGATCTCCGTCGCCCAAGGCACGAATCCCGGCGAGTTGGTCGTGAAGTGGAATCCCGTCGCCGACGTGGATACGGCCGGCTATCATGTCTATCTCGGCGGGGATTCCAATTTCGGCAGCCCCATCATCAACCGGCTCTCACTCCCCACCACGCCGTTTGCTACCGTGAATAGCCCGTCTGCGAGCCAGGCGATCTTGACAGGAGTTCCCACGGAAGCCAACGTGTACGTCAAGGTGGCTGCGTTCGACACGGCTACCCCATCGGCAAACATTTCCGGCTCTGGCGTCGCTCTCGGTGCCCGCTTATCGGCCGCCGGAACCTCCCCCATCAACCTCGTCGTTCTGGACTGGGATCGCTACACTCCGGCGGAGCCCGCGTTCACCACAGACGGGTACAACCACGGAATCGTCTATTGGGGCCGCCCGCTTGGTGATTTGGGCCGCACCTACGTTTCCTGCCGCGCCGACGCCATTGATGCGGGAAGCGTGACGCTTCCCGCCGCCGGATTTACCTATTGGTCAACGGCCCGCGATGGGGAACTCGTCGCCGATCAGACGCTGACCGCCGCCAGCCAGACCGCCATCACCAACTTCCTCGCTGCCAACGGCAACCTCATCATCACGGGCACGGCACTTGGCGAGGACCTCACCACGAATGGCGACGTCGCCGATCAGGCCTTCTATGCCAACGTCCTTAAGGCTGGCCCTCTGGGCAGCGAAAACGCGGCGGCTTCGTCGATCGATGCAGACTTCACCTCGTTCCCCACGCTCGGCGCCACCGCGACGGGCACCAACGGCTTTGACGTTGCCGCCGGCACGAACGACGACAACGAGGTTCTGACCGCTGCCGCGGGCGGCACCCCGGCCCTCACCTACACCGGCGTTACCACCGGCAATGCCGCCATCCTCAGCGGGAACAACGTCGTCTATCTCGGGTTTGCCTACGAGACGATCCGCGACCCGGATTCTCCCTCCGGCGTCGCTGGCGCCACAGCGGCCCGCGCGGAGCGCACGGCGCTTCTTACCGACGCCTTGGCCTACCTCGACGCCGCTCCCCAGCTCGACGCCACCAACTGGTCGCTCTACGAGTAA
>JBBQYG010000160.1:0-8931 GCA_038208905.1 Candidatus Sumerlaeia bacterium | reverse complement strand
CGGCCTCCGCGTCATGGAGGACATCAAGGCCGCCGGCATCCGCTACGCCTGGATGCAACCCGGCACCCGCAGCCTGGAAATCCGCGACTACGCCGCCGCGAATGGCATCGAGCTGATCGAGGACTGCGTGCTGGTGCAGGTGGATCGGTAAGGCGCCCCCCCAACCCGCCCCTTGCCCCACCCGCTCGCCCTCAACTCCACTCCTCCCTCCCGTTGCCGTTCATCCCTCATCCCTTCGCCCTCATCCCTCCAATGACCACCCCCAAAATCCAGTCCATCCGCGGCATGGGAGACGTTCTCCCGGTCGGCCAGAAGCAGTTCCTGTATCAGTCCGGCAATTGGGTGTGGCTGAAGCGCCAGTTTGCCGACTGGGTAGAGGCCCACGGGTATCGGTATGTGGAGACCCCGGTGGTGGAGGAGCTGGAGCTGTTCAAGCGCACCAGCGGCGAGACCTCTGACATCGTGGGGAAGGAGATGTACCTCGTGCGGCGGTCGAGCACGGGTGACGAGGCCGGCGATTTCTCGCTGGCGCTCCGTCCGGAGGGCTCCGCCGGCGTGTGCCGCGCGGTGGTGGAGCACGGCCTGGCGCGCAGCCACGCGGGCCTGAAGTTCTACTACATCGCGCCGATGTTCCGCAGCGAGCGGCCCCAGCGCGGGCGCTATCGCCAGCACACCCAGATCGGCATCGAGCTCTTCAAGGAGAAGGACGCCGCCGCCGACGTGGAGGTGATCGCGATTCTCTCCGGCTTCTACCAGCGCATTGGGCTCAAGGACTTCGTCGTCCACGTCAACAGCGTCGGCGACCCCGAATGCCGTCCGCGCTATCGCGAGGTGCTCATCCGGTTTCTGGAGCAGTTCAAGGACGCCATGAGCGAGGACGCCCGCGCGCGTCTATACGCCAACCCGATGCGGTGCCTGGATTCCAAGGACGAGAACGATCAGCGCCTGTTTGCCGACGCGCCCAACATGCTCGACCACCTCAACGCCGAGTGCGCCGATCACTTCGCCGAGGTGAAGGCCGGACTGGAGAAGCTCGGCGTTCCCTTCATCGTCGATCCGCGCCTCGTGCGCGGGCTGGACTATTACACCAAGACGGCCTTCGAGGCGAAGTGCAACACCCTGGACGGCGCCATCAAGACCATCGGCGCCGGCGGTCGATACGACGGCCTGGTGGAGCAGCTCGGCGGGCCCGCCACCCCCGGCATCGGCTTCGGCTCCAGCGTGGAGCGCACGCTCCTCGCCCTCGAGTCCCAACAGATCGCCCCCCCGCCCCCCGCACCGCCCCGCGTCCTCGTCGCCTACATGGACGCCGGCGTGAAGTACGACGCCCTCAAGCTCGCCGAGGACCTCCGCGCCCGCGGCATCCCCACCGAGTTCCTCTACCACGCCAAGAACCTGGGCCGCCAGCTCAAGGAAGCCGGCGACCTCGACGTCGAATACGTCGTCATCTACGGCGGCCAGGAATGGGACCGCGGAGAGGTCATGCTCAAGAACTTCCGCACCCGCGAGCAGGAATCCGTCAGGGCGGAGACGGCGGCGGAGGTTGTGGCGGGGCGGTTGGGGTAGGGGCGGTGCCCTACCGCACCGTCACCGCCGCCGCGGCCTTGAATCTGTCGATCATGGCGGCGTTCTCCGGCGTGTTCCTCACGAAGATGCGCCAGCGGGGGGCGACGGTGGCGGCGGCGGTCCAGCCGCTGGTGGGTTGCGCCATGCGGGCTTCCAGGCCGGTGTCGGCGCGGGCGATGGCCCATTGGATGTCGTACTTGTCGAGCAGCGCGCTCCAGTCGTCGGCGCCGGTGGCGATGGACTCCTCGTCGCGCCAGATGGTGCCGCCAAAGATGTCGAACCGCGAGTCGCTGAAGACCTTGTGCTTTTCGGGTGAGAGGCGCCAGATCAGGTATCCGGCATAGTGGTTCTCGTTGAACATGCGGCCCGTGGGCTCGGCCATTTCGATCACGTCGGCGAGCGCCGCGGGAAAGCGGTCGCGTATATACGCGGTGCCGCCGAGGAGCTGGGCGTTGCGCTGTGGATACGTTGGCGGCGACACGGCGGGGCGGAAGTCGAGGAGGTCGGCGGGGCGCCCCCCCTCGCGCCACGCGACGATCACCCACTGGGCGAGGCCGAGGGCGAGGAGGAGCGAGGCGGCGCCCGGGACGCGTATCAACCACGGGGCACTTGGTCGCCACTCCGCCAGCGAGGCGCGCGCGGCATCGGCGGCGGCACCCGCGAGCCGCGCATACATCGGCACCAGCATGACGCTGAACAGCAGCAGGTGGCGCACATGGTGGATGGCCTGGTGGAGGAAGAAGAGCCAGATCAGGATCTCCCACAGGGGCTTCCGCACGCGCCCGCCCACCAGCAGCGCCAGCACGAAGGCCGCGTGGACGGCGAACTCGAAATCGATGACGAAGTACATCTCCGGCTGACGCAGCTCGCCGATGGCGCGGACGAGGGAGGTGTCGCCCATGACGCGCGCGGGAAGCTCGTAGAGCCGCCATCCATACGGATTCGCCAGCGTCGCCAACAGCGTCGCCGCGCCCAGCGCGATCAGCAGCCGCGGCGGCACAATCCCGAGCGCGCGGTCAAACGGCAGGCGCGGCAACCGGTCGCGAAAGTGCGAGATAAACTGATCCGCCATGAACGCCGCCAGCACGATCCCCGCGGCCATCCATCCGCCGTGCAGATTCGTCCACAGGGCGATCACCGGCACGATCGCGATGATCCACCGGCGCCGAATCCAACCCTCGGCGATGGCGACAAAGAGCGTGATCTGTCCCATCAATAGCAGGTTGGAAATCACCGGTGGACGCGGAGCAAAGGTCCGCCGCCCGATCGAAACCGCGATCACCGCGATCAGAAGGGCGATCCACCAACTCCCCGAGAGGCGCCCCGCCAACAGAAACGCGATCGCATAGGTGGCCCACACCATCGCCGCCGTGAACACGATCACGCCGCTCCACCCGCCCACGCCCACGCCCTCTCCCGCGACATGGGCGCCATGAAACGCGAGCTGCGACAGCCACTCGTGATTATGCCACTCGTGGTCTTCCGCCGCAAAGCTGAACACATCGTTCACGGGCAGCCCGTGCTCCGCGATATACGCCCCCGACTTCACATGCCACCAGCAATCGTTGTCGGTGCGGATGGGAACCAGAGTGACGGAGAGCGCGAAGAGCGTATAGACGAGGAAGGCGATGAAGAACGCGAGGCGCGGGGGGTGGGGAAGTGATGGAACCGAGTCTGCACTCATGCGGGAATTGACCGAAACCACTCGATCCACTTGGCGAAGTGGGGGCACTCGGCGGTCATGCGGGGGAGACCGATTGCTTGTGCGGCCGATATCCCATCGACCCGCTTGTTGAAAGGCGAATGGACGGCCTTGATCCGGCGCGAAGGGGCCGTATCGCGTTGGTCGTTAATTTGCTCGCGTGTTCGGAATTGCATCCGAATCCGATTCAAGGCAAAGGCTGCCCCCGGGGCCTGCATCGCCTCGCTGAGGGCGGCGGTATCGCTGAAGAGGAGCGCCTCGAATTCATGTAGCGAGAGATAGGCACGGAAGCGAGCAGAGCCAATCCTGCCCTCAACGTCTTCCTGTACGGCCCTCTCAATGTCGGCATGACTACTGCCGAAGGCAGGATAGCCGGGTGGAAGTCCGTAAAAGTCGATGAATGTGGTGCAGTACGAGTTGGCGGGTCTCGTCGAGAGAAAAACGAGGATGGCCTTAAGTACCGTCGGGTAGGGTATGTTGCCCTTGAAATTATAAGGCTTGAGAATCAGGTTTGGGAACTCGGGAGCGAGGATATTCTTTACGAAGCTTTGCTCGGTTGGCCCTTCGCAGATGATGTGCGCGACTCTCACGTCAACGGTCCCCCGCCTATCAAGTTGCGGCTCCATATTTCTCCCGGAGAAAAGTCCTCGAGCCATGTCGCGTATTCGGCACTGCTCAATCGCCTCAGAACCGACTCGCCATTCACCCGATCAACCACCACAATATCATCGAGCTCAAACTCGTCCACCATCGTCACCGACTGCGTCGCGACCATCACCTGAGTCCGATAGGACACCTGCTGGACCAACGCGGCTATCATCGAAATCGCATGGGGGTGCAGGCCGATCTCGGGTTCGTCGAGAAGTATGAGCGAGGGAAGGGACTCATCGGGCTGACAAAGCAAAGTCACGAGGGCGATGATGCGCAACATGCCATCTGATGCTTGGGAAGCATCGTAAACAGTCTCATCATTCTTTTCGCGCCATTGCAACGCGATGCTTCCGTTCTCAGGTGAGAAGACAAACTCGGCGAAAAAGGGAAGGAGAAGTCGGACAAAGTCTACGATGCGATTCATCGCCGGCTTCTCCTGTTCGCCCCCGCTTTCGCCGAGCCGATGAAGTCTAAAGAGGAACGATGCGAGGTTCTGCCCGTCGCTGTGGAGGGCCAGAGAATCGCTGACCAAAGCAGCTCCCCTAAGGCCCGACGTGAACGACGTGTCGTTGAACTGAAAAATGGCGCAATCGCCGATTGTTTCACTAGGCTTATAAATGATCGGAGGCGGCAGTGGGGATAAGTCCGCCTTGGATAGGGTAGATTCCTGATGTCCTGTGCCCATGTGCAAGGCCTTCCAACTTCCGCCGCGGTTTGAATCAAACTCTTCAACCTGAATGTAGAGCCCGTTTCCAGACGAATAGTAGTTTAATTGAATTTCATATTTCCGCCCAGACTCGGCCTCCACTAAAGATTCTGATTCGGCAGCTCTTGCGTACTCCAGAACTGCGTATATATACGCAGTTTGTCTTGGTCCCCGGTGGAGCAGCTTAGATGCTCCACCCGCCTCGGCCACCGCCGACTGCAACTCCCCCGGATTCATCATCATCCGCCTCAGCAGCTTGAAGAACGAGAACAGGTTCGACTTGCCCGATGCGTTCCCACCCACCAGGACGCTCAGCCGTCCCGGGCGGAAGTTCTCAAGGTTCTTGTAGGTCTTGAACCCGCGCAGCGTGATGGATTCGAGGATGAAGTCTTTCTTGGCGTCACTCATCCTCCTCCTCCGTATCCGCCCCATAATCCTCGCTGTCCGGCTCGTCCTCGGGATCGCCGGAGGTCATGGCCAGAACTTCTTCGGCGACGTAGATGGGAACCTTGCGCTTCATGGCGAGGATGATGGCGTCGGAGGGGCGCGAGTCGATGCGCTCGGTCTGGCCCTCGGGGGTCTTGACGAGGAGCTTGCCGATGAAGGTCTCCTGGCGCAGCTCGTCCACCACCACGCCGGTCAGCACGCCGCCCAGCCCATCGATCACGTTGAGGATCAGCTCGTGCGTGAGCGGGCGCGAGAGGGGGACGCGGCGCACGGTCTGGTCCAGGACGGAGACCTCGTGGGGGCCGATGAAGATCGGGAAATTCCGTGTGCCCTTCTTCTCCTGAAGGATGATCACCTGCGGACCGGTCAGCTCGCCGGTGATCTGGATTTCGACCAATTCCATCTCCACCATCATCATGGCCATGTCGCTCCGGCGGAGTCTGCGCGCCTCGGCGCGCCGAAATGATGATCACTGGGATGGTGCGGCGAAGCCAGAGGATTTAGTGGGGGGGGAACGGCAGGGAGAAGCAGGGAACAGCAGGAAACCAGGGAGCGCAACGGTCGGCCAGCTGGCGTTGCGTGCTGTTCGCTGCCTTTCCCCGCCGTCAAGTGCCGTTCCCCGCCGTTCTCAATTGAAGCGCAAAACACGCCCCCTCCGCCGTGCTGCTTTCCAGCACCAGGTCGCCGCCCATGGCGCGGGCGAGGCGGCGGGCCGCCGGAACGCCGGGGCCGCGGTCGCGGACGCGGAGGACGACGCCGCCATTCTCCCTCGCGGCGGAGAGGGTGATCGTCGGTTCGGCGCCACCGCGCGCATACTTGCAGGCGTTGTCCACCAGGTTGAAGAGGATCTGGTCCACGGCGACCGGATCCGCGAGGGCCGCCACCTCCGCCGGGGGAGCATCCACGCTCAGGCGCATACCGGCGCGGTCGGCGCGGGGGGCGAGTCTCGCGGCCAGCTCGCCAAGAAAATCGCGCAGCGGAACCGCGCGGAGGCGCATCGTCGCGGAGCTTCTCCCTCAGCCGCGCCACCGTCATGTCCACCGTCCGCGTCTGCACGATGCCGCGCGCGTTGATGGACCACACCCGTGTCAGCAATTCCTCCCGCGAAACCGCGCGGCCCGGATTGCAGGCCAGATGGCGCAGCACCGCCACCTCGCGCTCCGTCAACGCCGCCGTCGTGCCGTCGTCGAATTTTGCCTCGCGCCGGTCGAAGTCAACCTCCGCGCCGGGGATGGTGAGCGTCGCCACATCCGCCGGGCGTTCGGCGCTGCGCCTCAGCACCGCCGCCACCCGTGCCAACAGTTCCCGCGCGCCAAAGGGCTTCGTCACATAGTCGTCGGCCCCCAGGAGCAACCCCGCCACCCGGTCGTCCTCGCTCCCCATCGCCGTCAGGATGATCACCGGCAACGCGGGCCGCGCCGCGCGCACATCGCGCAGGATCGAAAGGCCATCGCCCCTCGGCAGCACCAGGTCCAGCAACACCAGGTCGCAATCCACCTTCAACGCCGACTCCCGCCCACCGGGGCCCGTGGATTCTTCCATCACCAGATACCCCTCAAACCGCAACGCATCCACCACCCCCCGGCGAATCGCCGGGTCGTCCTCGACCACCAGGATCGTGCGCTTGCGCATCGGGGGCGCCTCCATCAGGGGGGAAGCTATCGCGGCGGGGGTATCAAGACAAGGGGAGGAACGGCAGGGATGAGGGATGAGGTTTGAGGGATGAACGGCCGGGCGGCGCTGGCGCCATTGAGAACGCGGCGAATTCCTGATCGCTACGCTTTGAAATCCAGCAGGCCCCCGACACCGCCTCCTCTACATCAACCCCAACCGACACCGCCCCAGCGTCCACAGCGCCTCGAAGAAATCCTTCAGGCCGATCTTCTTCCCCTCGGCGAAGGTGCGGGCAAAGAAGGTGACGGGAACTTCGTGGATGCGCTCTCCGCGCATGAGGACCTTGGCAGTGACCTCGGGGCAGAACTCGAAACGGCGGCACTTCAGCGGGATCTTGCGCAGCAGTTCCGCGTCGAAAGCCTTATAGGCCGTCGCCTCGTCGGTGATGATCTGGCCAAACATCAGGATCACCAGAAACGTGAGGATCCGGTTGGCCACATAGTTCGGAATCCGCATTCCCGTGGGCACGCGGCCCAGGAACCGGGATCCATAGGAGACCTTGCATCGGCGGTCGATGATCGGCTGGATCACCAACGGGATCTCCTTGGGATCATACTCCATGTCGGCGTCCTGCACCATGATGATGTCGCCGGTGGCCTGGCGAAAACCCGTGCGCAGGGCGCCGCCCTTGCCGATGTTCTTCTTGTGATACAGGACCCGCGTCTTGGGAAGCGTGGCCGCGTTCTCCTTCAGCCACTCCCGCGTGCCATCGCGGGAACAGTCGTCCACCAGGATGAACTCGGTCTCGATCTGGAACTGAACGGACCGAAGGCGCTCCAGCACGACCGGGAGGAGGTCCTTCTCGTTGAAGATCGGGATGACGATGGAGAGCTTGTTCAAGGGCGGGGGGAAACCATAGTGCGAAATCGTGAGACACCGGCCAGAGTGCAAGGCGGGGGCAATGGCCGTGCCAAGGAGAATGCGGCGCTCAACGGCCTGTCCCGATGCCCCGCTCTTGCCGTCCCGGCAGGGACGGAATATTCCTAGCCCCGGACTTCAGTCCGGGGTACCCCCGCCGCAATGAATCGGACCCCGGCAGGGGTCCAACATTGTCTTCCGGTTGGGCGTTGTGGGACCCCTCCCGGGGTCCGGGCGAAACTGGCCCGACTCTCCCCGGACTGAAGTTCGGGGCTACGATTGTCGCGCCGCCGCCGCCGCGCCGGGGCGGATCGCCGACATCACGATGTCTTCCCAAGCAGAGGCCACTCGATGCTGCACATCCACCTTGGCGACAATCTGGAAATCCTGCGCTCGCTCCCCGACGCGAGCGTGGACCTCATCTATATCGACCCGCCCTTCAACACCGGCAAGTCCCAGTCACGGACCCAGATCAAGACCGCCGCCGACTCCACCGGCGACCGCACGGGGTTTCAGGGGAAGCGCTATCGCACGATCAAGGTCGGCACAAAGGCCTACGCCGACACCTTCGACGACTACCTCGGGTTCATCGAGCCGCGCATCGAGGAGGCCCACCGCCTCCTCAAGCCCACCGGGTCCTTCTTCTTCCACATCGACTATCGCGAGGTCCATTACTGCAAGGTGCTGATCGACGCCATTTTTGGCCGCGCGTCCTTCATCAACGAGATCATATGGTCCTATGACTACGGCGCCCGCGCCACCAAGCGGTGGTCCCCCAAGCACGACAATATCCTGTGGTACGCCAAGGACCCCGAAAACTACACCTACCGCTTCGACGATATCGACCGCATCCCCTACATGGCGCCGGGCCTCGTCGGGCCCGAGAAAGCCGCACGCGGCAAGACGCCGACGGACACATGGTGGAACACCATCGTCAGCCCCAACGGGAAGGAAAAGACCGGCTATCCCACTCAGAAGCCGCTCGCCATCCTCCGCCGCATCGTCCGCGTGCACTCCAACCCCGGCGACCAACTCCTCGATTTCTTCGCGGGCAGCGGCAGCTTTGGCGAGGCCGCGCTGCTGGAGGGGCGCGATTGTGTCCTGATCGACAGCAATCCCGAGGCGATGGACGTCATGGCGCGCCGCTTTCACACCGCCGCCGCCATTCACTGGCACGGATATTCGCCACCCGCGGAAAAGTGATCCAACCAACCGACGCCTTGGATCACTCTCTTGCGGAACCAGCGCCAACGCCGCAGTGCACATCGATGCCAAGCCAAGGGCGTATCCATTCCCCCTTCCCAGTTCCCCGTTCCCCAAACCATGC
>JBBQYG010000159.1:0-8932 GCA_038208905.1 Candidatus Sumerlaeia bacterium | reverse complement strand
CCTTCGTCAGTGCTTCCTCGGTGATCGATTGGCCATTTTCGCACCGAATTTCCATGACCGCCTCAACGACTGGCGGATTCGACAACGCAGGGAATTGCTCGGCAACGTTGATCGCTATCGGAGTCCTGCGCATTTCCAATGCATCTCACTCCAGCTTCAGAATCTCGACCAGTAGGACATCCTCGGGGTTTGCCCCACCGCAGCAATCAAGTACGCAGCCAAAGAAGAGCCAAAGCAGATGCCCGACGCGAGCGCAATCATGGCCCAATGAGCCCCATGCCTATTTCCCCCCTCCAATTCCCCCCTTTTTCGCTTGATGGCTCGCGTCCCCTCCCCGTTTACTCCGGCCCCTTTGCGGCGGGGGGAAGGTGTGTCCCGCCTCAAGATCGGGCCGCGCGGGTTGGCGGCGCCGTCACCCGAATCATCGACAAGGAGCAGTTCCCGTGGTGGATATACTGGACAATGCGGCGAATCTCGCCGGCGACGGATCGACTCTGGCCGCGGTGCTGGAGAAGAAGTCCGAGAAGATCGGCTTCGAAGTGATCGAGGAGGAGCGGATTCCCGGCTCGCGGGTGCGCTTCAAGGTCAAGGTCGCCGATTCGGATTTCGAGGCGCGCATGGAGGAAACCCTGCGCGAGTTGAGCCGTCAGGTCCGCGTCCCCGGCTTCCGCCCGGGCAAGGCCCCCAAAAACCTGCTCCGCCGCAGCTACGAGCCCGTGGCTCGCGAGGAAACCGTCAAGCGCATGATTCCGCGTCTGGCCCAGTTGTTCTCCGAGGAGCGCAACCTGGAGCCCCTGACGCAGCCCTACCTGCTGACGTGGAAGAGCGACGCGACGAACGGCACGACCGTCGAGCTGGCCCTGGAGGTCCACCCCGACATCCAGTTGACCGACGAGTCGCTGGCCGGCGTCGCCGTCGAGGCCCACAAGATTCGCCTGGACGAGGACTACATCGAGTCGCGCGTTGAGAAGCTCCGCGGCGAGAACGCCACGTTCGTGCCCACCGAGGAAGGCTATCAGTCCAAGGACGGCCTGCTGTTCACTTGCGAAGTGAGCGGACCCGGCGGCTACCGCATCGCCGAGCGCTGCGCCAAGGACTACTACTCCACGCGCATCGAGGACGAGATGCCGGAGCAGGTCGCCGCGGCCCTGGTCGGCAAGAAGAAGGGCGAGCGCATCAGCCTTCAGGTCGAGGAAGTCTCCGAGGTTAACCCCAACATCAACGACATCGTTCACTACGAGGTCGAAATCCACGAGGTGAAGCGCCGCGTCCTGCCGACGCTGGACGACGAGTTCGCCAAGGACGTGAACGACAAGTTCGCGACGGTGGAGGAGCTTCGCAAGGGGCTGCGCGAGGACCTGACGCGCCAGGAGGAGGACCGCCAGCGCGAGGAGGCCCTGATGGAAGTGTACGGCGTCCTTCGCGACCGCCTGAACTTCGATCTTCCCCGCGCCCTCGTCGATTCCACCGCCCAGCGGTCGGTCTATGACATGGAGAAGCGCCTCAACCAGTACGGCATGTCGCTCCGCGACATGGGCGAGACGGTGATCCAGAACTATGCGGCGTCCATGCGCGAGCAGGCCCGCGTCAACGTGAAGAACCACCTGATCATGCGCGCCGTTTCGCGCTACCTGGCCGTCAAGCCCACGGAGGCCGACATCGCCGCGGAGCTGCAGAAGATCGCCGACCGCGCCGGGCGCAAGCCGCTGGCCGTCCGCGCCCAGCTTGAGGCAAAGAAGCAGTGGGAGCCCTTCATCGCCGACCTCGTGCTGAGGCTGACCAACGACGCGGTCCTTTCCCGCGGCACGGTCACCTACAAGGACACCACGATTTCCGAGTTCGAGGAGATCCAGCGCAAGCGCCAGGAGGACCAGGCCGCCCGCCTGCGCGGCCAGGCCGAGAAGGCCCACGACCACGCGCACGGCCATGACCATGCGCACGACCACGACCATGATCACGACCACCTGCCGATGGAGACGCTTCCCGACGCTCCGGTGATCGGCGATCCCGAAAACGACGACCAGTAACATAACGCCGGCAAGGCAGCAATAAAGCGCGCGCGGGGCGGGGGGAAACCTCCGCTCCGCGCGCGTTTTCGTTGCCTTTTCGCCCCATTCCAGCCGCCGCCAACCACGACCATCCGCTCGTTTTCCCTTTTCGCCGGGCGGGTTCCGTGCATCCTCGCGCCCATGACGCTCCCCGTCCAAACTCGCTATTCCCCGTTCCCGCTCGTCCTCTTCCAATGAACAGGCTGCACGGGCTGGGCATTCCGCGATTGCTCGCGATCTCGTTCGCGTCGGCGATTCTCCTCGGGGGGCTGCTGCTCATGCTCCCTGCGTGCCGGACCCCCGGCACCCCGGCGATCGGCTGGATCGACGCGTTCTTTACGGCAACCTCGGCGGTGTGCGTAACGGGGCTGGTGACGCTGGACACGGGGTCGCAGTTCTCCTTCATGGGCCAGATCGTCATCCTGATCCTTATCCAGCTTGGCGGCCTGGGCCTCATCACGGTCTCCACCCTGTTCATTGTCACGCGCAGCGGGCGGCTCAGCCTCTCGCAGCGCGACCTGCTGGCACAGACCCACGGCTCGCTCCCCCACGTGAATCCCCGGGCGCTCCTGCGCCAGATCATTGTCTATACGTTCGGGCTGGAGGCCATCGGCGCCGCCCTCCTCACGATGCGCTTTGCCCAGGATCAGGAACTCGGCGCCGCAGTCTGGAGCGGTGTCTTCCACTCCGTCTCCGCCTTCTGCAACGCCGGATTCGGGCTCCACCCCGATAGCCTGATGCGGTATCAGGACGACTTTCTGGTCACATACACGGTGATGGCGCTGGTCGTGGGCGGCGGAATCGGCTTCGTGGTGGTGGCCGACGTGTGGTCCACGATCATGGGGCGCATTCGTGGGATCAAGGATCGCCTCTCCCTCCACAGCCGCGTGGTGCTTTGGTTCACGGGGTGGCTGGTCTTCGCGGGCATGGTTTTCTTCATGGTGGCGGAGTGGGGAAACGTGGATTCGGGGGAGTCCCTCTGGCAGCGGATCATGCGCATGATGTTCCTCTCCGTCGCGACGCGCACCGCCGGCTTCAACACCGTGGATACAGGCCTGCTGCGCAACGCGACGATCCTGGTGGTCATGCTGCTCATGGCCATCGGCGGATCGCCGGGCTCCACCGCCGGCGGCATCAAGACGACTACGCTCGGCGTGCTCATTGCCCTCGTCCGCTCCCGTATAAGGAACCGCCCCACCGTCGAGCTCTTCAACCGCAGTATCCCCGACGAGGTCGTGGGCAAGGCCCTCGCCACCACGGCGGGATTCATCCTTACCACGATGATCGCCATCGTGCTCCTCGAATGGACGGAGTCCCATTATCACGGCACCCTGGAAATGCGCGGGCTATTTCTCGAGCACCTGTTCGAGGTCGTCTCCGCGCTCGGAACCGTGGGGCTCTCCATGGGCGTCACGCCCACGCTCTCCCCCGTGGGGAAGTGGATCATCATCGTCTGCATGTTCCTTGGCCGCGTGGGCCCGCTGATCGTGGGGGCCTCGATCATCGGGCGCCAGGAGACGCTGGAGTACAAGCTGCCGGAGGAGTCGGTGAGCATTGGTTAACGGCAGGGAAAAGCAGGGAACGGCGGAACGGCGGAAAAGGCAGGCAACGGCGGGAAACCATTCGCCCCTTGTGTCACTCCGGTCACTCCGGTCAACGCGGTCCCTTCATCCAGTAACCAGCCAACCCAGAAAAGGCGGCACCTCATGGCTAGCAAGAAAAAGGTAGTGGTGATCGGGCTGAGCACCTTCGGCTTCGAGAGCGCGGTCGCGCTGGAGGCCAATGGCGCGGAGGTGTTGGCGATCGACCGCGCGGAGCCGGTGATCAAGAGCATCGCCAACCTGGTGACGCGGGCCGTTTGCGCCGAAGGGACCCAGGAAAAGGTCATGCGCGCGATCGGTGCCTTCGACGTGGATCTGGCCGTGGTGGCGATCCGGCGCCACTTCGACGGCACGGTGCTCGTCACCCACCTGTTGAAGTCCAACGGAGTTAAGGAAATCCACGTGCAGGTGAACAGCGACATGGAGGCCGGGGCGATCCGCGCGCTCGGCGCCACCACCGTGATCTTTCCCGAGCGCGACCACGCCATCCGCATCGCCCACAACCTCCTGTTCCCCAATCTGGCCGACTTGCTCCCGCTCGACGAGAACTTCGGCCTCGTGGAAATCCACCTTCCGGCCGGCATGGCCGGGAAAAACCTCATCCAGCTCGACATCAGAAAGAAATACCAGGTCACCGTCGCCGCCGTCCGCCGCAGTACCCGCCGTCGCGACCGGACCACGGATGTCCTCCTCACGCCGGGGCCCACCGAGCCGCTGGAGGACGGCGATCAGCTTGTTGTGCTGGGCAATATCAGTCGCCTTTCGCGTTTTCGCGAGGCCATGGAGAACGAGGAGCACGAGTAGATCGGCGCGCCCCGATGGCGCCTGATCGGCCCTGATTCGCTTGTGCCCCGGGCCTTGTCGGTCCCCCGTTTCCCCGCGCTGCGGGCGGGGCCACCCGTTATTCCACTTGCCTCGAAAAGGACCGGTGGGCGTTGCCTAGGGCGCCCTTGGGGAGGGTGTCCCTCCATTTTTCGTCCCCGATTCACGCCAAAGGATTCCGAATGCCCGCGCTTGTCATCGTCGAATCGCCCGCCAAGGCCAAGACCATCGGGGCATTTCTGGGTAAGGGATACCGCGTTGAGGCGTCCTATGGCCACGTGCGCGACCTCCCCGCGGGAAAGAAGAACGTCCCCGACAAGTATAAGGGAGAGAAGTGGGCGGAGTATGGCGTGAACGTCGAGAAGGACTTCGAGCCCATCTACGTCGTCGCCGACGGCAAGCAGAAGCAGATCAACATCCTCAAGGCCGCCCTCAAGGACGCCACCGAGCTCCTCCTCGCAACCGACGAGGATCGCGAGGGAGAGTCCATCAGTTGGCACCTCGTCGAGGTCCTCAAGCCCAAGGTTCCCGTCAGCCGCATCGTCTTTCACGAGATCACGCGGGAGGCCATCAAGGCCGCCCTCGAGCATCCCCGCGCCGTGGACGTGTCACTCGTCCGCGCCCAGGAAAGCCGCCGCATCCTCGACCGCCTCTTTGGCTACCGCCTGTCCCCGGTGCTGTGGCGCAAGGTGCAGCCGGGCCTCAGCGCGGGCCGCGTCCAGTCCGTCGCCGTGCGCCTCATCGCGGAGCGCGAGGAGGAACGCCGCCGCTTCGTTTCGAGCGAGTACTGGGATCTGGAGGCGATGATCGGCGCGCCGGGGACGTCCTTTCGCGCGACGCTGGTATCGCTGGACGGCAAGCGGCTCGCCATCGGCAAGGACTTCGATCCCCACACGGGAAAGCTCGCCAACGAGAAGGTCTATCTGCTGGACGGAGAGAAGAGCGCGGCGCTGGCCACGCGGCTGGAAAAGGTGCTCCCCTGGACGGTCAAGGGCGTGGAGGAAAAGCCCGCCTCCCAGCGCCCCTACCCGCCGTTCACAACCTCCACCCTGCAGCAGGAGGCCAACCGCAAGCTGGGCTTCGGCTCCAAGCGCACGATGCAGATCGCACAGAAGCTGTATGAGGGCGTTGACCTCGGCGGGGGAGAGCGCGTCGGTCTCATCACGTATATGCGTACCGACTCCGTCACGCTCAGCGACAAGGCGCTCCGCGAGGCGCAGGAGACGATCCGCGGCATCTACGGCAAGGAATACGCGGAGGGCCCGCGCCCCTACAAGACCAAGGCACGCAACGCCCAGGAAGCCCACGAGGCGATCCGCCCCACGGAACTTGCCCGCCGCCCCGCCGACGTGGCGCGCTATCTGGACAAGGAGGAGCTGGCGGTTTACGAACTCGTGTGGAAGCGCACCATCGCCAGCCAGATGCCCGACGCGCGGCTACTTCGCACCGGCGTGGAAATCGCCGCCACCAGCGCCGAGGGGAAGGAAGCGATCTTCACCGCCAGCGGAAAGCGCATCCTGTTTCCCGGATTCCTCCGCGCCTATGTGGAGGGCAGCGACGACCCCGCGGCGGAGATCGGCGACCAGGAGGTGATCCTCCCCGATCTCAAGCCCGGCCAGAAGATCATGGCCGCGGCCACCGCCAACAAGTCGCGCGATCTCTTCCTCGACAAGCTAGACCGCAAGAAGCACGAGACCACGCCACCCGCGAGATACACGGAAGCGTCGCTGGTGAAGAAGCTCGAGGAGGAGGGCATCGGGCGCCCCTCCACCTATGCCTCCATCATCAGCACGATCCAGGATCGCGGATACGTCTATCTCAGCAAGTCCAAGCAACTCGTTCCCACCTTCACCGCGATGGTCGTCACCACGCTGCTGCGCGATCACTTCCCCGAGTACGTGGACCTGAAGTTCACCGCCCGCATGGAGGAGGAGCTGGACCAGATCGCCGACGGCAGCCTGAACTGGGTGGCCCAGTTGGGCGCCTTCTACAACGGCACGCCGGGCGTGCCTGGGCTGGCGCAACTTGTGGAGAGCAAGGCCAAGTCCATCGACTTCCCGGTCATCGACCTCGGCGTGGACCCCGGGACCGGCGAACCCGTCCGCGTGCGCGTCGGCAAGTTCGGCCCCTATGTGGCGCGTGGCGAAAGCGGCAAGGGGACGCTGGCCGATATTCCCGCCGACATGGCGCCGGAGGAGCTGGACCTCGCGCGCGCTCTCGAGCTTCTCAAGAACAAGCAGGACGGCCCCCGCGTGGTCGGCGTCGATCCCGCCAGCGGACAGAATATCTACGCCACCATCGGGCGCTATGGCGCCTATGTGCAGCTTGGCGAATCGCCCGAGGACCCCAAGGACAAGAAGGCGCCCAAGCCCAAGCGCGCCAGCCTGGAGCAGGGCCAGACGCCCGACTCCCTGTCTCTGGATCAGGCGCTGGCGTTGCTCTCGTTCCCTCGCGAGCTGGGCACCCATCCCGAAACCGGCGAGGTCGTCATCGCCAACAAGGGGCGCTTCGGCCCCTACGTGCAGCTTGGCGGCGAGTTCCGCTCGCTGAAGAAGGACGACGAGCCGGAGACCGTGACGCTGGAGCGCGCGCTGGAATTGCTCGCCCAGCCCAAGCAGCTTCGCGGACGCGGCGGAGAGAAAACCGTCCTCAAGGAAATCGGCGCCGACAAGGACGGCAACAAGGTGCAGGTGCTCGACGGAAAATACGGCGCCTATGTGACCGACGGAACGCGCAACGCGACGCTCCCCGATGGAACCACGGCGGAGGAAATCACGATGGAGCGCGCGGTGGCGCTCCTCGACGAACGCGGCAAGTCCAAGGGAAAGAAGAAAGCCCCCGCGCGCCGCGCGCCGGCCAAGGCTCCGGCGAAGAAGGCCGCCAAGAAAAAGTAGCGCGGCGACAAGAGGGTAGCGTGGGCGTCTCGCCCGCGCCGCTGCCGTTCTTGGCGCTGGCGAGACACCCACGCCACCTTATTTTTCCGCCAGTGCCAGCTCCCCGATGGCCCGCGCCAGAGGGTAGCGTGGGCGTCTCGCCCGCGACGCTGCCGTTCTTCGCGCTGGCGAGACACCCATGCCACCCTATTGTTCCGCCAGTGCCAGCTCCTCGATGGCCCGCGCCAGAGGGTAGCGTGGGCGTCTCGCCCGCGCCGCTGCCGTTCCTCGCGCTGGCGAGACACCCATGCCACCTTATTGTTCCGCCAGTGCCAGCTCCTCGATGGCCCGCGCCAGCTTCTCCGGCTCCGGCCCGTTCCTGTTGGACAGGATCACCACACACAGCCTCCGCGACGGCACCAGCCGCGCGCAGTTGTTGAACCCCGTGGTGCTTCCCGTGTGGTGGACGCGCGCGATTCCATCCACGTCCTCCACGCGCCAGCCGAAACCATAGTCGGTGCGTGATCCGTCGTTCAGCGTTCCCGGCGTCCACGCCAGGGCCTGGTGCGCGGGAGTCAGCACCTTGCCATCGAACCATGCATCCGCCCATTTGCCATAGCCCGTGACCGATGTATAGACACCGCCGTCGCCCAGGACCGCGCTGGTCGTGCTTTGGTCGGCGCGAAACCACGGGCCCACTTCCTCCCGGCGGTGGCCATGGGCGCGGCGGGCCACCACCGACTTTCCGTCCTCGAAAGCCACGGAGTCCGTCATGCCGAGCGGCACAAAGAATTCCTCCGCAAGGTAGTCGGCGAAGGGCTTCTCGGCCCGCGCCTCCACCGTCATCGCCAACGTGGCATAGCCGGAGTTGCTGTAGGCGTATTTCTCACCCGGCGGGAAATCGCCCTTTGCCTGCTTGCCCAGAATCGCCAGCACACCCGCGTCGCGAATCTGCTCCGTGGACGACTTGTCCATCAGGTCCTCATAGTCGGGCAGGCCGCTCGTGTGCCCCAGCAGGTGGCGCACCTGAATCGCGGCGCCGTACTCGGGAAACCCGGGGAAGATGTCGGGCATCGAGTATTCCAGCGCCACCTTGCGCTGCTCTACCAGGCGAAGCACCGCCGCCGCGGTGAACTGCTTGGTGATCGAGGCCAGGCGAAAATTCGTCTCCGGCGTGTTCAACTCGCCGGTCTCCAGATTCGCGAGGCCATAGCCGCGCGAAACGATCGTGTTGCCGTCCATGCGAACAAGCACCGCGCACCCCGGCGCCAGCGGATCGGGAAACGCCTTCGCGACCATCTGATCGATGGAATCCGCCAGCGACATGCTCATTTCCCTGTGCCTTCCCGCGCATCCAGTGATCGCCAGCAGCAGGCAGGCTACGAAAAACGCGGCGATCCTCATGTCACTCGCCCTTCTCGGCGGCGTTCAGCGCGTCGCCCTCGAAGGCCGCCGGAAGCAGCTCGCGCGCCGTGAACTCCGCCGTCTTCCCCGTGCGCCCAACACAGATGATGCGCATCTCCGGGTTGAACTCCATCAGCACTTGGCGACACGCGCCACATGGTGTCAGCGGCTCGATGGTGGGGCC
>JBBQYG010000158.1:0-8934 GCA_038208905.1 Candidatus Sumerlaeia bacterium | reverse complement strand
CTGAGGAGATTCTCCATCACCACGTTGAGGCGGATTCGATCGATCACGACGCGTGGCGTGTCCTCGGCGATCTCGGCGAGGAGCACGATATCCCTTTCGTTGTACCATCGCTTATGGGAGTCGGCCACTTCGGAGAGCCATGGAGCGAGGTTGGTTTCCTCCAACTGCATCAGGTTGGCGCCGGATCGGAAACGCGCCATGTCGAGAAGGTTCTGGATCGTTGTCTGCAGGCGCTCCGGTCTCCGCGCGCTTCTTCTGGTCCGTCAAAGGTGGTAGGGATCTGCCACCCTTTTGTCGATGCGCAGCCGTGAGCAACGCGCGGCGCAACAACGCCACGCATCTGCGGGGGATCAACGGTTCGCTGGCGTCCCGGGGAAGTCGTCGAACATTTGCTGTCCCGTGATCTCGTTCAGGGTTGCGGTCATCTGGCGCAATCGCAGCTTTGCCTGCACGGCCTCACCTACGGAGGCAGGGTTGTTCATGCGATGCTGCACAAGCAATTCCAAGCGACGGAAGTAGAGGTCGGTGACCTGCGTGATGAGGGCATTGCGCTGCTCGTTGCGTTTGCGCGTTTCCTCGCTCACCATCAACTGTTCCTTGTCGAATAGCAGTCCGCTAAGGTTCCACTTCAGCTCGACGGCATATTCGCGCATGTAGGTGACGTCGTCGTCGGCGTAGAGGTGGTTTTGCGTCTCGGCGCCGAAGCGATCGACATTCGTGACGCGGTCATAGCGATCCAAGTCCCGTTCCCTTGCGCCACCGCTGACGGCCAGCGTTGGGATGAGGTTCTTGCGGCGGATGTCGCGCTTCCACTGCTCCGCTTCCTTCGGATGGTAACTGGCAAACTTGAGGGCTTGCGCGACGACCTCCTCCACGGGCGCCTGGGTGGCCATGATCTCGTCGAGGATTTGTCCCGCTTCCCGTTCCGCGTCGACGGAGCCGGCGGTCGGCGCTGACGCGACGGCTTCGGTGGGCTCGGAAGGGCGCTGAAAGTTATCGACCGAAAGCGGGGCCGCGGGAAAACTCGTGGCAGCCTCCACGACACGGAAAACTTGGCTTCCGGTGCTCCAATAGATGGCGTTGGCGACACGGGGATGGGCCTGGAGGTGAACCGCATCGCCCGGTGTTCCAGCGATCGTCGTGGGCGGAGCATCGCTTCCGAGTTGCAGGTAGCCGATGCCTTCTGCGCCGGCCAGAAAGACTCCGCCAAAGGCGGAGCTATCCAGGGCCAGACTCGCCCCGGGGATTGCGCCGACGGGCCTGGCAAGGCGGTAACCGGGCCGCGACAGGTCGTAGGCTTCAAGGATGCCGCCGCTGGTGAGGACAACGGTGAGGTTGCCCTGGGTGTCGGCCAGGGCCGGGCCGGAGGGCTGACGCGAGATGGTCATCCAAGTCTTCAGATCGGGGCCGGAAAGATAAACAGCCTTGTCCGAACAGTAGACCAGTACGGGCTTTTCCTGAAGTGTCGTGAAGTTGAGCGCCACGCCCTTCTCCTGGCTGCCGGGGAGTTCGTAACTCAACCAGTTGGCCCCCGCGTCGATGGTCTGCCACGCGGCGCCCTGCACCGCCACGATGGCTTGCTTGCGGTCCGTCGGATGCACCGTCAGCGCATAGAGCGAGGAGGCGGAGTAGCCCGAGGGGTGCCCCTCCGTCCACGTGCCGCCGCCGTTGCGAGTCGTGGCGACCCCGGTGGAATGGGCAATGTAGATCGCTTTCGAGCTTTTCGTGTAGGCGGCTATGGCAACCGCGGGCTGGTCCTTCGGCGCTACGGTATAGACGCGATCCCAATTCGGGGTTTTAGAATTGAGAAAGTACACCTCGGATTCCGTGGCGACCATGGGCTGAGAGGAGCGCGTGGGCGGGACGTAGAGCGCGGCGACCTTGCCGGGCAGCGCGGGGCCGACCTGCTCAACCACGCCGGTTGTGGCGGGCGGCATGGCACCCTCCTCCGCCGTGGCATCTTCCTCCGCGGCGATCAACGGGGTGGTGGCAAGCAGCATGGCGAGCAGAGCGAACGGGATGCGGCGATGAATCATGGGAGTTCTCCTCACGGCTTGGCTGTGCGGGCGGCTTCCAAGTCCTTTTGTCCATCAAGGGCGTTGGCGTAGCCGGGCTTTGCGGCGAGTGCCTTCTGGAAGGCCTCCGCGGCGGCATCGTATTGCTTCAGGGCAATTCGGGCGTATCCCAGATTCACCCATGCCCTTTCGTGCTTCGGTTCCACGGCAAGCAGCTTCTCGTAAGTCGAGGCGGCTTCGGTGTATCTCTCCAGCCGTCTATACGCCAGGGCAAGATTGAAGAGGCGCTTGGGATCGGGGTCCAGTTCGATGGCTTTCTCCAGCGCTGCCGAGCCCTCCTCCGGCTGGTCGAGGTCCAAGGCAACCCGGCCCAGTTCAGCCCAGGCGCGGTCGTTGCGCGGATTGAGCTTCACGGCCTGCTCGAAGGCGACCTTCGCCTCCATTGGCTTCTTCTTCCGCCTCAAAGCCAGTCCCAGCGACATCGCCTCGAAATCGTCGGGCTCCAGCGAGAGCGACTGGCGGAAGTACTCCACGGCCTTTGCGTCGTCCCCGGCCATCACCGCCTGCGCCGCAAGGAACGAGAAGAGGGTGGCGCTTTTCCCTCCGCGGGCTACGGTGTCGGCAACGATCTGGGCGGCCTCGGCCTCGCGCTTGTCGCGCTTGAGGTAGCGAACGATCCAGCGGGCTGCCTTCTCGCTGCTGGCGTCGGCGACAAGGGCGGATTTCATCGCTTCGAGGGCCTCGGCGGGACGCTTCTGGTCCTCCAGGGCGAGTGCGAGGTTTACCCATGCGGCGGCGCCCTTCGGCTCGGCGACGGTCACTGCACGGAATTCCCTTTCGGCTTCGGCCGGCTTCCTGTCGCGGGCCCAGGAAAGGCCGAGATTGTAACGCGCCTTCGTATAGTCCGGCTTGGCGGCGAGAGCCTTGGAGAAGCTCTCGCGCGCGGCGGTCGTCTGGTTTTTCCGCAGTTGGTAAAGGCCCAAGTTGTTGAGCGCCTCGGGATGCGGCGGCGTGCCGGCGGCAAGCTTTTCGTAGAGCGCTCCCGCCTCCTCCTCCTGCCCCACCTTGTCCAGCGCGAGCGCAAGGTTGAAGGCCGCCTCCGGGTAGTCCGGCTGTGCGGCGATGGCCTGTTGATAGAGCTCGATGGCTCTGCCGGTCTCGCGGGCGTCGATCGCCAGCTTGCCCAGCATGTACCAGGATTCGGCGTGCTTGGGGTCGGCGCTGGAGGAGCGCTCGAAGAAGGCCTTCGCCTCGTCGAAGCGCTCTGCGCGATAGGCGTCCAGGCCCAGGTTGTAAGCGGCCGGCGCGAAGTCCGCCTTGTGCTTCAGGGTCTCGGTGAATCGCGCGCGGGCAGCGTCGGCATTGCCCTGCTTCAGTTCCAGCAGACCCAAGTTCCAGTAGGCCTGATGGTCCTCGGGGTCGAGCTTGAGCGCCCGCTCGTAGGATCTGCGGGCCTCCGCCAAGTCACCGGCTTCGAGTAGCGCGACGCCAAGGTTGAGGTGTCCCTTCTCGAACGCGGGATTCTTCAGGATCGCCTCGCGATAGGATTTTGCGGCGGCGGGCCAGTCCTTCGCCCGGGCGCGCAGCAGGCCGATGTTGAAGTCGGCCTTGTGGAACTTGGCGGAGCGACTGATCTCGAGCGTGCGACGGTAGGCAGCCTCGGCTTCGTCGAAGCGGCCATCGCGCTGGAGCAACACGGCCAGATTGAATGATGCTTCTGCGAAGTTTGCGTTGAGCGCCAGCGCGTTGCGGTAGGCCGCCTCGGCACCCGCGGCATCCCCCGTGCCGGCCAGCAGGAAACCAAGATTGAAGGGGGCGCGGAAGTAGGCGGCATCCAGCGCGAGGGCCTTGGCGAAGGCCTCTTTGGCGCCCGCGGTGTCCCTGGTTCTGCCCAGCGCAATACCGAGGTCATTCCAGTCGCCGGCGGCTGCGCCTGGCTTCGCCGTAAGCGCGCGCAGGAGTTCAACCGCCTTGGGCCAATCGGCGGCGTCCATCGCGGCACGGGCGGCGTCGCCCGGGGCGGCTGCCGCGCGGCTTTCGGATTCTTCCTCGGGCACGGCTGGCACCTGAGCCCCCATCCATGCGGGCTGCAGGGCAACGACCATCAGCAGCGCGATCAGACGTCTCCTCATTCGTGCCTCCCCTTGCGATTGCGGGCGCGGTTCATGGCCTCGCCCAATCCGGTACGGTTGGCTAGTTGAATCGCCAGGCCGGGGCGCGCGTTGACCTCGATCACCACCGGTCCCCGGTCGCGATCGCGGATGATGTCCACGCCCATGTAGCCGAGCGGAATCACCGTGGCGCAAAGGGCTGCGATGCGCATGCAATCGGCCAAGCCTTCGACCTCCACACCGATGAGCGGTTCGCCGGAATCGGGGTGGTGGGCGATGCGCTTTTCCTTCATGATGGCATTGGTGCTGCGCCCCGTTTGCAGATCGATGCCGAGGCCCACGCCACCCTTGTGCAGGTTCGCGCGGCCCTCCGAGGCGACCGTGGGCAGCCGTGCCATGCAGAGCAGCGGTTCGCCCTGCATCACAATGATTCGCAGGTCCGGAGGACCCGGCAGCCCCGGCACGATCCAGTGCCGGTCCGGATTGATCTTCTCCTCCACGATCACCTGGTCAACGGGGTGGCACACGGTGTACTCGCCGGAGAGAATCCGCGCCACGTAGTAGACGAATTCCTCCAAGGTCCAGGGCGCGCCGTGAAGCGGCAACACGCTGTTGGGAAGGGCGCGATTGAAGAGCGTCACGCCGCGCCCCTGAGAGCCGCGGGCGGGCTTTACGACGAAGCCATGCTGGAGCCCCAGCAGCTTGCTGTAGATACGCCGAACGTCGCGGTGCGCGGAGATTTCCGCGATGCTGGCGGGCACGGGAACGCCCGCGCGGCTAAGCGCGTTCTTCGTGCCGATCTTGTCGTTCGCCAGATCGATTGCGGTGAGGTGATTGTGAGTCATCACCAGTTCGCGGTTGCGGCGATTCATGCCGAACACGGCCGGATGAATCCGGGAAAACAGGCGTTGGATCATGGCGTGGCCGTTTCCGGCGGAAGGTCGCGGAAGCGTCTAAGCTCCAACAACCGCAGCCCCGTCCAGGAGCCTATCACCAGGTTGATCGCCACGTTGATCAGCAGAATTTCGGGGAAGGCCACCACCACCATTTGCAGCGCCGTCCAGTCGATCGCCACAAAGCATGCCCCCGCCACCATGAAGGTGATCATCAGCCGATTCACGGCTTCCTTCGCGCCGTCCATGATCATCGTCTGGGTGAAGCGCTCGCTGGTGAGCGAGAGGATCGCCATGGGGAACAGGCTGACCGCGGCGCCGCTTGTGAGCCCAGCCTTGATGCACACCACCGACACCCCCAGAATCGACAGCACCACCACCGTGATGATGATCGTGAGGCGCGGAATGTGGAGCAGGCGAAGCTTCATGAGGAGGTAGTTGACCGACACCGCCACCACCATCACCGTGGTGAACATGATCGCGCCGAAGAGGAATCCCGTATCGCGGAACGACACCGCGACCAACGTCGGCATGAAGGTGCCGTAGGGCACCACCCCGACGACGTTGCGCGCGAAGGACACCACCGTGGCGCCAATGGGAATCATCAGGATGACCATGATCAAATCAAGCGACACATGGTAGTCCTTCAATGTCGTCCAAACGCGCAGAATGTTAAGCGGGTGATCGACATTGGCCACAACCGCCTTCTCGCGGGTGGTCAGTTGGTGGGCAACAGTCCACTTCCAGTCGAATCCGATATTGCGCGAACGCGTTATGACCGCCACGTCGCCCTTCGCGAGTTCGAGGTATGTTTCCGGGATGCGGGCGAAATAATCGTTCGTCGGGCAGAAGGGGACCCAGGAATCGCCGACCCAGGCCTCGACCCATGCGTGCGTCGTGCGCTTGCGTGATCGCTCCAGAATAAGGCCGTTCGCCATGCGCGCGGGGATGCCCTTGGCCCGCAGCATCGCAACCATCAGGCGCACCTTGCCGTTGCAGGAAGCCTCGCCCAGCTTGAGCGCCGTTACCGCGTCCGTCGGACCCTTGATTTCCAGATAGCGCAGATCCCTCTGACAGAAGTTGAAGATCCTCTCCAGAGTCGCTTTCAGCTGCGTCCCCGGCGGCGCCAATTCCATCGCCTTCGCCACGATGGCTGGGTCAGTGGACTGGGTTCGCTCCTCGGCCCCGAGGTCGCTTTGCAGGCGCAGCGAGTAGGTGGTCGGGATGTCCGCCCCCTCGGGGAGCGGGTAGCGTTTCGCCTCCGTCTGCGCAAGGCAGCTATAGGTCAGCGTGGCCTTGCCGGAGAAAGCCTGATTGTACCACCGGCCAATGCGACCGGGGGAAATCGTGTAGCGGAAGGACTCGGCCACCTGCTTCTCGTGCTTGATCACCTGGCGGTCCGAGCTGACCGGGAGCGTCACCTTCAACTCGCAGCTGCGGCCATTTCCCACCACGTCCATCTGCAGGGCGACGAAGTAGCCGTCTTCCTGCTGCACCGAAGCCATGCTGTAGCCGAGAGCGAATACCTTGTAGCCGATCAGAAGCGCCGTCAGGGCGCAGATGGCCAACGCAATGCCGATCTCTTTCCTGCCGAACAGCGCCACGCGGATGGGCGGCGAATCGCTCACTGCCATGCTCCCTCTTTCCGGTGCATGGGGCTCACTGGATGATCCAGAGAGTACCCACCACGTTGCGGACGCCCAGGCTCATGTCGAGTCCCGTGACCAACCCGCCCGCGGTCACAGTGATGACTCCGGCTCCCTGAAGGTCGGCTGAAGTCGGGTAGTACAAATCGATAAAGATGGTGTCGGAAGGCGCGTCGGCGCGAAGGCGATATTGCCCAGGTGGCACAGGCCCAAGGGTGAACGTGCCGTCCGCTGCCGTCTTAGCCGACTGATCCAGTTTCGTCAGGGTGGAGTTCTCGAAAAAGTCGATATCGATCCCGGCGATGGGGAGATTGCTGGTTGAGGACCTGATGGTGCCGCTCACGGATCCCCCAAGTTCCAGCGTGAAATCACGCCCGAGCGTGCCAACGCCCTGCGCCACCGCGAAGACGTCCGCCCCGGCCAGACGCGGCTTGGCATCCCAGTATTCGACCGCGTAGCGCTGAGCCACTGTCGGGTCGCAGCGCATCTTGTAGTTGCCGATGGGGATCGGGCCGATCAGATATGTGCCGTCGGCCTTCGAGGCTGTGCCGAAGGGAATGCGCCTGCCATCGGCGGCAATATAGACGTCCAGATCGATGCCCTCCAGCGGTGCGCCACCCGCGGCGACCACCCTGCCTTCAATCCATCCGGCCTTGCCGAGAGTGAAATCGACGCCCGAGGCAGTCGCGCCGCCGGTCACCGGGATGGAGTCCGCCACCGAAAGCGTCGGCTTCAGGTTGTAGTACTGGAGCAGATAGCCCTGGGGCAGCGTCGCGTCGGCGCGAAGGTGATATGTCCCCGGCGCCAATGGCCCGATGGTGTAGGTTCCATCCGCCGCCGAAACCGTCGTGATATCCACCCGCTGGTCCAGCGCATCGTAACAGTCCAAGTCGATCGCCGCGAGCGGCGTCAATGTGCCTTCCTCGCGGATTGTTCCCGTGATGGCCCCGCCCTGCGGCACCGAAAAGTCGATCCCCGAAGTGGCGGCATTCCGGGTGATCGCGATGGTTGCGGCCGAGGAAAGCGCGTAGGTTGACGGGTAGTAGGTTCGCGGAAAGCCCTGCGCCAATGTTGGATCGATGCGCAGGCGGTAACTCCCCGGCGGCAGCACCGGGAACGAATAAGTGCCGTCAGCCCGCGTCGTGGCGTTGACGGGGATGATCGTGCTTGTGGTCGCGTCGAAAAGGTCCAAGTCGATGCCGCTCAAGGGCGTGCCGGTGCCCTGCCGCGTCACCGTTCCCGTCAACGTCCCTCCCCCCGTGAGCGCGATATTCTGGCCACTGAGAGACGACGCGGTGATCGTCACCGGGGTCGCCGTTGCCAGCGACACGGCGCCTCCGATATAACGCGTCGGGTAGAATTGCCCTGCCGCCGGATTCGGATTCGCTCGCACGTAGTAATTGCCCGGAGGCAACGCGCCGACCCGGTACGCACCGGAGGCATCCGTCGTACCCGGGTAGCCGCTCAGGAATTCGCCGTTCGACGCATAGACGTCCATGTCGATGCCCGTCAGCGGCACCCCGTCTCCCGTCACCGTCCCTGAAATCTCGTAGCCGAACGAGAGCGTAAAGTTGACGTTCGACACGGTCCCCGAGGCGGGCACGTTTACCACCGTCGCCAAGCTGGCCAGAAACTGTTCCGCATAGTATTCATCCACAAAACCGAGCGCGAGCGATGCGTCGGCGCGGACCCTGTACGCTCCGGGTGCGAGTCCCGTGATTGTATAGTTGCCACCCGTCGTCGTTCGACCGCCGGTGATCGCCACCGAGGATCCCGCCGAATCGATCACGTCCAAGTCGACGCTAATGATCCCATTGCCGGTGTTGGCGTTCGTCACGCGGCCGGTGATGGACTGCGCCCCTGCGGCATTGGCGAAAAGCGCTACTGCGAGGATAATGCCCAAGCTGGAAAACGAATTGCAGGCAATCATGCGGGCCCTGTTTCTAAGGTGGAGGGAACGGCCTCGAACGGTGGGGAAAAAACAAACTTGGCGTCCAAGGAAACACTCACACCAACGGAAGGGACCTTGACCTGGCTCCCACGGAAAGTCAAGCCGAGCGTCGCGGTCGCACCCAGCTACGCGCCGGCGCTCCCGTCCGCGCCTACTCCGGGGCGGTGACTTCCGGTGGCGCCATCGCGTTCAGCGTGATGTGAAACGCGGTGCCCTTGCCGAGTTCGCTTTCGCAGACGATGGTGCCACCGTGGCTGCGGAGGATTTCGCGGGCGATGGCTAGGCCGAGGCCCGTCCCGGGGGTGGCCCGGGAACCGG
>JBBQYG010000157.1:0-8975 GCA_038208905.1 Candidatus Sumerlaeia bacterium | reverse complement strand
CTCGAGCTCGCGCCGTTCGAATGCCGAGGGAGCGGCGTGAACGTCGGCGAGGTCGTCGTCCTGGAGCGGGCGAAGTTCGAGACCGCTGGGAAGCGCATCAAGAACACGCTGAAGGTGAAGCTGGAATGACGCAGAATCGCGACCACCTGCGGGAAGGACTGAAATCCATCTGGGGCTATGCCGCCTTCCGCCCGTTGCAGGAGGAGGCCGCGGCGGCGGTGATGGAGGGGCGCGATTCTATCGTGATCCTGCCGACGGGTGGGGGGAAGTCGCTGTGTTTCCAGCTTCCGGCGGCGCTGATGCCGGGCACCGCGCTGATCGTGACGCCGTTGATCGCGCTGATGAAGGACCAGGTGGATGCGCTGCGCCAGCGGGGGGTGGCGGCGGGGTGCCTGCACAGCGGGCTCGACGCGGAGGAGCGGCGCGAGACGGATCGGCTGCTGCGGGAGGGGCGCCTCAAGCTGCTTTATCTTTCTCCCGAGCGGCTGATGGTCGAGGGCTATCTGGAAACGCTGGCCGCACGCGGGCTCTCCTTCGTGGCGGTGGACGAGGCGCACTGCATCAGCCAGTGGGGCCACGACTTCCGCAAGGAGTACCGGATGCTTGGGCAGCTTCGCGAGCGGTTCCCCAACCTCCCGATCCACGCATATACGGCAACCGCCTCGGAGAAGGTGGAGCACGATATCGTGGCGGAATTGGCGCTGCGGTCGCCGACGCGGCTGGTGGGAAACTTCGAGCGCGCCAACCTGATCTATCGCATGCTCACCAAGAAGACAAAGCCCAAGACTGCCGTGTATATGCAGGCGGGCCAGCTTCTGGATTCGCGCAAGGGGCAGTGCGCGATCGTGTATTGCATCAGCCGCAAGGACACGGAGGAGATGGCGGGCTCCCTACGCGCGCGCGGGCACTTTGCGGCGGCATATCACGCGGGGATGACGCCGGAGCATCGCGCGCGGACGCAGGACGAATTCCTCTCTGGCAAGACGCCCATCGTTGTCGCGACGGTCGCCTTCGGCATGGGGATCGACAAGCCAGACGTCCGCATGGTGGTCCACGCGGGCCTGCCGAAGTCCATCGAGCACTATCAGCAGGAGAGCGGCCGCGCGGGCCGCGACGGGTTGCCGTCGGAATGCGTCCTCCTCTACTCGCCAATGGACGCGATGGTGTGGCGCAAGCTGATGGACACGCCCGACACTCCGCGCGCGCAGCTCGCGGCAATGCGCGAGGCGCTGCGCGCGATGGAGCAGTACGCGAGTCCCGGCGTATGCCGGACGGATTACCTTCTCCGCCACTTCGGCCAGAAGCTGGAGGAGGAAGACTGCGGCCACTGCGACACGTGCCTTGGCCTCGGCGAGGATTGGGCCGGCGAGGAGATGGTGCCGACCGACGGCGCAACCGTGATCGCGCAGAAAATCCTGAGCTGTGTGGTGAGGATGAAGGAGCGTTACGGCGAGTCGTTGGTCGCGCGTGTGCTGCTGGGCTCGCGCGACAAACGCATCGTGGAAACAGGGCTCGACAAAATCACCACCTACGGCATTCTCCGCGAGCATGATCGCCGCGCCGTGCGCGACTGGATCCAGCAACTCAAGGCACAGGAGTGCCTCGTCGCCGCTGGCGTGTCACCCTACCGGGTGCTCAAGGTAACCGACCGCGGATGGGCCGTGATTAGAGGAACATTGGAACCCACGCTGGCACAGGCCAAGGACGCGAGTCCGGTCGGCAAAGCGACAAAGGAACGCGCCCCGCGCGCCTCACCCGCCATCCGCGCGACCGCGGTGGAGATGATCCTCTCCGGCTCTACGACGAAGGAGGCCTCCGACGCCACCGGCCGCGCGATGTCCACCATCGAGGGCTACGTCGCCGACCACTTCGCCGACGATGGCCTCACCGATCCCGCCCCCATCGTTGACGCCGCAATGGCGGCCCGCATTGAGGAGGCCTACGACACCGTGGACCACGAGGAGAAGCTGAAGCCGCTCCGCGACCACCTTGGCGATGAGGTTTCGTACCTCCAGATCAAGGTGGCGCTTGCGTGCATGAGGAACCGGCGCGACGGCCCTACTTGATTTCGGTGCCGCCGAGTTGCCGGTATTCCACAACTTCGGAGTAGCCGATGTATCCGCGCCCGCCGGAGAGGACAATGGCGGCGGGGGTACTGGTAGTCGCGAACGTCTCGATCACGATGCCGTCAAGTTGCAGCCTCGCGTTTCCGCCAGTCACCTCGATCATCCAAGGATGGTTTCCCAGGTCGGGAAGTGTCTGCACGCGGGCGCCGTTCACGGTAGTGCCATCGGCGGATGTCATGCGTGCGCGGCAGATCAGTTCGCCGGCGATCTTCTGAACGATCAGGGAAGCGGAGGAACCATCGGCAAGCTCCATGGTGACTTCCGCCTCCTCCGCGCGGGAGAGGTCCATCTGGCCGTCGATGCGCACGGGCCCCGCATCGATCACGCGGCGAATCGACCCGCGCGCCGTGGTGGCGTCACCGATCACGGCGATCCCTTCCCTGTCATCGTCGGCAAGCCACGTTCCCGTCATTTGCCATTCGGAAAGCCGGGATGTGGCGTCCTTGGCAAAGAGCGATGTCCCGTCCTCGTCAAAGAGAACGGGGGTCGCCGCTGGCGCGGTGGTGGGCGCCTCGGTGGGCGGTGGAGTTGGCTCCGGCGTGGGAGCAGGCGAGGGCTCGGGAGTTGGCGCCGGGGTGGGTTGCGGCGTCGGCGGCACGGGGGAAGGCGCGGGGAGTGTCGGTGCGGGAGTCGGCGCGATCTCGGCCAGGAGAATCGGCTTCGGCGCTGGCGCCTCCTTGGTGGGCTCTCCCCCACCGGGAAACATCGCGACGGCGGCGGCGATTCCCGCGGCGGCGAGCACGGCGGCGGCAACCCACGGCAGCGGGCTGCGCCGCTTTGTCACCGCGATGACTTGGGTCGGGTCGACGCCGGAAATGCGCTCGATCAGCCGCGTCGCCTCTTCCTCCACCTCCGCATAGGAATTGGGGCGGTCCGCCGGATTGCGCGCCATCATGCTCCGGATGAACGCGGCCAACTCGCTGTCAATGCCCGGCTTGAGACTGACCGGGTCGGGGATCGGACCGTGAACTTTCTGATACATGAGTTCGGAGACGGTCATCCCGGAGTAGGGCGGCGCTCCTGTGACCAGATAGAAGAGGACGCACCCGAGCGCGTAGATGTCCACGCGGAAGTCCGCGGAGTCGGGACTGTTGAACTGTTCGGGAGCAAGGATCGACGGCGAGCCGATGAGGAATCCCGCCTGGGTCATCCGTGGGTCGGCGTGTTGGGCGCCGCTATACCGGGCAAGCCCGAGGTCCGCCAGCTTCACCGCATAGGGGAATCCGGGATCGTGGAGTCGGCTCCCATCGTCCTTGATCGATTGCAGGAGGATGTTCTCCGGCTTGACGTCGCGGTGGATGATGCCCTTCTCAAGCGCATGGGAGAGGGCCCCGGCAACGTCGCGCACGATCCGCAGGGCCCGCCGCTCGGCGACGGCCCCCTTCTTCTCGATGAATTCGCGCAGGTTCGGACCATCGATGTATTCGAGGGCGAGGTAGGGATCGCCTCCTCCCGTGACCCCGCCGTGGTGGCAGGCAACGATTTGCTGATGGGAAAGCTCCGCCAGCAGCCGCGCCTCGCGCTGGAAGCGCTGCAAGAACTCCTTCCTGTCCGTCCCCGCTGGAACGGACAGGAGCTTGACGGCGACGGGGCGGTCCAGATAGTTCTGGCGCCCGCGATAGACAACGCCCATGCCCCCGCGCCCGATGATTCCATCCAGGGTGATTCCCTCGATCTGGATATCGCCGAAGCCGTCCGCCGCGCCGGGAATCGGCATATCGATGCGCGTCTCGTCGGAATTCATTGGACTGGGCCGGCGGCATCAACAGCGGCCAGGAGTTCGGGAATCGACGGGCGGTCGTCGAAGCTGGTTCCGACATACGCATACTTCACGAGTCCGTCCTCCCCGATGACGATGGAGGTCGGCTTGGCGAGACTGCCGCGAATGTCGAAGGACTTCACCGCACCCAGGTTGACGTCGAGCAGGATGGGGAACTTGACCGCGAAGTTGCTGTCGAAATCGCGCGCCGCATCAAGGAACGCGGGGATTGATTCCGCCGGGCCGGGATATACGAGAACCAGTTGCGTGTTGCGCGCCTCGAAGTCGGGGACCGACTGCGCCAGCAGCGCCGTCTGCACGGAACAGCCGATGCAGACTTGGCCGCGGAAGCCGCGCATGAAAACGAGGAGCAGCTTCTTGCTGCCGGCGAGGTCCTTGAGGTCGATGATCTGTCCACCGGGGCCGATGAAGCGCGTCTGCGGTGGAGGCTTGCCGATCAGGTCCTCGCGCTGGCGATTCTTCCGCGTGTTGCTGTCGCTGAGCAGCTTGCTCTCCACCTTCTCGCCAATACTCCTCATCCCCCGGGAGTAGCCGTCATGCTCAAACTCCTCGCTTCGACGGATCAGCGGCTCCGCGTCGGCGACGGGTGCGGCCTCTGGCTCGGGCGCGGCGGCTGCCGCTGGCAGCTCGGTGGATGGGGCGGGCTCCTCTTCCCTCGCCACGGGCGCCGCCTCACCGCCCAATAGCGCGACTACCTGACGCAGTTGCTGCTCGACCCGGCTCAACCGTTCATCCGCGCTGGCGGGCTGCGCCATGGGTTGGTTGCTGGCGAGACGCGCCTCCAGTTCGGCGATGCGCGCTTCCAGCAGGGGATCCCGCGACTCCGTGCGGTTAAAAGTCAAGCATCCTGCCAGAAGGGGAACGGCAATGGATACAGCAAGGCTTGACAGCAACCGAAGACGCATTGGAGAGGCTCCGAGGAGTGGTTTCGTCGTTCCTCCAACCAGAAGGTGGAGGTACCAAAGAGAATATCGTCCCGACGAATAATCGCCTAAGCACGGTCCGTTCCAGAAATTATTCCGTCCGGAAGCCGTGCCGGGGATCGACCGATCTTGCCCGCCCTCGTTGACGCGTACGACACCGTCGACCACGAGGAGAAGCTGAGGCCGCTCCGCGATCACCTTGGCGAGGAGGTCTCGTGCCTCCAGATCAAGGTGGCGCTTGTATGCTTGAGGAATCGGAGGGGGTAGGGGTGAGGCTGTCGTGGACAACGCCGAATAGCGGAATCGTCAGGATCGGCGGAGCGAAGCGGAACCTTCAACTACCACGACCAAGTCGGCGCCATCCAGATCATCAGCCACCAACTTGCGTATCTGAAGTTCCTCGGTCTGTGGCAGCTCACGGCTTACCGCGATACTGATCGCGTTGGCATTTCGCCGCATCCCAACACCATGAATGCCGTGGGTGCCCAGCAGCTTGTCGGAAATCCGATCCTTGACGTCCCTGAGATCGGCCATCTCACTTCCTCCGTCAAACCAATTTGATCTTGAGAATCCTGAGCACGGTGCTGATCGGATTGGCAAGGCCGTAGGATGCATCATCGGGACCAGCGAAGCAAAGGCCAACCGCCTTGTTGGTCGTCTTGGCCACCACGAGCGAGTCGCTGTCGCCGCTGTTGCCAAACTCTGTGTAGGGAGAGATTGTTTGAATCTTGATCTGGTTGCGGAATCGCGCGACCTGCTTGGGATCGGCAGGATCAAGGTGGATCAAAGCATCTGTTTCCTCCTCCACAATGACTCCTTCCGTATATCCTGTCGTCCTGCCATGCTTCTTCACCACCATGCCTTCCATTGGCCCAAGCACACCTGTTACTTTTCCGACGGTGCATATCTCTGGCAGTATCGATGTCGCTGGAACCGTAATCTCGGCGATCGCTGCATCGATGAGATTGTTGGCATTTTCTCCCGTTTGCAGTGGGCAAAACCGAAACAGGCGCGCCACGGCATCGGCCGCTTTTCCTCCGTCGAGAGAATCTGGTTGAAGAATTGTCGTGCCTGCGGGATTCTGGTTGCTGTTTGCAAGCACGTGGTTGTTGCTCAGCATGAAGAGCTTCCCCTTCTCCTTGGTAAACGCCGACGTTGCGAAGGCACCTAGTGTCCCAGCGTTCACTTCGACTTTTGATGGGTAGCCGATGCTGATCCCGGCGGGGAACGGGCGCTGACGAGACTTTCTTTTCTTGGTACAAGAACGGAGGGATGCCGAAGGCTCTTCGATCACATCCACCGGAAATCCGCCGATCTCCTTGGGGAGCACTTCCCTGGGGTTGAGCCGGGATAGGGCCTTCTTCTTCTGAACGTAGATTCGGATGGAGGGGACCGGCGTTGGCTTCCCCTCAACCAACTTCAATCCCATGCCCACCGCGTGAATGTTTGGCATCCCATGTTGCTCGGGTTGGCGCTTTTCCGGTGCGAGCAACGACCGTGACTGCGGCAGTGAAAAGGCAGAGGCGAACTTTGCCGGCGCGGCGGCGCCAGCCAGTAGCATGTCGCTGACAGCGATGCGAACCGCAGAGAGATTGGCTCCCGCGAGAACATGCGGCTTAGGTGCTGCTCCAGCATGGATCGACGCCGACGCGCCTGAGGAGCCCCCAGCCCCCTGCCTGACAGCAGGCTTGAAGACGACAATCGAGGCCGACTTTGCGGCGACCTTCTTGGCTGGCCGCTTTCCGGGGTTGGCCTTCTTCGGGGATGATTTGCTGGCGGCCCCCTTATTCGGAGTAGGCTTCTTGGCAGCGACCTTTTTCATATTGGTCTCCCGTGCGATGATTTTCCTTGGATAGCATTATGGATTGCTGGTCAATGGTGATGTCACTTCGCGCGATTCCTGATCAGTTGGGGGCGATAGCTGGCCCCCTCCCCCGCCCCGATGTTCCTTTTGACTCTCGCCATGCCTCCGCCCACTCTGAGCGTGAGCGATCATGATGGATACAACCGCCCTCCAACTGCTGGGTCTATTCGCCGCCACGGCGCTGGCGGGGGTGGTGGCGACGCGGTTTTCGATTTTGTTGAGTCACCGGCTTGGGGTGCTTGACCGGCCCGATCCGCGAAAGACCCACCGGGGCCCGATGCCGTATCTGGGGGGGCTGGGGGTGTTGCTGGCGCTAGGCGCGGGGCTGTGGGTCGCGGCGGTGCTGAGGCCCGACCTTGCCATCGCGCGGGGCGCGCAGATGATCCTGATCCTTGGCGGCGCGGTGGCGATCTTTCTGGTGGGCTTCTGGGACGACGTGCGTCCGTTGCGGGCGGTGGTGAAGCTGGCGCTTCAGGCTGTCGTTGCGGGGGGCATGTGGTACTTGGGCTTTCGGGTGGAGACGCTGAACCTGGGCCTCGGCTACGGGTCGGAGCTGGGAAACCCTGTCAGCTTTGTGATCACCGTGGGCTGGTATGTGACGTTGATGAACGCGATCAACCTGGTGGATGGGCTGGACGGCCTCGCGGGTGGGATCACTCTGATCGGCGCGATCTCCCTGGTTGGTGTCAGCCTGGTGATCGGTCAAACCGCGGATGTGGCGATGGCGGGTTTTGTCGCAATCCTGACGGCGGGCGCGGTGCTGGGATTCCTGGCCTACAACTGGCACCCGGCGCGGACATTCATGGGCGACGGCGGCTCGCTGCTGCTGGGCTATCTGCTCGCCACGGCATCGCTGCTGGGATCGACGAAGACTCCCACGCTGATCGCGCTGGCGATTCCGTTGGTGGCTCTGGGGCTGCCGATCTTCGAGATTTCGTTCTCCTTCTTTCGCCGGGCCATCAAGGGCAAGCACCCCTTCCGTCCGGACCGCCGCCACCTGCACCATCGCCTGTTGGACCTTGGCCTGGACCAGCGCCGGGTGGTGGTGATCCTGCTGTTCATGACGGCGTTCCTGGGCGCGAACTCGATCCTGTTGGCCACGGCGGAGTCGCGCATCCTGCTGTTTAATGTCGCCTTCCTGCTGGTTGGGCTGGTTATCCTGATCGAGTGCCTGAAGTATCTGGAAAAGGGGCGCGAGCGCTCGGCCACCGAGACGCCCAGATTGCCCACCGATTCCACGGCGCGGCCCAGCATTTCAACCAAACCAAAGCCTACAACAGTCAAAGGAGCCTCCGGATGATTAGCAAGACCCTACAGGACGCCATCAATCAGCAGATTGTGAACGAGCTCTATGCTTCGAACGCCTACCTCGCGGTCGCCAGCTACATGGACGCCGAGGACCTCAAGGTGCTCTCCGCGCATTTCTTCGAGCAGTCCCACGAGGAGCGCACCCACGCGCTCAAGCTGCTGAAATACCTGCTTGAGGTGAAGGGCTGCCCGGAAGTCGGCGCGATCCCCGAGCCACCCCGCGCCTTCAAGAGCGTGGAACAGGCGGTGGAGCTTTCGCTGAAGCAGGAAGAAGTAACCACGAAGCAGATCAACGACCTGATGTCGATGGCCCATGACGAGCGGGACTATGCGACGATCTCCTTCCTGAAGTGGTTCGTGGACGAGCAGGTGGAGGAGTTGGCCTCGATGAACGAATTGCTGGGCCTGGTGAAGCGCGCGGGCGACCAGCACCTGCTGCTCGTGGAGGACCGCCTGACGCGGAGAGGCCTGATCGCATCGGACAGCGCGCCGAAGTCGGACGACTAGGTACTGCCAACACGGTCTTTGATCAAACGAAGCTTTTCTCCGCCGACTGGATTCGCTTGATCCAGTCGGCGGAAGTGTTATGATCATCCAAATTAAATCGCGGCCATGGCGCCGACGAGGGAAGAGGACGGCAGAGGATGAAGACGACCGGAATGGCCGGATTGGCGCTGGCGATTGCCGCGTGCCTATCGTGCAGCGCGGGCGAGTTGAAGACGAAGAGCGAAGCGGTGGCACCCCCCCGCATGGAGGATGGCCCGCGCCCCCCGAAGCCCGACGATCTGGTTGTCTATCTGACCGGCGATCCCGCCGACGCACCCAACAAGGCCGTGGGCGGCCCCGCGCTCCTGATCATCGGCGGCGGCAGGGAAGTCCCCGAGACCTATGCTGCGCGCGCGCTTCCCGTGGCCAACGGCGGAGACATCGTGGTGATCCGCGCCTCGGGTTCCGACGGGTACAACAGCTTCTTT
>JBBQYG010000156.1:0-9034 GCA_038208905.1 Candidatus Sumerlaeia bacterium | reverse complement strand
TGGGGACCACGATAGCGATGCGCTCGTCATCTCCACGCTTTGCCGCGGAAGTACCCGCCAATGCCTTCTCCAACTGCCGAAGTTCATTTTCGACCGAGCCGGTGTCGGCGTCCACGTGTACGACCAAAGCTGTAAGCTTCCGTCCTCGCCGCTGCTCTGCGACTTCTATTGGATAGCGATCCCGGACCCACTTCTCACCGGCCCCTTCTCCGTCGGGCACAGGAATTATTCGAATCCGATTGGCTGCTACGATTCTTTTGGCATAGCGCTTCAGGAAGTACGCGGTCTTGTGGTCCTCGGCGAGTATCAGGAGTTCGACAATTCGCCGTCTCAAAGCAAAGAACCCCGCGCAGCGGCTTCCGCGGGGAGGAGCATGGAGCCTGACTCGGGCACATACGCAGCAGCGGTTGTGGGCCCGGCCTCTGTCCTGCGGAACACGATCCCCGTATCCCTGGCGAGTAAGTTTATTATCTCGGGGTGGTGAGAAGCCAAAATCACCTGCGCCTCACCATCTTCGGACTTTTCGATCATCAGATTGAGCCAAGGCTGTATCTCTTCGATCGACACGAAGTTGTCTGGCTCGTCGATGCATATCGTCGCACCATCACGAGCCAGAAAGTGGGCTACGGCATAGAGCCCGATCAGCATGCGCTGGCCTTCTGAGAGCTGATCAAAAGCAAGTAGGTGCGCGAACTCCTTCCTTCCGGGAACCGCTATCCATGCTTGAAGCAATTCCAATCCCTGCCCCATGTCGCTATGCACCAACCCATTCAACCCAATCACGACATTCTGTGCATCTTCCATGAACTTGGAATTAGCCGAGAGATCGACGGCTGAGTGGCGATACCAAGAGGCAAAATTACTCATGTTCCGAGTCGGCGTTTCTTCAGCTCTCTCCGAGCGCCCGCTCATGGAAAGAGGGTTGGGATGAAGGCAATGCAGCGCCTTCACTAGCTTGACAAATTCCCGATGGGGATCGATTCTCTCGTCCGCACCCAGTGACGAAGAGAAAAAGACTGAGCTCCTCCGGCCCGTGGCCGAGAACTCGACGACTAGTTCGCCTGATCTGGCATACAGCCTCAGCACTTCACCGCTGAATTCCAGCAGCAGCTTTCCATCTACCCTCAACTCCTCTGAGGAAATCTGCGACTGTTCCTTCCAGCGGTTTTGGTCGATGCGGACCGTGTAGGTATACAGCGAAAATCTAGACAGGAGTTCCAAGGTGATGGACTGCGTGGTAGTATTTATGCCCCAGTCGGTCCACCCCGGAGCAGTGGATGCGGGAAAAGCATCCTCGCATTTCGCCTCCTCTACCAGCAGCATTCTAACGGCATGCAGCGCGTTGAAAACCGACGACTTACCGCTTCCGTTTCCACCTAGAAAAAGGCTCAAAGAACCCAGTTCTAGGTCCAGATCGATAATCGATTTGTAGTTTTCAATGTGGATTCGCTTCAGCATGCCAAGCCCGCACCTTTCGGCTGATCCCTAGCCAGAGGAACTTCCCCCGGGCAAATTCTAGGCCCAGTAGAGTGCCACCCCCCGATCAAGTCGAGCGGATTCCTCAACCGGATCGCCTCTGGTGGCCGCCCGGCTCCAAAATCTCTCGCAGATTTCCCATTCTCCCACCTTGCCCGTCTCCCCGGACCTCGGCACGATCCTGACTTGTAGTGCCCATTTAGGCGTATGGACGCCCCTCGTGAAGAATCGCCATCCGCTGCGCCGACTTCGATTCGCCGCCCTGTTTGCGGCGGGGGTGGCCCTTGGCGTTGGCTGCAATGCCAAGGAGAAGTATCAGCCCTACTCTCCCCACGAGAACCTGCTGTCGATCGCGGCGGAGTTCCAGCTCCTGTCCGGCGCGGATGCGTATCTAGACCCACTCGGTCGGGACTTGACGGGACAGTCCATCGCGCGGTCCACGCTGGTGCGACTTGCAAACTACGAGGCGCTGCACCCGGGGCGCCTCGCGCCGGAGGTGCTGTTCCTGCGCGCCCGCGCGCTGGAGTTGATCGGCGACTACGCGAGTGCGAAGCGGAGCTACGACGAGTCGGCGGAGTTCGAGACGGAGCTTCGCGAAGAGGCGCGGCGGCGCAGCGAACTGGTGCAGCGGCTCCAGCTGGCCATGGCGCTGGAGGGCGCGACGGAGAACCTTCCCGATCTGGTGTCGGCGCTCGCGCGGCGGGCGACGGACTTGCGGTTGCTGGCGGGTACTTTCGAGGACGATTTCTATCGCGGGCTGGCGCTGCGCGAATCGGAGGCGGTGTCCGTCCGGCGCGGCGAGCTGATGGCGACGCATCGCTATCTGCTCCCCGATGGGGAGCAGCAGGCGATCCGCGCGCTGGAGCAGCTTGTGTCCGATCATCGCGACAGCGCGCGAGGCATGGAGCACGCGCTTCGGCTCGCCCATTTCCACTATACGCTGGCGGAGGAGGAGGTGCGCCTCAATCCGCCCGAGGGATCCACGTTCTCCGTCGAGCGGTTCAGGCGCCACTATGACCGCGCCGTGGATCTGATGTACCGAGTCGCCCAGGCCGACGGACGCGACGAGAAGTTGGTGGCGCGCCACGAGCTGGACGCATTGCTGGCGTTTGGCGAGCAGATCCAGCGGCGCGCGCGCTGAAAAAGTTCAACGGGGCATCCTTGCCGTGATTCATCCACCCACGCACAGCCAGCCGCATTTCGGAAACGTGGCCATTGTTGGCCTGGGCCTCCTCGGCGGGAGCCTCGCGATGGCGCTGCGCGGTAATGGACTCGCGCGCCGTATCGTCAGCGTTTCGCGGCGCCCCATGGACGAGGCCATCGAGTTTGGCTTGGTCGACGCGGCGACCGACGATCTTGCCGCCGCCTCGAGGGAGGCCGACCTGATTGTGCTCTGCACTCCCGTGGAGGTGATTCGCGAGCAGCTCCCCACGGTGCTCCGCGCGGCCCGCGCGGGAACGCTCGTTACCGATGTGGGATCGACCAAGCTGCGGCTGGTGGAGTTCGCCGAGTCGCTGGAGGGCGGCGCGAACTTCGTCGGCAGCCATCCGATGGCTGGAAGCCACTTGACCGGCTGGGGCGCCGGATCGCCGACGCTGTTTCGCGGCGCCGTGTGCCACGTGACGGCGACGGAGTGCACCGATCTGGCCGCCGTGGCGCGGGTCGGCGCGCTGTGGCGGGCCGTGGGCGCGCGCGTAGTCCACCTGCACCCGCGCCGCCACGACTACCTCTGCGCGCTGGTAAGCCACCTTCCCCACATGACCGCCGTCTCGCTTTCCGAAACGATCCGCCGCTCTCGGGAGGATCCCGCGCTGCTGCGCGTCGTGGCCGGGAACGGGTTGAGAGATACCACGCGCGTCGCCATGGGGAGCGGCGCCGTCTGGTCGGAAATCGCCGCGCACAACGGGGAGAACATCGCCAACCTGCTCGATCAAGTCGCCGCCACGGCCACTGGCCTCGCCGAACGCATCCGCGGCGGGGGAGAAGGGCTGGAGGAATTTCTGGAGACGGTGCGCCGCTTCAGGACTGAGCTGCAGCAGTAGCTACGGCGCCGCGACAGTGATCATCCGGAATGTGCGCCTCTCGGGATCCTTCAACGACTTGTTCTCGCAGGTGCCACCCATCCAGCCTTCGAGGCACTCCGCCTCCTCCGCCGAGATACGGCGCGCGCCGTCGTCGCTGAACAGGCGCAGTGTCCCATCGGTGCCAATGACCAGGGCCTCTGGCGCGAATTCCGGCGGCATCTCGTCCAGAGCCTTCGTTCTCGTAGGAATCTCACCAGGCCCCTTCCAGCCATAGAGCGCGAATTCCCGTTTCTCATCATGGGGGCCCGCCACGATCCAGTAGGTGGCGCGACCGGGATCCCACTCGATGCTCCTGATTCCGAGGCCGCCCAGGTCGAGTAGAATCGGCGCGCCGAATTCGGCGGTGGCCGGGCCCGCCACCATGACCGACGGGTTTTTCAGGGGCGCAATCAGCGCCTTGCCGCCCGGCCGCGGATTGCGGAATCCGATGAGCAGCCCTTCGCCATCGGCCGTTCGCGACAGACCCTCGATATTAAGGCCCCTGTCCTTCGGAGCCAGTGCCTCTGACTTCTCGACCCCCGGCCCAATCGACTCCGCCAGCCCAAGTCCCTCGTAGCCCTTTGCCCGGAGCAGGTCCTGGAGGAGCGTCGCGTGGGGGGTGCCCTCCATCTTCAGGACGGACGTCCCCTGGGCCTCGGAAACGTTGGTGGCAAAGAGCCTGGCGCGGTTGGGGGCTACCTTCCCCTTCGCCGTCCGCCCGTGGGACGTGATCCAATAACATTTGTCGCCGACGCGCGCGACACCCTCGATGTCGGTTTCCGGCGAACCTGCCATGCCAAGCCCCAGCACCATGTCCATCTGGACGGACCGGGACGCCTTGCCTCCGGCCATCGAATAAAATCTGAGAGTGCTGTCCTCGTCGTTGGCAACGACGAGGACACCGTCGGAGAGTGCCGCGGCGGCGGATGCGTCCGCGGCTCCTGTGTAGACAACCGGCTCCGGCGCGGCGGCGGAGGCCAACACCGCGATCATCGGAAAACCCACCGTTGCGAATGCCTTCAAGGAGAGCCCTCCGGGGGTGTCGCCTACGGCAGCACATCCGACTGCTGCAATTCCAAGGTGGCGCGGTCGAGCAGGTCGCGCGCTTCGACGCTGCGCTCGGTGTCGTATCCGGTGACCGCGACGAAGAATACGTATTCGGATCCGCGCTTGTGCTTCATATAGCCGGCGAGCGAATGGACCCCGGCGATGAAGCCCGTCTTGGCGCGCAGATTGTTCCTGATTGGCTCGAAGTCCGCGCTTTGGAATCGCGAGCGCAGGGAGCCTTCCGCCCCCGGCGCGGCGAGGGAGCCCTTGTATAGATCGGAAATCGGCGACCGGCCCATCGCGCTCAGTATGCCCCCGATCATGCGCGGCGTCGCGCGGTCCAGGGGCGATAGGCCGCTGCCGTCCATCGTCAGAAAGCCCGTCCGGTGCAGGCCCTTCTCGCGCAGCCAATCCGTCAGCGCGCGCGTCGCGTCGGCGAAGTCGGTGCCCGCGCCCCGCCGTAACGCCACCTCGCGGAGCAATACTTCGGCGTAGAGGTTCTGGCTCCGGCGATTCACCACATTCACCAGTTCCGAAAGCGGAGGAGAAGTGTGCCGCGCCAGTGTCACGGTCTCGGTGCTGGGCTCGTCGTCGGCCCCCGCGTGGCGGGAATAGGCGGAGCCGTTCACCTTCACGCCGGATTTCGCCAGCGTGTCGAGAAACAGCCGCGCCGCGAAGTTGGCGGGGTCATGGATCGAGGCAAACTCGTACTTCTCCGCGCCCGGCGCGATGCGGCCGCGGGCGCGGATTTCGTTGCTTTCCTTGCGGCGCAGATAGCGTATCGACGCCACCCGCTGGCTCTCGGGAGATGTGCGGACGCTGCTGGCAAAGACGATGTACTCCGTCTTCGGGACGAGGCGGAACTTCGCCATGTCGCCAGGCGACTTTCCTCCTGTCCAAATCACGTCGATCACGTTCTCGTTGAAATTCAGGGCGCTCACCTCGGCGCTGTACCACTCGCCGAATTCCAGCGGCTCCCACCCGGTCGCGTGTGGGTCATAGACATATCGGCTATCGTCGCCGACGACGTTCCCCGTCACCTCGCGGATGCCTTTCGCGCGGACGGCGGCGGCCCAGTCCTCCAGGATAAGAGTCACTTCCCCGGGCTTGGCCTGAAATCGCGAGCCCAGCGACGGATCGCCGCCGCCCACGATCACCAGGTCCCCCTTGAGCACGTTCCCTGCGATGACGCCGTGGGCCTCCACCCGGGTCTCGAAGGTGTGGGACGGTCCCAGCGACTCCAGCGCCGCCGCCGTTGTGACCAGCTTCATCACCGATGCCGGTGGCACGGGCTCGTCGGCGCCCAGCGCCACATACTCGATGCCCGTTGCCGGATCGGCCAGATACACGGCCATCCGCGCGCGCGGGCCCAACTCGGCGGACTGCAATCCCGACAGCAATCGGGCCGTCAGCGGATCACGGGCGCTGCCCGGGGATTCTTCGCCGTGCAAACGGGAAGTGGCCGACAACGCCACCATCAGAAGCGTCAGCGCTCCCGCGAGCCAGCTTCCTACCAGACCGCGTCCACTTCCTCGTCTCTCCATTGCTCTCTCAGGCGGTGGAATCGCGCCACATAAACATGCTCGAACAACTCGAGCTTGTCGGGGCGCTCGTCCTCGACCACACGGCGCATGTCGTTGATCTCCAACTCGATGTCGATCCACGGCACGTCGCTGTGTAGCACGAGGTTTACAATCTTCCAGGACCGCCGAGAAAGCCTCTCGGACAGTTCCAGATGGCTGTCATCGTATTCTTCGCTCTCTGGCGGGAAAGGGTAATCCAGCATGTGGCCGCACCTTCCGGTGGAGTGGATGCGCGCCGGGCGGGGCGCGGGAAGTGCCAGAACATTCACCGACTGGAGTAGGACCCTGCCGCCTCCCGAAAATCCAGTGGATTCTTCCCAGACCTGTGAATAACCTTGGTTCAGGATGAAGAGCGGACGAGACTCCACCCGCCCTAAGGAGGTTCGAAATGGCAGAACTCAAGGATGCACCCGCCGAGGAAATCCCCTCCACCGAGGGCCTTCCCCTCTGCCCATCCTGCCTGTCCCCCCACTCCGAACTCGCCGATTTCTGCCCCGAATGCGGCTGTCCCGTGTCTTCGTTCTCAATGGTTGGACCCATCGAGCAGATTCACGGTCAGGGGTGGATCGCTCGCCGACTCCTGCACCGGCGTATCCCGGGCTGGATGCTCGCGGCGATTTGGCTGGGATGCGGCGCCTTCCTGATTCCGGTCTTGTACGACCTTTACCACGACCTACGCGGGGGCATCAGGCTGGAGCAGGTTCCGATGATGGCCGCGGGATCGGGTCTCGTTATCTTTATCTGTTTCGGGATACTGATCCGCTTCACCTTGGCCTACTTCCGCCAAGGGCCGCCGCCAGTCCCCGCCCCGGAACCGGATTGACAGCACCGAGGGGCCATCGCGCAATCTCCCCCCGTTGTATTGAGCCGTTAGATTCCCGGAGATTTCCCCCATGGCCGAAACACGCGATATCATGACCCGCCTGAAGGAGGACACTCGCGGCCTCCACGACGCCGCCGAGCAGCAGGACTACATGCGCGAGCTGATGTCGGGCACGCTCAGCAAGGACCGCTTCCTGGAGGCGCTCCAGCAGCTCTATCTCCTCCACGTCGGCCTTGAGGAGCGTCTTGCAACGCTCCGCACCAAGTCGCCCATCGCGGCGGGACTCGTGAAGGACTACCATTTCGCCACTGCCGAAGCGGCCCGCCAGGACCTCAAGGACCTTGGCCTTTCCGCCGACGGCATCGAGGCCAACGAAGGCGTCCGCGAGTTCCACGCGCGCATGGACCACTGGCTCGCCACCGATCCCGACGCCGCCCTCGGCATGTTCTACGTGATCGAGGGCTCCAACAACGGCGGCAAGATACTCAAGAACAAGCTGGCGGAACTCTTCGCCCTCGAGGGCGATAGCGGCGTCCGCCATCAGGACCCCCACGGCGCCGAGATGCGCCCCCGCTGGATGGCCTTCGTCATGGCCATGAAGGAGACCCCCTTCTCCGAGACTACCAAGGACAACATCGTCTCCGCCGCCAACGACGCCTTCCGCACCGTCGGACTGCTCTACAAGGGCGTCGCCGCGCAGGTCGCCTGAACGAACTGCCAGAGATGAGGTTTGAGGGATGAACGGCGGGGCGGGGGGGCGACATGCCCCCTTGCCCTGCCATTCGTATAGATAGATATACACTCCCTCTCCCCGCCCATCCCTGTATTTCATCCACCATCCCTCATCCCTCATCCCTGCCTTTCCATGCTCATCGACTCCCACTGCCACCTCCACGACGCGAAGTTCGATACAGATCGGCCCGACGCGGTTGCGCGGGCGCGGGCGGCGGGGGTGGGGTGCGTCCTGACGCTGGGCGACACGTTGGAGGCGAGCCGCGCTGCGATGGCGCTGGCGGCGGCGGAGCCGATGGTCCTGGCCGCGGCGGGTGTTCATCCGTGCAATGCCGAGTGGTGGAGCGACGACGTCGCGGTTGAGCTTGAGGCACTGTTGGCAACCGGCGGCGTGGCGGTGCTCGGCGAGATCGGCATCGACTACTACTGGGTGAAGGAGCAGCCCGCCCGCGACCACCAGCGGCGCGCCTTCCGCGAGCAGCTCGCCATGGCGCGCCGCCTTGGCTACGCGGTCTCCATCCACGCGCGCGAGTCGCTCGATCACGTGCTGGAAGACCTGGAGGCAGAACGCGCCAGCGAGATCGGCGGCGTGCTGCACTGCTTCAACGGCGACTGGAACCAGGCCCGGCGCGGGCTCGACATGGGCATGGCCATCGGCGTCGGCGGAACCAGCACCTATCCCAAATCCATCGAACTTCGCGATGTGATCCGCCGCGTGGGCATCGGGTCCATCGTGCTCGAGACCGATGCCCCCTACCTCGCCCCCCAAAAGCAGCGCGGCAAGCGCAACGAGCCGGCCTTCGTGGCCCACGTGGCCGCCGCGATGGGCGAGCTTTTCGGGCTTCCCGTGGAGGAAGTCGCCCGCGTCACGTCGGACAACGCGCGCCGCGCCCTCAAGCTCCCCGCCTAAAAAATGCTGGCGGGCACCCCCCCGGGCACCCGCCAGCATCCTCACCCTGAGCAGGCGACGAATCGCCTCCCATCCCCTCAAGCCCGCCTAGGCGGTTCTCGAAAGTCTTGTCGCGATGGAGGACGCCGTAAAAGAGTATCGTGGGCATCTTGCCCGCGCGTGGGGGCGACGGGGCTCGGGCGAGACGCCCAAGCTACGTTGGAATACGAGAGGACTTTCGAGAGTCACTCTAGTGTCCCATCCGTCCTGAAATAAGCGTTTTTTTCTAGCCGTTGTTGGTGCCTGCGGGCGTGGCTTGGCGCAAAGGAGACTTCCCATGCGCAAGCGCCAGCACCAAGTGGTCCTCACCGACGAGCAGAAGGAGCGCGTCCGCGCCATCGCCTTCACCGGCACCCATCCC
>JBBQYG010000155.1:0-9237 GCA_038208905.1 Candidatus Sumerlaeia bacterium | reverse complement strand
CCCGCCGATGCGGAGCGGCTTGCCGTCGCACGTCACAATATCGGCGTGGACGTGCTTCTCCTCATAGCGGCCGCGGTCGCGGCGGAAGAGGCGCAGCACGTCGTCGCGCTGCCAACCACAGCCGACGATGCGCTGTCCGGCGAAGTGGTTGATGCGGTGGATGCGGTATCCGTCCTCGGGGCCGTCCTCGCGGAGGACGCGGGCGATGTCTTCGGCGAGTTCCGGCGTCGCCATCTCGTCGGCGTCCACCACCAGGATCCACGGGTGCTTGGCCTGGGGGATGGCCCAGTTCTTCTGGGCGGCGCTGTTTGTATAGACGTGGACCAGCACCGTGTCGGCGCGCTCCCGGGCGATGGACTCGGTGGCGTCGGCGCTGGCGGCGTCCACCACCACCATGAGTTCATCGGCGATGCCACGGACGCTGTCTATACACGCGCGGAGGTGCTTCTCCGCGTTGCCGGCGGGAATCAGGACGGTGAGGCGGGCGCGCTCGCTCACGGGGCGCGCTTTCCGGCGGCGCGGCGAGGCGGCGCCGCCAGCTCCTCGCGCGTTACGCGGCCCTCACTCTCGAGGCGGTCGCAGAAGAATCTCAGCCGCTCCAGCAGTTCCGCGCCCACGTGATGCTCAAGGCCCTCGGCGTCGTTGAGGGCCTCCGGCTCGCTGACGCCCAGCAGACGGAGAAAGCGCAGCGTGACCTCGTGCCGGGCGCGGCTTTCCTCCGCCAGGGCGCGGCCCTCCGCCGTCAGGGAGATCGCGCGATAGGGCTCCGCGTGGACGAGGCCCAGCACCTTGAGCCGCTTCACCGTCTTGTGCACGGTCACATGGCTGACGCCCAGGTGGTTGGCGATGTCGGTCACATGGGCGGCGCCCACGCGGGCCTGCATCTCCTCGATCAGCTCCACATAGTCCTGGGCCGCCTCGGTCGCGTGATCGGCGCGGCGCTTGGCGGCGGAGTTGGGGGAGTAGTCGATGGTGGTTTTTTTTGCCAAGGCGGCGCGCCCGTTGTAGCCAGTGGTTACAACTTACTAAGCCCGGTTAATAACCCGCGTCAATACGCGTTATCCGCCCGATCGGTGGCGTCCCCGCTTTTTCCATCGCCCGCGCGCCCGTATTTGGCATTGATTCTCGCAACTACCCGAAAGGCCACATCGCATGAAGCTTTCCCCCGCTCTCCGCCCGCGCCGCCTGCTGGCGCTCGGCCTTCTCGCCGCCTTCGTCGCCGGAACCGGCTGCTATGGCAGATTCCCCATCACCAACGCCGTCTATCGCTGGAACGGCAAGGTCACCAACAACACCGTCGTTAACTCCGTCATCATGGTCGTGCTGGTGATTATCCCCGTTTACGGGATTTGCATGCTGATCGATGGAATCATCGTGAACAGCATCGAGTTCTGGAGCGGCGACCGCGTGAACGTGGCCACCACGACGCGCCTTGCCGATGGCACCGAAGTGACCCTGGCCCCCGGCAGCCACGACGACGAGGCGATCCTGACCGTGCGGCGCGAGGGCAACCTGATCGCCCAGCGCACCTACCTGCGCACGAGCCCCACGCACACCAACATCCTCGACGAGCAGGGCGCCATCCTCTCCACCGTGGACAAGTCCCCCGACGGCACCCTCGTCGTCCGCAACCCCGCGGGCGAAGTCCAGGCCGTCTATACATCCGAGAACATCGCCGAGTTGATGGCCCAGAGCGTCGGCGGATAAAACGGCAGTATCACCACGGGGTACACGGAGAGCAAGAGAACGAGAAAACATCGAGCACCTGCGGCGTTTCGTAGCTCCGGCCCGGCGATCTCCGATGTTTTTCTCCGTGTACTCCGTGACCTCCGTGGTTACCTTTTCTTCTTTGTATTTTCTCGATCCCCCACTTCGGAGCATCCGCATGGCGACATACCGCCCTCCCCGCGAACGAATCGACCAGCTCGCCGCGCGCGTGGCCGAGGCGTTGGCGACGGCGCCGGGCGTGACAGTGGTTCGGGCGCCGGATGTGCAGGCGATCTTTCGCGCGGCGGTGGTCGAGAACTTGCAGGAGGAGCACGCCATCGAGGAGGAGGCCGAGGCGATGGTGCGAAAGCACGGGCAGGAAATCTACGAGCAGAACGCCGACTTCCACAAGATGATCGTCGAGGGTAAGCGCATCCTGGCGCGGAAGAAGAACTTCACCCTGTGACGCCCGATTCGCCCAGCCAGACCGCCATCGGCTCGTGGTTTCGCCGCCGTCGCCAGTTGCTCGCGCTGCTGCGCGACGACGATTATCGGCGCGATGCGCTGTCGTTGCTGCTGACGAATCTGCGCGGCATCGCCGGATGGCGCCTTGTGGGTGGCGTGATCCTGCTGGGCGCGGTGGCGGGATACCTGCTGGCGCGATACGGAGAGTCGGCCCGGCTCGGCTACGAGGTGCTCCAGTCGGTCCTCGGCGTGGCGACGCTGGGGCTGGGCGCGATGCTCTATGCCGACGAGCGCGAGAACGGCACCTTCGAGCTGCTATGGCTCGCCACGGGTTCGGAGCGCGCGATCCTGCGCCTGCGGATGACGACGCTAATGGTGCTGGTCGCCCTGCTGGCGCTGCCGGCGATCCCGCTGGCGTCGCTGGTCCTGCCGGAGCCTATTCCCTTCGCGCCGGCGGCGATTCACCTCCTCACCAACAGCTTTTTTCTGCTCTCCGCGATGGCGCTGATCGGCGCGTGGATTCCCCAGTCGTGGGCCGCGGGGCTCGTGGGGCTCGCTCTGTTCTCCGCCGTCCAGGCCACGATGATCGGCAGCGCCACCATGCTGAACCCGCTGCTGAATCCCATCGACCTCCGCCCCGATCAGGCGGGAATCGCGATCAGCAACCGCATCATCCTCGTGGTGCTGGGGATGATCCTGCTCCGCGCGGCGGCGGCGCGATTGCGGCGAACGCTGTAGAGCGAGGCCCGATTGCTCGCGCCTTGGCCGCGACATCGCAAAGCCCACTTATCCCCCTGATGCAGGACGCCCCCGCCAGACTCGGTCTGGCGGGGGCGGCTGTGGGTCTTGCATGCGGCGGGTATGCGGACTAGTTGGCGCCCGAGGTCGATTCCCGGCTCTTGCCTGCGGAGCTGTTCTGCGTGCGAATCACGTCGCCAAAGGAGATCGTGCCATTCGTCGGATCATAGATGCGGCGACCGATGGAGCCGCGGAACTCGCGGTCGGGCCCGATGGCGACGAAGCGCCACTGACCGTATTCGGCAAGATCGAGGTTGTCGAATCCGAAGCCACTGATCGTGGTGAGCTGGAAGATATTGTCGTAGCGGTAGTGCCTGGTTGTTGGATCGGTGAGATCGGTGGCGGGCGTCACGGCGCCTGTCGTGGACACGCGCCTGGCTTGGATGTCCTTGAACGGATCGTCGAAGAGCGAGGTGAGATAGGCGACCGGCGTCGTCAGCTCCAGCGGGAGCGTCGCCATGTTGAAGGGACGAGCCGTGCCGGCCGGCATGATCGCGCGCTGGGGGACGACCAACGTGAATTGACCAGCCACCATTCGCATAAGCGGGTACTTGTTGTAGTCGATCGCGTAGGCCTCGACGGCCGTTGCCGCGCTGCGCATGTCCGCCGCGACACGGGAAACCTTCGCGCGCGTCTGCGCCTCCAGAAAATTGGGAACCGCGATCGCCGCCAGAATGGCGATAATCGCCACGACGATCAACAGTTCGATAAGGGTGAAACCCTTCCACTGTCGGAATGTTTTCTGCATGGGTTATGCCTCGCTCTCTACGAGGGGGGGTGGCATGGCAACTTCAAACAAGAGTCTGGGCCACCGATTCCAACCCCGCAATTGGAATCCGGTACAAGGGTGCAGTTTCTCGGTACAAACCCGGAGAACTGGGGAGTCTCTAGGCCAACAACAGGCCGGTCATCCCTCATCCCTGCCGTTCCTACTCCTCGAACTTCAGGAAAACCGCCCCCAGCGGTGGCAGGTTCAGGTGGAGCGATTGGCTGCAACCGTTCCAAGCCACCTCCTGGGTAAAGGCCTGTCCGTGGTTGCCCACGTTGCCGCCGCCATACTGCTCGGCGTCGCTGTTGAAGATTTCCGTGTATCGCCCCGCCGACGGCGCGCCCACGCGATAGCCCAGCCGGGGGATCGGCGTGAAGTTGAAGACGCAGAGCGTGTGGCCCTCGGGCCCCTGGCGCATGAAGGCGAGAACCGACGACTCGTGGTCGCTGAAGGAGACCCACCGGAACCCGACCGGCTCGCTGTCGAAGAGCCAGAACTCGCGATGCGCGCGATAGGCCGCGCCCAGGGATTCCAGACAACGCTCGATCCCCTTGTGCATCGGCGTCCCCGCCACATGCCAATCCAGCGAGCGGTCGTACTGCCACTCGGTCGCCTGCCCAAACTCGGCGCCCATGAAGAGCAGCTTCTTCCCCGGGTGGGCGTACATGTAGGCATAGAGCAGCCGCAGGTTGGCGAACTTCTGCCATTCGTCGCCGGGCATCCGCGTCAGCAGCGATCCCTTGCCGTGCACGACCTCGTCGTGGCTGAAGGGGAGCGTGAAGTTCTCCGTGTATTGGTAGATCAGGGCAAACGTCAGGTCGTGCTGGTGGTGCTTGCGGTGAATCGCGTCGCGCCCGAAGTAGCGCAGGGTGTCATTCATCCAGCCCATGTTCCACTTGAAGGTGAAGCCGAGCCCGCCGCTGTGGGTGGGGCGCGAGACGCCGGAGAACGACGTGGATTCCTCCGCCACGGTGAAGCGCCCGGGGTACTCCGCGTGGACGACCTCGTTGAGCTGGCGAAGGAAGGCGATCGCCTCCAGGTTCTCGTTCCCGCCATACTGGTTGGGAACCCACTCGCCCGGGTTGCGGCTGTAGTCCAGGTACAGCATCGACGCCACCGCGTCCACGCGCAGGCCGTCGATGTGGTACTCGTCCATCCAAAAGAGAGCATTGGAGATGAGGAAGTTCTTCACCTCGGGCCGGCCATAGTTGAAGATGAGCGTCCCCCAGTCCTTGTGCTCGCCGCGGCGAGGGTCGGCGTGTTCATACAGCGCCGTGCCGTCGAACCAGCGGAGCGCAAAGTCGTCGCGCGGGAAGTGCGCCGGAACCCAATCGACGATCACGCCGATGCTGTGGAGGTGGAGGTAGTCCACGAAGTACTTGAAATCGTCGGGCGTGCCGAATCGCGAGGTGGGGGCATAGTACCCGGTAACCTGGTAGCCCCAGCTTCCGTCAAAGGGATGCTCGGCCACGGGAAGCAGCTCCACGTGGGTGAAGCCATAGCGCTTAACGTGAGGCACCAGCGCGTGGGCCAGCTCGCGGTAGTTGAGCCAGCGGTTGCCCTCCTCGGGAACGCGGGCCCAGGAGCCGAGATGCACCTCGTAGGTGGCCATCGGCTCGGAGAGGATCTGGCGATTCTCCAGCTGTGCCATGTACTCGGCGTCGTCCCACGCATAGGTGTTGCGATCCACGATCTTGGAATGGGTGGAAGGCCGCAGGTCGAAGGCGAAGGAATACGGGTCGGCCTTGTAGCGCAGGTGGCCGTCCTGGGTGAGGAGCTCGAACTTGTAGCCCTCGCCCGGCTGGGCGCCGGGGATGAAAAGCTCCCACGTGCCCGATGAGCCCATCGACCGCATCGGGTGGATGCGCCCGTCCCAGCGGTTGAAGTCTCCGATCACACTGACGCGGCGCGCGTTGGGCGCCCACACGCAGAAGGAAACGCCCTGTACGCCGTCCATCTCGCGTAGCTGGGCGCCGAACTTCCGGTAGGCGTGGAGGTGGTTTCCCTCGCTATGGAGCCACAGGTCCAGATCGCCGATCGACGGCATGAACTGATAGGCATCGGCGGAGGTCCACGGCTCGGCCCCGGGAATGTGGTGGCGCAGGCGGTAGCGGATCGGGAAATCGCGATTCGGCAGGAAGACTCCAAACAGGCCGTTCATCCCGAGGCCCGCCATCGGGAGCGGCTGCTCCTCGCCCTCCAGCAGCAACTCCACGCTCGCCGCGTCCGGATGCCACGCGCGGATCAGCAACCCCGCCGCGCCGCCGTGCTGACCCCGATGGCAACCCAACAGGCGATGCGGATCGTGGCAGCGGCAATGGACCAGCGTATGGAACTCCTCAAGAAGCACGCCGTCGGAGAGGGCGGCTTCGATGGAGGGAACGGGGAATGGGGAACGGGGAATCGTTATGGGCGTGGCGGGGGCATCCTTTGCGCCGGCGGGAGTCTTGGATTTCGCCTTCGCGACCGGGGCCTTCTTCGCTGGAGGCAACTTCGACGCGCCGGGCTTTGCGGCTGCCTTGGGCGTGGCACGCGCATCCTGCCCGCGAGGTGCAACCTTCGCCACAGCGGTTTTTTTTGTGGGAGCCGTCGCCTTCTTCTTTCCCTGGGCTGTTGGCGCTTTCGCCACGGGCTTCCCCTTCGCGGCGGGCGCGGGCTTCTTGCCGGGTGCCGCCACCGGCTTCGCGGGCGCGGGGACAGCGACGGGCTTCGCCTTCGCGGGGGTTGCCGCCTTGGCAGGCCTGCCCTTGGCGACTGATGGGGCGGGCTTCGCCTTCGCCGCCTTCTTCGGGGGTTCCACCTTCTTCGCGGAGGTCGCCTTGCTAGTCGCCTTGGTCTTCTTGGCCATGGGGTCGCGTGCCCTATTCGGGAGGTTGGGGTGGGCGATGCTGCGGACCGCGCCCATCCCCGGACTGATTCAAAGGATACCCCGACATTGATCCGCACGCGACGTGGTTGGCAAAGGGATTGTGGGGCTATTCTGGGTTGTCGAGAAGGGCCCCCCGGTCCCCCCGCTCGGCAATCTCCACTCATCGCCGTCGCGCGGCGCGGAGTCGGCAGCGACATTCGCGGGCTCCAACATCCGACGGATTGGAGCATTTTTCGATACGTCGCAGCCAATTCGGCGCCTCAAAAAAGCAGTGCCTGGCAGAGAGGACACAGAGCGAAGGCGGGGATGGTTCGGAGGGCAATTGCGCGGAATCTGTGAAATCTGTGGATGCTCGGTTCGGCTCGCCCTGTCGGGATCTGGACTTCGGCCGTAGGGAATCGTAAAATGCCAAGGGCCCTCCCAAGACCCGAAGCTCCCCCAGAATTGCGCCGTTCACAGTCCGCCCGCCTTCCCCCACAGACACCGATCCCCCCGGCGCAATGCCGGGGGGATCGGAACTGGGTAGCTTGCCTACTTCGGGCGGTTAGTCGCCCTGGTAGCGAGTGACGTCGATCGACTGGAGAATGATGGCCTGCGTCGGATCGTCGTCGGAGTCGTCGGCGTAGAGGTAGTCGAACGAGAACAGGAGCTCGTTGCCGGCAACCTCGTCGGGAGCGACGAACCAGACGCTGTAGAGTTCGGACGACCCGGCAAGCGGAACGCGCGAGCCGGAGTCGCGGGAGTCGATGTTCACAAGCGCAGCGAGCTTGAGCGACGAATCGTTCACGCGGGCGCGAAGGACCGGGAGCGTGGCGCTCGTGCTGTCGTCCGCGGTGCTGGTGAAGGTGAAGTCCACGCGATAGAGCGCGCCGCTCTCAAGGGTGAGCGTGGGAGAGGTGGCCGGGCCGCTGCCCCAGAAGCCAAAGATCGTCGGGATCTTGGTGTCATTGGAGGGCGGGGCGGATTCGCCGCGGGTTGCAACGGGCTCGATGCCGCGGATCAGGAGGCCCTGGCTGGTGGCCGCGAACACTGCGGCGCCCTGGATCGTCGGGGCAGCGGTGCCACTGTTGAAGCCGTTCAGCGCGCCGCCGGCGAAGTCGTAGGACGGGCCGGCCTCGGGAGCGCCGAAGAAGCTGGAAGGATCAACGGCGATAACGGTCACGTCGAGCAGGCAGAGCGACGACACGGCGGCGTCGGTCGGATCGAAGTTCAGCACGTCGAAGTCCAGGCGGAACTGGTTCACGCCAGCGGGCTGGCTGAAGTACTGCTCGTAGCGGCGGCCGACCGCGTTCGGCGAAAGGCTGCCGTTGCCGCGCGAGGTGACGACGAGGATGTCGCTCTGCTGGAAGTCAACGGAGCTGGAACGCAGGCGGATCGTGGGGACGAGTTCCAGCGTGGTGGTTGTGGCGATCGTGAAGGCGGCCTGATAGAGCGAGCTCGGGCCGGTGGTTCCGCGGATCGGAAGCGCGGCGCGGCCATCCTCGGAGACGCCTTCGGAGACGATCTGGAAGAGCGGCGACTCGAAGAAGCCAAAGGAGCCGCTGGTCGGGCCGGAGTCGTTGGAGGAGGTGGTCAGGCACAGGGCGCCGCGGTCGGCGTCGTAGCCGGCCTCGACGGGCGCGAAGATCGGAAGGCTCGGAGCCGTCCAGCCCTCGGTGTCGTCGGCGAAATCAAAGGCGACCGTGCCGCTGGGGGTTGCGGTTGCCGTCGGCGTGGCCGTGGCGGTTTCCGTCGCGGTCGGCGTGGCCGTCGGGGTCTCCGTCGGCGCAGGCGTGACCGTTGGGGTCGGGGTCGGGGTCTCCGTCGGCGCAGTAGTGGACGTCGGCGGGGCCGTTGTGGGGACCGTTGTCGCGATGGCAGTCGTGGTCAGCGTCGGGCTCGGAGTGGCAGTTTCCGTCGGTGACGGCGTTGCGGTCGGCGTCTCGGTGCTGGTCGCGGTCGGCGTGGCCGTCACGATGGCCGTCGGCGTCGCGGTCAGCGTGGCGGTTGTAACCGTGGTCGCCGTGGCCGTCGGCGTGGGCGTGGGGCTCACCGTAAGGGTCGGCGTGGCCGTGGCGGTCAGCGTCGGGGTTGGCGTCAGGGTCATCGTCGGCGTGGTGACAACGGTCGCCGTCGGCGTGGCCGTGGCGGTCATCGTCGGGGTCGGCGTCAGAGTCATCGTCGGCGTGGTGACAACAGTCGCCGTCGGCGTGGCCGTGGCGGTCATCGTCGGAGTCGGCGTCAGGGTTATCGTCGGCGTGGTGACAACGGTCGCCGTCGGCGTGGCCGTGGCGGTCATCGTCGGGGTCGGCGTCAGAGTCATCGTCGGCGTGGTGACAACAGTCGCCGTCGGCGTGGCCGTGGCGGTCATCGTCGGGGTCGGCGTCAGAGTCATCGTCGGCGTGGTGACAGCGGTCGCCGTCGGCGTGGCCGTCGCGGTCATCGTCGGGGTCGGCGTCAGAGTCATCGTCGGCGTGGTGACAACAGTCGCCGTCGGCGTGGCCGTCGCGGTGGCTGTCAGTGTGGCCGTGGGGGTCGCCGTCAACGTCATGGTGGCCGTGGTGACGGCGGTTGCCGTCGCGGTGGGCGTGGGCGTGGCAGTGAGGGTGGGGCTTGGGGAGGGGGTGGGAATGCCCTTTGTCCCCTGGGC
>JBBQYG010000154.1:0-9316 GCA_038208905.1 Candidatus Sumerlaeia bacterium | reverse complement strand
GTGATGGACAACCGGCGCGACTTGCGCCTCTCGCTAGCAGATTCAGACATCGTTGCCTTGCGACCTCCCGCTTAGTTTTTCGGCTGGCACCCGTTAATCCTTCACAGCACCGTGATTGTGTCAAATCGGACTTCGCGGAGGACTCTTCCCTTGAGCAGATTTTCGACATTCATTCTTTCGATGGGGCTGTGCGCCGTGTCCCAAGTCGCCTTCGCCGAACAGCTTCCCCCGGGGACCCATGCGCGGACCTTTGTTTCGGCGCAGGACGGCGCCAGCCAGCCTTACAATCTATTCCTGCCAGCGGCGCACGAAGGCACCGGCTCGCCACTCCCCTTGGTCGTGGCCCTCCATGGTCACGGCGCCACTTGGGAGAGCTGGTTTGCGGCAACCACCGTGCGCGAGTGGGCGGAGGAGCGCGGGTGGATCGTCCTGTGCCCGCAAGGGCGCGGGAATTTCTTCTACCTTGGCTCGGGAGAGCGCGACGTCTTCGAGGCCATCGGGGACGCGCGCACCGTGGCGCGTATAGACAGCGACCGCATCTTCCTGATCGGGCACTCGATGGGTGGCTGGGGAACCTGGCACACCGCCGCGGCGCATCCTGATTTCTTTGCCGGCATCGCCCCCATGGCGGGCTGGGCACCGGTCGAACTGGTGGGCAATTTGGAGTTTCTGGACCCCCTAGTGATTCACGGCGACGCCGACGAGGCGGTCCCCGTGCGATTCGGTCGTCGGGCGGTTGCGGCCCTTGCGGACGCGGGGATATCCCACCGCTATCTGGAACTCCCGGGCGTCGGCCACGAGTCCAGCATGATTAGCCGGATGCTCCCCGCGATCGGCGAGCATTTCGCCGGCCGCACCCGTATCCAGCGCCCCGACCACATCGTCCACAGGGCGTTTACGCCCACACGCGGCAAGGCATGGTGGGCCTCGATCCGCGCCGTGGAAGAGCCCGGCCGCCTTGCTTCCATCGACCTGCGGTTGGCGAAGGAGGGCGAACTCGCCATCAAGGCGGAGAACGTCAGTGAATTGAACCTCGATCCGCTGGAGCATCCCGGCCTTCTCGCCGAGGGAGGGGTCCTTCGCGCGCCCCATTTGAAGAAGCGCTCCATGGCTGTCGTTGTGGTTCCCGATCCCAAAACCCACGTCGTGCGACTCGTCGTCGCCAACGGGGAGTACGAATGGTCGGCTGTGGAGCGCGCGAAGGTTCCTCCCGTGGCCAGCCCCATCGTGGGCAAGGTGATCACGCCGTGGAAGGAGATTGCCCCGCGCCTGGCCAAGCTGATCGAGGAGCGCACGGGCGCCGACGTGGGGCTGTTCCCGACGAACTTTATCCTGCCCGCGCCCCTATCGGGCGACGTGACGCTGGACCAGTTGCTCGACCTGTATCCGCGCCCCGAGGATGGAGTGGCGCTGCGCACGATGAGCAAGGCCGAGTTGGACTTTGTGCTGTCCAAGGAATCCAACCTGTTCCCGGCCTGGTGGGGCCCCGTGGCGGCGTCCCGCGAAGCAGTATTCGCCGACCCTTCCAAGCGCATTCCCGTGGCCATGACAACTCAGATGGCGGAGCAGTTGGACGCTCGGCGCGCGGGGGGCGAGCCCCTCGATTCGGATCCGGGGCAACCCGGCCTCAAGATGATGATTATCGACCAAGCAGGGAGGGGGGGCGGGTTGTAGGCAGAAAATACAGTGCCATCGGTCGAGTTTTCTGTGGCGCTGTAGGCTGAAGCATCTCACAGTTCCACCGAAACTACCGTAGGCATTGGCCAGCGAATGGAAGACAAGACCCTCGTCACGAAGTCGGACGATGCGGAGGCTCAGGCATTCCGCTTTCGGGAGGACTACCTCCTTTTTGGCCTCCTCGTCCGCCACGGCCTCTGCGCTCCTGGCGTACACGATGCGCTGGTGAATGCCCAAGGCCGCGGGAATCCGCCCAAGGCGCTGGCCGATCTGCTGGCCGATACCAGCAGCTTCACGGACAAGCAGCGTGCCGACGTTGCGGAACTGCTGAAGATCCTGGCCACGCCCGACCTCCGCAAGCTCCTCCCCAACGAACTCCCCGAACTCGAGACCATCGTGAATCGGTTTCAGGAAAGCGAGCACACCCGACAGGATCGCCAGTTCGTTCCGCGTATATACGACACGGGCGAGCAGGCCACCGAGGTCGATTCCAACGCCGGGTCCAGCAGTCGCGGTATTTCCAGCACGGCGCCATTGGACCAGCACAGCAAAAGTAGAACCTACATCGATGAGTCAACGCGCACAAGCCTGTCGGTGGAGGAGATCACCCGCGTGGAGAAGGCGCGCCACAAGAGCGCCCTGATCGGCAAGGTAGTCGCCGGCCATGTCGTCCTCGACCGGATCGGCAGCGGCGGCCAGGGCGAGGTTTACCTCGCCAAGCAGATATCCCTTCAGCGCTACGTCGCGATGAAGAAGCTCGACGTGCCCCGCGGCATGCCGCTCGCCGCCTTCATCGACGCCTTCCGCCGCGAGGCCATGACCCTCGGCCAGATCAACCACGCCCGCATCGTGAAGGTGTACGAGATTTTCGTGCAGGACGACGAAGCGTTCTTCACGATGGAGTACCTCAAGGGGAAGACGCTCAAGGAACTCGTTGTCAACGCGCAGGGTCCGCTCCCGATCGAGGTGGTCGCCAACATCGCCTGCCAGGCGTGCAGCGCGCTGCAGCGCACGTCGGAGGACAACCTGGTCCACCACGACATCAAGCCTGCCAATATCATGCTGGACGAGAACGGCGACGTGAAGATCGTGGATTTCGGTCTGGCGGAAGCATCCACCGCCGCTGGCGCCAGCGCGTTTGCGGGCACGCCGCACTTTGCCGCGCCGGAACAGATCCGCCTTGAGGGGCTCAGCCCCGCCACCGACATGTACTCCCTCGGCGGGACGCTTTTCTACTGCCTCACCGCCGAGGTGCCGTTTCCCTCCAAGCTGATGCAGGATGTGCTGGACCGTCACCTCAACGAGGAAGTGCGCCCGCCTTCCTCCATCAACACGGCGCTCTCCCGCGACGTGGACCGCATCATCGCGCGCATGATGGCCAAGGATCCCGCCAAGCGATATGCGACCTTCGACGCGTGCTACGAGGATTGGCGCGCCGTCCTGACGGGTCAGGCACAATCAACCCGCGCCGCCGCGCCATCACAACTCCTCGGCGACTCACTCCTGCGGCTCTCGCGCCAGCAGCGTTCGGCGCTGGTGACACGCGCCTCGCTCCTCGGCGGGGCTTGGGTGCTCCTCGTCAGCGGAACCCTGTGGGGAGAATACCAGCTTCGATTCCACAAGATGTCCTGGGTGCTCGAATTCTGCGGAACGTGGGGCACCTACCTTCTCGCGTTTTCGCTCTCCTGTATCTTCTATGTGGCCGCGGCGCGGCGCGGATTGGTGCCCACCATTGGCAGCCTGAGGGCATGGCTATACACCCACATCGCCACAGCCGTCGTCTCCGTCGCCATGATCCTCATCCACAGTGGCAACTTCCTGCGCGGGATCCTGCCGGGCGACTTGCCGGCAAAGCCCCTGCTTACAATTCTTATCTCCACGGTACTCCTCGTCACCGCCATCAGCGGCTCCGTGGGCCTCGTGATTTTCCGGGCGCTGCGCCAACAGCTCCAGATCGAGCAGCTCGCCTTGCGCGGAGGCGCCCACGACCCCAAGGCGTCGATGCGAATCCTGCTTGGGGCTCAGTTGCTGTCGGGCTGGCGGCTGGTACACTATCCGCTGGCCGTCCTCTTCATCCTGCTCACGATCGTTCACATCGTGCAGAGCATCAAGTTCTCCCTCTAGGAGGAGCATAGCGTCATGGCCGTGAAGGAAAAAATCAGCTCCCGAGCCGCCAGCTATTCCGCGACGGGGATCAGCATCGCCGCCGCCGTGGCCCTGTGGATCGCGGGGGCAAAGAAGCCCGATGCCTATGCGAGTGGCATGGCCGTCAACCATCACGTGGCGGGATACGGTACGGTGGCCGTGGAGTGCTATGCTTGTCATGTGCCGGTGGGGAGCAGCATGGGCTTTGTGACCAAGCTAGGCTGCCAGGAGGGCGGCTGCCACGGCGCCCTGAAGCCCGAACTTCCTTTCGAGAAGGCGATGGAGCTTTTCCGCGAGGGGAAGAACGAATCGCCCTTCCTCAACGGAAAAGGCGAGTACTCGATCAAGCTCCATGCGGAAGTCGCCTCCCAGGAATGCGTCGAGTGCCATACCGAGCATACGAGCGAGCCAACGAAAATACCACCGGGGTGGAAATCGTGGGCAGAGACTCAGGAAGAGATTCGCAAGGACATGATGAAGCAGCAATCCCGCGCCGATTTCGAGAGCGTCCTCGACCGGCGCGGTTGATCGGACTTCCCGTTACGGGAAATTCGTCCCATCGGCGAAGCGGATCACGTTCCCCGTGCTGACCGTGCCGTTCGTTGGGTCGTACCGGTTGCCGATGAAGTAGCGCGACCGGGAGACCTCCGCCTTGGACTGCATGTCGATCGCGTGCGGCGTGATGTCCGGTCCGAGGCTGTAGAGCACGAAACGCCGTGGCGTCTGCAAGTCGCTCCTCACCAGCGTACTGGCCGCCTGAACGCCCGCAATGCTCGTGGTGCCGACGAGGTCGTTGGGGACCGGCGACGGCATGTCTGTCAGCTTGACGCCATCGTTGAAACCAAATCCGGCCTTCTCGTAATAAATCGGCGCGGGCTCCCCCGTCGGCAGTCCCGTCGCGATGTCCACGTTGGGGTGCGAAAAAACGTCCACCGGCACCGACGTGAGGTAGGCGATCGGAGAAGTCACCCCGCCGCAGCGCATGGCTGGATTCGCTTTCGGAAAGCCCCCGGGAGCCAGCCAGATCGAAGAGTTGATGGACTCCGAGTAGGGATAGTTTGTGTTATCGACGGCATACGACTCGAGGCCAAGCGCCAGCGTTCTCAGGTCAGCCTTGGCCCGAGCCACCTTGCTGCGCGTCTGCGCCTCCAGAAAGTTCGGCACGGCAATGGCCGCGAGGATTGCGATGATCGCAACGACGATGAGCAGCTCGATCAGTGTAAAGGCACGGCGAGTCATGGGGTCGCTCCTGACAGGTTGTCGCTTGGTGAAAGCTCATCCAGCAATTCGCGAACCAAGGAACCGAAACCGCAACCCTATTCTGCCCTATTTTTTCCCGACACTCGCTCCGCCGCAACCGCGCGCGATCGCCGCCGATTTTCCCCTTGCGGCGCCCGCGCCCTCCCCCGATGTTGCCGCCCCTTGCGCGGCGGCACCCGCCCCGCTCGGAAGTGCCTCGGTAGCTCAAGTGGTAGAGCAGTGGATTCTTAATCCATTGGTTCTAGGTTCGAGTCCTAGCCGAGGCACCACTTACTTTCAGCATCTCAGAATCCCTGATCACTCGCCTTCGGGCGGGGTCCCGGCGTGGTCCACGATGATGAATTTGTCGCGGGCAAATCCGGCGTCCGCAGCGCGCGCGAGGAGATCCTCGCGCAGCGCCTCATCCATCTGCGGTGTGCGCGACAAGAGCCAAAAGTAGCCGCGCGTTGGTCCGGTAACCATCGCCCATTGATAGTTTTCCTTGTCGAGCTGGAAGACGTGGTAGCCGCCGGCAAATGGCCACTGGAAGACCACCCTGAGGCTCGCCACGTCAGATTCGCCCAGGAACGTGGCTCGGCCATTGGCCTCCTTCCACTCTCCCTTGGCTGCCTTGTATCCGCGATTGACGATCTTGATCGCATCGCCGTCGCGCTGATAGTCGGCGCTGATGTGCGAAAGGCCGCGCTCGAATCGGTGATCCAGCCGCGCGATCTCGTACCAAGTCCCCAAATAGCGATCAGGCTCGAATCCGCGAACAGGTTCGAGCCCTTTTGGCACGCCGGTACAGCCGATCATCAGGGTCCCAATAAGCGACAGCATCACCAGACCTGCGAGGGACTTGATCACTTGGGTTACCCCCTGTTGCTAATCTCCACGGCCTTCTTCGCACCTTCCGCCATGGTGGCGGCGAGGTGCAGCTTGGTGCCTTCCAGCATCTGGCGGGCCTTCTCCTCGTTGGTGCCGGAGAGGCGGATGACGATGGGGACGTTGAAGTTGGGGAGCGACTGGAGGGCGTTGAGGATGCCCTCAGCCACGAGGTCGCAGCGGACGATGCCGCCGAAGATGTTGAAGAACACGGTGTTCACGGCGGGGTCGGAGGTGATGAGCGCGAGGGCGTCGGCCACCTGCTCTGCCTTGGCGCCGCCGCCGATGTCCAGGAAGTTGGCCGGCTCGCCGCCGAAGTGCTTCACGATGTCCATGGTGCCCATCGCAAGGCCGGCGCCGTTGACGATGCAGCCGATCTTGCCGTCCAGCTTCACGTAGTTCAGCTTCTTCTCGCGGGCCTCGACCTCGAGCGGCTCTTCCTCGCCGTCGTCGCGCAGGAGTTCCAGCTCGGGGTGCCGATACAGCGCGTTCTCGTCGAAGGTGATCTTCGCGTCGCAGGCGATGGCTTCGCCGGTGCCGTTGATGACGAGCGGGTTGATCTCCGCCAGGTCGCAATCCTTCTCGTAGAACGTCTTCACCAAGCCGTTCATGATCGCATTGAAGGACTTTATGGCGGTGGCGGGGATGTTGAGGAACTTGGCCACATCGCGCAGATGGTGGGCGCGGAAGCCGTAGGTCGGCGGAACGCCAAGCTTCATGATGGCGTCGGGGTGGGTGACCGCCAACTCCTCGATCTCCACGCCGCCCTCGGCGCAGGCCATGATCACGGGGCGCTGGCTGGCGCGGTCCATGATGATGCCGAGGTAGATTTCCTTGCGGATGTCCACGCCGGGCTCGATCAGAATCTTGCGGACGATGCTCCCCTTGATGTCGAGGCCGAGGATCGCCTTCGCGGCGGCACGCAGGCCGTCCATGTCCTTGACCACCTTCACGCCGCCGGCCTTGCCGCGGCCGCCCATGTGGACCTGGGCCTTCACGACCACGGGCCAACACATCAGGTCGGTGGCGATCTTCTCCGCCTCGGCCACCGTGGTGGCCACCTTCCCCTTGGGTGTGGGTACGCCATAGCTGGCGAGGAGTTCCTTGGCCTGATACTCGTGAATCTTCATGTTTGGGTGTCTCGCGGGTTCCGCCGAAGTGTCGCGCGGAAGGGGGATTCGGTGTCCTGCCTGCCGGGGGGAGTATTGGCGCGGGCGGCTGGCGGGGTGTCAAGCGGGCGGAGACGGTCCTTCCAGGCCCGCGGCCCCCAAATGCCGGTGGACACAACGCGGCGCCCCCGCCAGAGGTATCCGGCAACAGGAAAGCGAACGATCCCCATGAAACGGCTTCTCGGAACACTTATGTTCGGTCTCATCGTGGCAACCGCCTCCCAATCGGCCCGCGGCGGGCCCGACGCCGTACCCGTGATGGATCTGCATTCTGACATTCTGCTGCGGGCGATCGACAACGGCGTGGACCTGCTGGACGCCCCGCCGTGGGCGCAGGTCACCATCCCCACCATGCGCGAGGGCGGGGTGCGGGACCAGGTGCTCGCCGTGTGGGTGAATTCGGGGCTCGTCACGGGGATGGACGCCGCCAAGCGCTCCTTCCAGATGATCGACCTGTTCGAGGCCCAGGCCAAGGTCCACGCCGGCGATGTGGGCCTCGCGCGCACCGTCGCCGAGTCCGACGCGCTCCACGCGGAAGGCCGCATCGCGCTCTGGCTTTGGCTGGAGGGCGGCGCGCCGATCGCCGACGACCTGGCGATGCTGCGCACTTACCATCGCCTTGGCATCCGCGGCATGACCCTGACATGGACCAATAATCTGCTGTGGGCCGGCTCCTCCAACGACAAGGAAAACGCCGAGCTGGGCCTCAACGATTTCGGCAAGGATGTCGTCCGGGAGATGAACCGCCTCGGCATGGTGGTGGACATCAGCCATGTGTCGGAGAAGACGTTCTATGACACGCTCGCAATCACCACCGATCCCGTGATCGCATCGCACTCCTGCTGCAAGGCGCTCTGCGACAACGCACGCAACATGACAGACGACCAGCTACGCGCGCTAGCCACCAATGGCGGCGTGATTGGCATCAACGCCTACTCCGCCTACCTGAGCGACGCGTGGTCCGCCGCCACCGATGAAGCCGAGAAAAAATCCGAGGCCGAAATCGAAGCCCTGAAGGCCAAGTTCGACGGCAACACGCGCAACCCGGAGTACCGCGAGGCGCGCCGTCTCCTGCTGCTCTCCAAGATACCCGACGAGAGTCGCGTGACGCTGGATACTTACCTGAACCACATCGAGCACGCCGCGAAGATCATGGGCCCCGAGCACGTCGCGCTCGGCTCGGATTTCGACGGTATCTGGGCCTTTCCCGAAGGCCTGGAGAATGCCTCCAAATGGCAGTCCGTCGCCGAGGGGCTCCGCACGCGCGGCTGGAACGAGAAGGACATCCACGGCGTGATGAACGAGAACGTGAGACGCGTGTTTCGGAAGGTGATTGATGAGTAGGGGAAGGCGGGGAAAGGCGGAAAATGCGGGAACTGCGGAAAACGGCAAGGCGGCAGTAATCGCGTCGCATCCGTCCCATTCCTACCATGCCTGACGCCGACCTCGTCATTATTGGCGCTGGGGCGGCGGGGCTGGCGGCGGCGATTTTCGCGGGGGAGGCCCTCGCGGGAACTGGTCGCGGCATTGTGCTCTTGGAGGGCGCCCGCAAGCCCGGCGCGAAGATCCTCGTCAGCGGCGGCGGGCGCTGCAATGTGACCAATCGCGAGGTCACGCCGGAGGACTACTGCGGCGGACCCAAGCCGATCATCCGCAATGTGCTCCGCGCCTTTGACGAGCGTCGCACGCTGGAGTGGATGGCGAGCCTTGGCGTCGAACTGAAGCTGGAACCAACGGGGAAGTACTTCCCTGTCAGCGACAAGGCCCGCACCGTTCTCGACGCGCTGCTGAAACGCGCGTCGGACCTTGGGGTCGATCTCCGCTCGGGTACACGCGTCGCTTCCGTCCACAGTAGCATGGGCGTCTCGCCCATGCCCGACCAGCCCCAATTCCAGATCACCTTTTCCGACGCCCCGCCCATCCACGCCCGCCGCCTCGTACTCGCCACCGGCGGGCTTGCCCTGCCGAAGTCCGGCAGCGATGGCTCCGGTCTCCAGTGGATGCGCGCCCTTGGCCACTCCATTGTCCCGACGACCCCTGCGCTGGCGCCGCTAGTGCTGGACGAGGGTGCCGCGGGATCGCCCCGCCTGACGGAGTTGGCGGGGATGACGCTCGATATTCGCCTCGCGCTCGGCGATCCCGCCGGGCGGCGCCTCGCGGAATTCACGGGCTCCACCGTTCTCACACACTTTGGCATGAGT
>JBBQYG010000153.1:0-9346 GCA_038208905.1 Candidatus Sumerlaeia bacterium | reverse complement strand
AGGGGACGGAGGGCCATGGTGGACACGCACGGCGACCGCGCAGGGCGCGGCCGGGAGCTGCGCAGTGTACGAAGCCGGCGTGCCCGGCGGTCGAGCGGCCCTCGTCTCGTCGATCATGGCCGTCGACGCGCCAAACGAGCTGCAAAACGCCGAAAATCCGTCCGACGGCGCACACAACCCGATGTTTAGCGCGTCCGGCGGTGACGGCATGGCGAAGGAGTCCCCAGCACCTGTCCCCAAGGCCGCGCACGCGGCAAGGAGGTCATTTCATGACCGACGTGAGCAACCATCTCTTTGACACCATCGACCGCCAGAACGCGCACGAGAGCGCGTCCACCCGGCGCCAGATGATCAAGGGCACCACCGCTGCGCTCGCCGGCGCCGGCGTGCTCGGCCTCGCTATCAGCTTCGGCGCGCAGAGCCTGGTCAAGGATGTGATCCAAGGAATCTTCATCATCTTCGAGAATCAGATTCGCGTGGGCGACGTGGCCACAATCAACGGTCAGGGCGGTCTGGTGGAGGCGATCAATCTCCGCACAGTGATCCTGCGCGATCTAACGGGAACGGTTCACGTGTTCCCAAACGGCAGCATCACAACGCTCGCCAATCTGACCAAGGACTGGTCGGCGGCGGTGATGAACATCGGAGTCGCCTATAAGGAAGATCCGGACCACGTCATCGAGGTCCTGAAAGCCGAGGGAAAGAAGCTTCGGGAGGACGAGGTCTGTGGCCCTAAAATCATCCAGGACCTGGAAGTATTCGGCGTGGAGGATTTCGGCGATTCCGCTGTCGTCATTCGCATCCGCTTCAAGACGCTTCCGATCGAGCAGTGGAACGTGGCCCGCGAATTCCGCAAGCGCATCAAGAAGGCCTTCGACGCCGAGGGGATCGAGATTCCATTCCCGCACCGCACGATGTACTTCGGCGAGGCCAGCCCGCCGTTCAACCTTGCCATGCGGCGGGTAGCAGCTACTGATCCTCCAAAGGAAACATCCTGACCACGAAGTCGTCGCCGTCGGCCTGGACGAAAATGTTCTGGTCGGCGGCGACGTCCTTCAGCACGCAGACGCGGCCCGAGGTGAAGCGCACCTCCACGCGCTCGGCCCGCGTCGCCGCGCCAAGTCCCGCGTGGGCCACCGGTTCCATCTGGCACAGATAGCCGCTCCCGCCGTCGATGAAGCGCAGGATCGGCCGCGGATCCCCTGCGGGAAAAACCGTCACCCGCGCGCCGATGGCCGGGCTTCCCGCGGCGGTCATCGGGTGGACCCTCAGCCAATGATTTCCATTGGGAGTATTGAGGAAGAGCGCATTCGGCATGGCATCACTCTCTCCGTGCGCCACGAATAGATCGATGAACCCGTCCCCGTTCAGGTCGCCCACAGTCGCCCCGGTGCCCAGCCCATTCTCCAGACGCAAGGGACCCGGGTCCACCTCCACGAAGGTGCCGTCGCCGTTGTTGTGGAACAGGCGGTTGGGCTCGCCGATGTTGTTGACGAAGATGTCCTCCCACCCGTCGTTGTCATAGTCGAACACGATCACCGTGCGGACGCGCGATGGCCGGGCGAAATCCTCGCTCGCCACGTTGCGGAAGGTTCCGTCGGGGCCTTGGCGCATGATGCGGTGGGGGCCCTCCCAGTTTCCCCACACCAGGTCCACACGCCCGTCGCGGTCGATGTCGCACAGTTGCAATCCGCGCGCGTGGAACTGCGAGTCGCGCAGGCCCAGTTCACGCGCCACCTCCTCGAATCGCCCCTGTCCCTCGTTGCGGAAAAACCGGTTGGGATCGTTCTCATTCGCTGTGAACAGATCCACGCGCCCGGTCCCCAGGATGTCCGCCGCCACGGCGGAGCGCCCGCCCGTCACCTGATCCACGCCCATCTGTTCCGCCAGGTCCAGCAACTCGCCGGAATCGTCGGCGCCGTAGCAGCGACTCGGCACGCCGTAGTTGCAGACGTAGGCGAAGTAGCGCTCGTTCCCCAGCGGATCGAACCAGCACACCGACCGCCCAGCGGCCACGTTGCGGTCGGGATTGTCGTGGAGGATATCCTCGAAATTCAGCGCGCCGTGGTTCACCAGCAGCCGGTCGGGATCCGACGCGGGCCCCAGGAACGCCGACGTGTTGAGCAGATAGACATCCAGGAAACCGTTCCCCGTGAAGTCCGCCACTGCCACGCCCACGCCCGAGGCCTCCTCGTCGCGCAACGCCGGCGGCGCCACATCCACCAGCCCGCTGTCCGACCACTTGTAGAGGCGGTTCGGACCATGAACCGTCACCACCAGGATTTCCGGCAGGCCGTCGTTGTCCAGATCGGCCATCACACAACCATAGCTGAGTTCCGGCGGGTTGGGACGCAGCAGTGCGCTCGCATCCACGAAGGGGCAGAGGAGGGTCGGATTCACGGCGTCGTACACGTCGCGATGTCGATCAGCGCGATCAGCTCGCCAATGGCGTGCTCGCGATTCGGGTCGGCCTCATAGAGCGCCGACACGCGCTTGCGCGCCGCGCCCACGTCCCCCGCGCCCTTGCCGCGCGCGATGATCCGGCGGCTGGCATCCGGCATCGGACCCCAGTTCCCGCACTCCGTAAACGTGTCGTTCAGGAACACGAACTTGGGAATGGCCTCTCCCCCGTTGGTCAGGAAGCGCTTGAACACCTCCGGGTGGTCGGCCCGCGCGATATAGCGCACCTTCACGCTCGGCGCCGCCGCCGAGATCAGCTCCAGCACCGGCACGTGCAGATGCACGTCCCCACACCAGTCCTCCGCGATCGCGATCACATGCACCACGCGGGCGATGCCCTTCAGATGGGCCGCATGGGCGGGCTCCAGCCTCAGTGCCCTGCGGTGGTCCTCCATCTTCTGTGCATTCGCCGGATTCTCCGCGGTGGCGAGCCACTCGGCATAGGTCTTCCCGCCGTTGAACACGGGGGCAAAGTCGATGGGTTCCAAAATCGGCGGACGTGGCATGGCTGGAAATCCTTGTTGGCGGTCAAGTGTGAAGGAAAGGCAAGCCCCTCAAGTCGTAATTCCCAACCGAATCAAATCGTGCTCGTGGATCATGCCGACGGGGTGGCGTTCCGCGTCGAGGACGGGGAGGGCGGTGATCTTGTAGGTTTCCATGAGGTCCACCGCCTTCACGCCGAGGGTCTCCGGCGTCACGTACTTCGGCGTGCGGATCATGTAGTCGCGGATTGGCGAGTTGGTGTCGAAGACGCCCTGCAGCTTGAAGAAGAGCCGCCCCAGGTCGCCATCGGTGAACACGCCGACCAGCGCGCCGGATTCGTCCACGATGCTGACGGCGCCGAGGCGCTTGTGGGTCAGCTCGCGGATCGCCTCGCTGAGAGGGGCGTCCTCGCGCACCACGGGATTGCGGGCCCCCGTGTTCATCAAATCGGAGACCCGCACCAGCAGGCGCCGCCCCAGCGCGCCCAGCGGGTGGCGGATCGCGAAATCCTCCGGGGTGAAGCCGCGCCGCCGCATCAGCGCCACCGCCACCGCGTCGCCCATGGCGAGTTGCGCCACCGTCGAAGCCGTTGGCGCCAGGTTGAGCGGGTCGGCCTCCGACGGCACGGGGGTGTGCAGCACCACGTCGGCCTGCTCCGCCAGCGGCGAGCCGCCCTTTCCCGTGATCGCGATCAGGGGGACCCCCAGGCGCTTCGCGTAGGGCAGAATCGCCAGCACTTCGTCCGTCGCGCCGCTCTGGCTGAAGGCGAGCAGCACCGACTGCGCCGTGATGGCCCCTTGGTCGCCGTGGAGCGCCTCCGCCGGGTGCAGGTAGAACGACGGCGTTCCCGTGGAGGCGAGCGTTGCCGAGACCTTCGCGGCGATGTGGCCGCTCTTGCCGATCCCCGTCACGACCACGAGGCCCTTGCACGCCATGATCGCATCGATGGCTCGGCCAAAGGCGGCCGCATCGAGTTCTTCGGCGAGCCGCTGGACCGCCTCCGCCTCGCGCCGCAGCACCGCGCGCCCCGCCTCGGCGTCGCTGGCCCAACGGGAATCATCGCTCATCGGTGGCTCGCCAGATTTCATTCCCCAAGGCTGATCGGTCCCGGGGCGCGCCAGCAACCGGGAAATCGGGCGGGGAGGGTTCGGAAGCGACCAGAGCGACGGCAAGGATAGCAGGGACGGTGCCGATGAAGCGCCGGCCCAATCGACAGAGTTGCAGTTCCCGCTTTTGCCGCAGTTCCCGCCTTTCCCTGCCTTTATCGCCGTTCCCCCTTGCGCACCTCCGGTTTACGGCCCGCCGATAGCCGCATCACAATTCCGGAGTCACCCCCCCGATGGCGATTAACGTGGCTGCACCGTCCTCCCGCGGAAAGCGCGACCTCTTGAGCATCATGGACCTGAGCAGCGCCGACGTGGCGTCGATCTATGACCATGCGTTTCACCTCAAGGAGGCGTGGGCCGAGCGCCGCCTCTCCCACGTGCTGCGCGGGGCCACGCTGGCGATGATTTTCGAGAAGGCCTCGCTGCGCACGCGCTCGACCTTCGAGATCGGCATCTACCAGCTCGGCGGCATGGCCATCGACCTGAGCAACCTCAACATCGGCATGGGCACGCGCGAGTCCGTGGCCGACATCGCGCGGAACCTCGACCGGTGGTGCGATATCGTGATGATCCGCACCTTCGGACAGGACCGCGCCGAGACCGTGGCCCGCGAGTGCAAGGCGCCGGTGATCAACGCGCTCACCGATCAGGAGCACCCGTGCCAGGCCCTCGGCGACATGATGACCCTGATGAGCGTCACGGGCTCGCGCGACTTGACGGGATTCCCCCTCGCCTACGTCGGCGACGGCAACAACGTGTGCCACTCGCTGATCTGCGCCGCCGCGCTGCTGGGCATGGACATGCGTGTCGCCTCGCCCGATACCTACAGCCCCAACAGCACCTATGTGAAATGGGCCCAGGGCCAAGCCCGCCGTACCGGCGGCAAGCTCACCATCACCAGCGACCCCAACGAGGCCGTCTCGGGAGCGAAGGCTGTCTATACAGACATCTGGGCCAGCATGGGCCAGGAGCACGAGCACACCGAGCGCGCCCGCGTCTTCCTCCCTTATCAAGTCAACCGCCGCCTCATGGACGCCGCCGCGGAAGGAGCCTTCGCCATGCACGACCTCCCCGCGCGCCGGGGAGAGGAAATCACCGACGAAGTCATCGACGGCCCCACCTCCATCGTCCTCCCTCAGGCGGAACACCGCCTGCATATCCAAAAGGGGATCATGACCTGGCTTGCGGAAATGGCTGGGATTGCGGCGTATCGGTAGGGAATGGGGAATGGGGAATGGAAACTGCCCGGTCGCTTGGAATGGCGACCGGGCAGTTTCTTTAGTTCGCTCCGGCTCGACTCCGCTCGCCGGGTTCGCCTAAACTATTCCCCATGGCCAATTTCTCATTCCCGTCCTTACCTGCGGTTCCCAAAAATGATCATCGCATAGTGTAGCACCCAGAAGATCGACGTGAGGGTGGCGGCGACGTAGGTCATGGCTGCGGCGTCCAGAACTTCGCTGACGCCGGCGGCTTCGCGACCGGGGCGGACGATACTGTAGCGGACGAGGGCGTCCTTGGCGCGGGCGGAGGCGTCGAACTCCACCGGGAGGTTCACGATCTGAAACAAGGCCACCGCTGCGAAGAGCACCAGACCGACGATCGCCAGGCCCATCACGTTGAGCGCGAGACCCGCGATGATAATCAGCAGGCCAGCCTGGGAGCCAAAGCCCGCGAGCGGGACGGCCAAGTTTCTGACGACGAGAAACGGATAGCGCCGTGCCTGCTGGATTGCGTGGCCAGCCTCGTGGCAGGCAACGCCCACGGCGGAAATCGTCCGCCCGCTATATACGTCGCTGGAGAGGCGAATCACATTCGCGCGCGGGTCGTAGTGATCGCTCAGGTGTCCACTGGTCTGCTCCACGCGGACGTTGGTGATGCCTTCCTGGCGGAGCATTTCCAGCGCCGCCTGCGCCCCCGTCAGCCCGCTGCTCGCGGCCACGCGGCCATACTTGGCAAACTTGCTCTTCACCATGAACTGCGCCCACAGGGTGAACGCGGTCAGGATCAGGATTCCCGCGATCAGAAACGGACCGGACATTGTGCAGTTCCTCCTCGGAGTTCTTATTGTCGCGCCACCGAAATCCAGCGCCCCAAGTGAGAGTAAGGAAAAACCGTGCCACTTCGCGGAGAATCGTAACGACACACATTTCTCGCCGTCCGACCATCGGCGGTCTTTCGACAGTGGCGCAAAAGTCTCCACTCGCATCGGTAATTCCCTGTAAAAAAGGGGCTGATCGTGCTGGCAGAGCTTTTGCAATCTCCCCCGGCAGAGAGCGGCACCCCACCCGGAGCCGCCCCGACCGTCACAGGAGGTGTGTCATGTTGAGGATTTTCGCCCCACGTCAGGACTTCGCCGCATTCCGTCGCGAGATCGACCGGTCTCTTGAGTCGTTCCTTCGCCCCGCGGGTGCGCGCGGTGACTTTCTCCCCGCCCGCAATCCCCGCGAGTATCCGCTGGTCAATGTCGCGGAGGACGCCGACAATGTCTATATCGAGGCACTCGCCCCCGGCCTTGATGCGGAGAAGCTCCAGATCACCGTTCTCCGCAACCAAGTCACCATCGCCGGCGAGAAGGTTCCCGCCAGTACCGACTTCAAGGCCGAGTCCTATCACCGCAGCGAGCGCGCTGCAGGCCGCTTCACACGCACGTTCCAGCTGCCGTCCGAAACCGACGAGGCGAAGGTTGCCGCCGAGTACCGCAACGGCGTTCTCACCATCACGCTCCCCAAGTCCGAGGGAGCCAAACCCCGCCAGATCGCCGTCAACGTCGCCTAACCCGACTACCAAAGGAGAAACTCTCATGGCAGAATCCACAGTCCCCACCGCCACCGCCGAGCCCAAAACCACCGCCTGCGCGGGGGGCGCCTGCGGGACCGAGCGATTCATCTCGCCCGCCGTTGACATCTTCGAGGGCGCCAAGGGCCTGAATCTCGTCGCCGACGTCCCGGGCCTCGACAAGGAATCCATCGCCGACTCCGTCGAGAACGATCTGCTGACGATCAAGGGAGCCGCGCGCCAGGGCATCGAGCGCGATTACCTTCACCGCGAGTTCCAGCCGGTCGGCTACTTCCGCCAGTTCAAGCTGGGGAACCGCATCGACCGCGCAGGGATCAACGCCGAGTACAAAAGCGGCGTGCTTCACCTGACACTACCATTTGCCGAGGCCGCCAAGCCCCGCCAGATTGCGGTCAAGGTCGCCTGAGCCGGGCAGCAGTCGCTGTGTCCGAACGGCGGGGAGGGGAAGGCATCCCTCCCCGCCGCCTCTGTTTTACCTGCCAGGAATTCGCGCCGCGCGGGCTGTGAGATACAGGAGCAGCGAGGCCTCCCGGTCGCGGATGGGGCCCTTCCACCCGAGGACGACAACCGCGCCCTTCTTCACTGGGAGCGACACCTGGACCGGCAGGAGCGCCAGCGCGGCGAACTCGCCACAGAGCGGCTCGTGTCCCGCGGCCAGAACCACGGCATCCTCGCTCTTCCCCGTCAGCACCTCCAAATCGCTCACCAGCGTGCGCCAGTCGCCCGCGAAATCCAGCGACGCAAGGCGCTGCACGTCCTTCTTCGATCTGAAACGCTCGGCAACGATCTGCGCTGTTTCCAGCGCGCGCAGCCGCGGGCTCGAAACGAAATGCGTCGGCTTCATTCCGACCGTGTCAAGAAAGTGCGCCACATCCGCCACGCGCGATTTTCCCTTCGGCGTCAGGCGCCGTTTCGCGTCGGCCTTGTCGGAACTTTCCGCCGGATCTTCGGCGACTCCGTGGCGCATCAGCAGAAGAATCATCGTGCTGTTTTCTTTCGATTCAGTAGGATGGTCGATGGTCGCGGAAGCGCCGCAGTCGGCTCAAGTCGGATGACTCGCCGCCGAGCGCCATGCGCTGGCGCAGGGCCCCGGGCAGCCGCATAAACATCCCTGCCAGGCCGCGCGTGAAGCGCCGTTCCCGCGCGGGGCGGGCCGCGTCGCGCGCCAGCGCGACGGGGAGCCGGAGCACCCATTCCGCCAGCAGCCGCGGCGAACTTAGATTCGCCGCCTCGAAGATCAGGTGGTTGCGCGCCTTCATGTTTTCCACGCCGTCGTCGCCAAATCTCCGCCGCATCGATCCGCCGCCGATGTGCAGCGCATAGGCGCCAGGATCGTACACCTGAGCCCAGCCGCGGCAATCTGCCCGCCACGAAAGATCATAGTCCTCCCAGTAACCCGGCTCGTAAAGCAAGGATAGTCCACCCAGCTTCCGGAACAGCGCTGCATCGTAGGCCGCCGCGCCGGCCTGGGCAAAAAGGCACGCCGCGGGCTCCGCCGGATCCGACCACGCCGGCGTCACCCGCCCGCCGCGCCAAGCCGCGCCCATGCAGAGCTGGTTGGGCCGACCGTCGTACCAGCCAACGGTCTTGGCGCTGACGGCGAACAGGCGTTTGCCGCTGCCCTCCGGCACGGGGGGAGCACCACTCCCAAACCACCGGCAGAGCGACTCCACGAACTCTTCACGCACGACCAAGTCGTTGTTGGCCAGAATCAGCACGCGGCCCTTGGCCCATGCCGCGCCCCGGTTGACCGAGCGCGCAAAGCCAAGGTTGCGGGGGTTCTCCAGCAGGCAGGCATTCGGAAATCGCGAACGGACCAACTCCGCGCTGCCGTCGGTGCTCGCGTCGTCCACCACGATCAACTCGAACGCGCGCCCGCTGCGCCGCGCGGAGAGCTGCAACGCGCTCAGGCAGCGAGCCAGGAACTCGCCGCCGTCCCAGTTTGCCACCACGATGGAGACTTCCGGGCGGCGTCGGCGCGATGGATGGTCGCTCAATGACATGGGCCGAACGCTGGGGAGGCGTCGCCAGCGGAGGCAAGGGGCAATGGGGGGTGGCTTTGCCTTGACGCGTGATAACGGACTCTCAATAAATCGACCTGCCGCTGGGGACATAGAGTCTTGATTGCTCGCCTCCCAATCCCTCGACAGGAATCTCTCGCATGAAGATCGCCTCCATCGCCTCCATTTTGCTCGCTGGCTCGCTGCTGATTGTCGCCTGCGACAGCGGAAGCACCAAGCAGACCGCCACTCCCGCTGCAGCCCCCGCCGTCGAGGTGGTGAAGTGGCCCGCGATCAGCGAAATTGACGAGCTGGCCGAGCGCGGCGGGGCCGCCGCCAAGGCCAACGATGTCGCGCGGATGAAGGAACTCGGAGCCGCCATCGCCGCCAAGGCCGCGGCGCTCTCACCCGAGTCCATTCCCGCCAACGCCAAGGCCAAGGACGAGGTGAAGGTGCTCGTCGGCGACCTCAAGTCCCTCGCCGCCGAACTTGCCGGTGCGG
>JBBQYG010000152.1:0-9354 GCA_038208905.1 Candidatus Sumerlaeia bacterium | reverse complement strand
GACATCGCCCGCGCAATCGGAATACCGAAGCGCGACGCCGACGCCGCCACCCACGCCTTCGCGGGCGCCCTCCGCTCCCCCGCCTCGCCCTGTGCCAACCGGGCCTGTGGTGGAGGACGACGCGAACCCGTTTCTCGCCGGACCGTCAACAAGGCCGACCGTGCCTTCGGCGGCGGCGGCGCTGACCACTTCGGCCCTTCAGCATCCGGCGACCTCGCGACGGCCGTTCCCCTGGGTGGGGGTGGTCTCCACGCTGGTTGCCGCCGCGGTGGTGGCGGGGCTGGTCATCGTGGTCGCGCCGTTGATGAAGGCCCGCGCCCTCAATGTGGAACCCGTGGCCGCCATTGCGCCGCTGGCCACGGCCAGCGTGAGAAACGGCGACCGCGTCATCCTCGACGCGGGACCTTCGAGCGATCCCGAGGGCGAGCCCCTCGCCTATCACTGGCGCTATGTGGCTCCCGGGGACGGCACCGTGCTCTTCGCCGAGCCGGGCTCCAGCCGCCCCACCAGCGCGCGCAGCTATTCCCTCCGCTCCGCCACCGTTCAGATGCAGTTCCTGACGACGGGCCGGAACACGATGGAACTCAGGGTCTATGACGGCGCCTTTATGAGCGAGCCGGTGGAGGTTGTGGTGGAGGTGGTACCGTAGGGCGGGATCGCGGAGGTTGGGATCCCACTAGCGGTTTGGGCCTAGAAGAACTCCTCGTAATGGAAGTGGTTCGAGATTGGCATAACAGGGTCATTGGTCAAAAGCGCCAGATTGTAGCCCGGCTGACCGGCACGCCCCTGAAGCGTATAGGCTGCAAACTCGATCCGGCGTGCCCCCCCCGGGGGAATGTCGCGCAGCGCATGGAGGTTGGTCACCTTGATCTCCACCAAGCCATCTTGAAACACCTGCTGAATGTCGTGGATCGTCAGCGGGTAGTTCCCCGCATTGCGGATTACAATCGGCGGATTGTAGCTCGCGCTGTTGTCCAAGATGAGCCAATGAATACGAATACCACCGCCAACAAGCTCAATAATGGGCCGCATGCCCTCGGGAATCGGCCCGCATCATCCTCCAGCCTCCCCGGCGGCGCCCTTTGCGGCAGGCTCCACCACTGAGGTAAAGTATTGGCCCAAGGGAACGACTCCGACAACGCAAAAGCTGATCGGGCGGGGCCTGATCGCAGGAACTTCTACAGTGACTCTCGAAAGTCCTGTCGCATTCCAAGGTAGCTTGGGCGTCTCGCCCGAGCCCCGTCGTCCCCACGCGCGGGCAAGATGCCCATGCTACTCTTTTACGGCGTTTGGTAAATCCGTGACAATTGCCCGGGAACCGCATTTCACCGCGGCGAAGGCGGGCGAAATTGGAGGAGACAAACGGACGGCTCGGACACGATGGGCGCCCATCGTGTCCATGCCGTCCATTTGTTCCATTGAGGTGCGGCGCCCGCAGGAATGCGCGGAGTTGCCTAGCTCTTGTCGGCGGTGACTCCGTCGGCGGGGGCGGCTTGCGTGGCCTCGACGGAGGCGACCTCGCGGGGTTGGACCTTGTAGAACTTCTTCACCTCGGTGTCCCAGTTGTCGAGGATGCGGTGGCCGACCTCCGAATTGGTCTTCTCCACATGGGCGGTGACCATGACGCGGAGGGTGTGGACGTCGTCGGGGTTCTCCACGCGGATGAGATCGACGAGTTCGGGGTTGTGGCGGATGGCGAGCTTGTTGGCCTCGTCGAAGACATAGGCGCTGCCGCCGGTCATGCCGGCGCCGAAGTTGCGCCCGGTGCTGCCGAGGACGACGACGAGTCCGCCGGTCATGGACTCGCAGCCGTGGTCGCCGATGCCCTCGACAACGGCCTTGGAGCCGGAGTTGCGCACGGCGAAACGCTCCCCCGCGCGGCCGCGGACGAAGAGCGTGCCGCCGGTGGCGCCGTATAGACAAGTGTTGCCCACGACGACGTTGTCCTGGGCCTTGAAGGTGGCGTCGGGCTCCGGGTGGACGACGATCTATCCGCCGGCCATGAGCTTGCCGACGTAGTCGTTGGCCTCGCCGACGAGGCGAAGCTTCATGCCGTGGATGTTGAAGGCGCCGAAGCTCTGGCCCGCGGTGCCGTTGAAGAGGACCTCGATTTCCGCGTCGCCAAGTCCCGCGTCTCCGTGGAGGAAGGCGATCTCTCCCGCCAGCTTGGCGCCCACGGTGCGGTCGGTGTTGGTGATGTCGGCGCGCAGCGTCGCGTGGCCGCGGCGATGCACGATCACGTCCTGGGCGTCCTGGATCAGGGAGTCGTCGATGGTGGTGTGCATCTGGGAGTTGTTGTTGCGGGCGCGGATGCGGCGCTGGGCGCGCTTTCTGTCGGGATCGACGAGTGCCAGCATCGGCGACAGGTCGAGCGTCTTGCTGCGCGCGCAATCGGCGCGGTGGACCTGCTTGAGAAGGTCCACGCGGCCGATCAGTTCGTTGAGCGAGTCGTAGCCGAGTTCGGCCATCAGCTCGCGCACTTCCCGGGCGATGAAGGTGAAGTAGGCGATCAGGTGCTCCGGCTTGCCCTGGTACTTGTCGCGCAGGTCGCGGCGCTGGGTCGCGACGCCCACGGGGCAGGTGTTCAGGTGGCACTGGCGAGCCATCACGCAGCCCGTGGCAACAAGCGCGGCGGTTCCGAAGACGTACTCCTCCGCGCCGAGCATCGCAGCCACCAGAATGTCGCGGCCCGTGCGAAGCCCGCCATCGGTGCGCAGCGTGACGTGGCCGCGCATGTTGTTGAGCACGAGGACCTGATGGGCCTCCGCGAGGCCGAGTTCCCACGCGCTGCCCGCGTGCTTGATGGAGGAGAGCGGCGACGCGCCGGTTCCGCCATCATGGCCGGAGATGTGGATGATGTCCGCCGAGGCCTTGGCGACGCCGGCGGTGATGGTGCCGACTCCGGCCTCGGCCACAAGCTTGACGCAGATGCGCGCGCGGGGGTTGGCGGACTTGAGGTCGGCGATGAGCTGGGCCAAGTCCTCGATGGAATAGATGTCGTGGTGCGGCGGCGGAGAGATGAGCGTGACGCCGGGGACGCTGTGGCGGATGCGGGCGATTTCCGGGCTGACCTTGATGCCGGGGATCTGGCCGCCCTCGCCGGGCTTGCTCCCCTGGGCCATCTTGATTTCGAGCACCTTGGCGCTGGCGATATACGCGGGCGTGACGCCGAATCGCGCGGAGGCGATCTGCTTCACGGCGCTGTTGCGCGAGTCGCCGTTGGCGTCGGGGTGATAGCGCGCGGGATCCTCGCCACCCTCTCCGCTGTTGGACTTTCCGCCAATGCGGTTCATCGCGATCGCAAGCGTCTCGTGCGCCTCGGCGGAAAGCGACCCGAGGCTCATCGCCGCCGTGGCGAAGCGCTTCATGATCGACTCGACGGGCTCCACATCCTCCAGGTCCATCGGCCCGCGGTCGCTCTCGAACTTCAGCAGGTCGCGGATCGACGTCGGCGGCTGGCTGTTCACCGCCTCGGCGAAGATCCTGTACTCGTTCTCGCCCCGGTCGCGGACGGCCTTGTGCAGCGCCTTGACCACCTTGGGGTTGTAGGCGTGGTGCTCGCCCTTGGACTTGAACGTATAGATGCCCTCGTTGGGAAGGCGATCGTCCTCCCCCGGCTCCATCGCGGCGGTGTGGAAGTCGAGGTAGTTCTCATAGATCTCCCGCAGTCCGACGCCCGACACCGAGGACGGCGTGCCGACAAAGGCGCGGTCGATCAGCGACTGGTCGAGACCGATGGCCTCGAAGATCTGGGCGCCAATGTAGCTGGCCAGGGTGGAGATGCCCATCTTGGCCATGATCTTCTTCACGCCGCCGTCCATGGCCTCGGCGAAGTTCTCGTAGGCCTGCTCCGGCGTAAGGCCGTCGAGCAGTTCGGGCGTGGTGGCGTTGAGGCGGTCGATCTCCTCGTACACGATGAACGGATACACCGCCGACGCGCCATAGCCGAGCAGCGCGGCGAAGAGGTGGGTGTCGCGGCATTCGCCGGATTCCACCACGATGGAGGCGGAGAGGCGCTTGCCCACGCGGATCAGGTGGTGGTGCAGCGCCCCCGTGGCGACAAGCGACGGCACGGCCATGCGGTCGGCGCCGACGTTGCGGTCGCTGATCACCAGGATCGCCGCGCCTTCGTCGATCAGGCGCTCGCCCTCCTTCTGGATCGCATCCACGGCCTTGTCCATCGCGTCGAATCCGCCCGCGACTTCGAAGGTGGCGTCGATGCGGGCACAGGAAAGCCCGGGAAGCTTCTGGTCCTCGATCCACTTGAACTGGCCCGGCGTGAGGATCGGCGTATCCAGGCGCAGCAGGCGCGCGTGCTCGGGCGTTTCGAGGAACAGCGACCGCCGCGGCCCGAGGTTGACGAAGAGCGACAGCACCTCCGCCTCCCGGATGGAATCGATAGGCGGGTTCGTGACCTGTGCAAAACGCTGCTTCAAGAAATGGTGGAGCGGCTTGGGCCGCGAGCTGAGCACCGCCAGCGGCGTGTCGTCGCCCATGGAGCCGATGGCTTCCTTGCCGGTCTTGATCATCGAGAAAAGGACGCGGCGCACGTCCTCGTGATTGTAGCCATAGAGCTTCTGGCGCGCGGCGAGCGGCAGGCCATCGGCGGGCGTGGCGGTCGTCGCGCGGACGGATTCAACCGTCTCGCGCGCGGGGAGTTCCGTGAGGTTCTCCTTCAGCCACTTGCCATAGGGCTGGGCGCTGGCGAGCCTCGACTTGATCTGCTCGTCCTTCAGAACGGTGCCATTCTTGGTATCCACGGCGATCATGCGGCCGGGGCCCAGGCGGCCCTTCTCGACCACTTCGTCGTCGGGGAGGTTGAGGATGCCGACCTCGGACCCGAAGATGATCGTATTGTCCTTGGTGATCTTGTAGCGCGCGGGGCGCAGCCCGTTGCGGTCGAGCGTTGCGCCGACGAAGCGGCCGTCCGTGAAGCAGATCGCCGCCGGGCCGTCCCACGGCTCCGTCAGCGTGCTGTGGAACTTGAAGAATTCCTTCTGGTCGGCGGGAAGCTCGTCGTTGTGCTCCCATGCCGGCGGGATCATCATCGGCACCGCGTGCAGGATCGAGCGGCCCGACTTCACGACGGCGTCCAGCGTATTGTCCAGCGCGGCGGAATCCGAACCGCCCGGCTGGATGATGGGAATCATCTTGCGAATGCGCGGGCCATCAACAGGATCGCGGGCGAGCTGGGATTCGATCGCGCGGACCCAGTTCTTGTTCCCCTGCAGCGTGTTGATTTCCCCGTTGTGGCAGACAAGCCGAAACGGCTGGGCAAGGCGCCACTGGGGGAAGGTGTTGGTGGAGTAGCGCTGGTGGAAAACCGCCAGCGCGGATTCATACAGCGGCGACTTCAAGTCCTGGTAGAAATTGGGAAGCTGGGGCGCCACGAACATGCCCTTGTACACGATCGTGCGGCTGCTGAGCGAACAGATGTAGAAGCCGTTGATCCGCCGCTTGAGGATCGAACCCTCGATCACATTCATGCACAGGTGGATCGTCTCCTCGAACTTCTCCGGCGCAAGACCCTCCGGGCGGCCAAAGAGTACCTGCTCGATCACGGGGCGCGAATCGTCGGCCTTGTCGCCGATCGCCATGCGGTCGATGGGGACCTGGCGCCAGCCAAACAGGCGGAACTCGTAGTGGTTCAGCGCCTCCTCGATGATCAGGCGGCACTTTTCGCGCGCAAGGTTGTCCTCGCGCGGCAGGAAGATCATCCCCACGCCAAGTTCGGAATTGTTCTCGAGGTGCACGCCCCAGTTGTCGAGGTCGCGCTGAAGGAGCTTGTAGGGAATCTGCGTCAGGATTCCCGCGCCGTCGCCGGTCTTCGCATCGATATCGATCGCGCCGCGGTGCGTCAGGTTGATGAGAGATTTGAGCGCCTGCTGGATGATCTTGTGGGTCGGGCGTCCCGCGATGTCGGCGACGAAGCCAATACCGCAGGCATCGTGCTCCATCTCCGGGCGATAGAGGCCCTGGGCCTCGGGAAGTCCTTCGTATTCGTGGTGAGCCATCGTGTGCGTACCTCGCGAAAAATCAGGGGCAAAGGTTCGGGACCGTGGACCGGACCAGTCGAGGAAAAACTTGGATCGAACGGAATTTTGGAGCGTGGGATGAGGGGAAAGCTGATAAAGCCGGGCGGGTTGGAAGCGGGCTATTCCCGATGGTCCCGGGCAATCTGCTCAAGCACCCTCATCGTATCCGCTTCCCTCTCGTCGTCGGCCTGCTCCAGCCGCGCGCGATCAAACTGGTCGTACTCGGCGACGGCGCGCTCGTTGAACTGGAGGAACCCGTCGAGCTTCTCCCGCCAGTCGCTCATGAACACCTCCGCCTCGCTCGGCGGACCGGATGTCCGGTCAAATCCCAAGAATTCGGAATCAGGCGAGCGTCGTCCCCGTCATTCGCCGCAGGGCGATTCCGTTCCTGTCATGGGCGCCAGCGACAAAGTATCACGGGAGTCGAACCTTCCTGCTCCTTCGCCCGATTTCCCGCTCCATTCATCTTGACGGTCTTTTCCAACCCTCGCGACGTTCTCGGCTGACTATCCCCGTCGCCGCTCACGCCGCCGGGAGAAAGGCCGTAGTCGTTGGGCACTTCGCTGCGCATTCTGTACGCCGGTCGGCATGCCGAGGACGGGGACCTTCTGGGCCTCGTGGTTCGGCGCGACATGCCCTCGGCGATTTATCGCGTGGCGAGCGATGCGGCGGCGTTTGCGGAGGCCATGCTGGGCGGTGAGTTCGAGGCCGTGGTCCTCGACAACGAGATGGGCTGGAGCCGCGGCGCCCAACTGGCCCCGGTGATCCGGCGGCGGTTCCCCACGGCGGGGATCGTGATGCTGGCGGGCGAGGGCGACGAAGAGTCCGCGGCCGAGGCTACCCGCGCCGGATGCGACGCCTACATGGCGCGGACACCGGCCAACTACTTCCGCGTGACGCAGGCAGTCGAGAAGGCCATCGCGGCACGGCGCGTGAAGGTGGACGAGCGGTCGGCGGAGGAGCGCGAGCTGCGCGAGCGGCTGCAGGCGCTGGAGCTCCAGAACGCCGGCCTGACGCAGTTCGCCTCCATCGCGTCCCACGAATTGCAGGAACCCCTTCGAACGGTGGAGCGCTATACGCGCCTGCTGGAATCGGAGTACGGAGCGGGAAGCGGCGACGCCTCCCGCGAGTTCATGAACTTTATCCGCCGCGGCACGGCGAAGATGCAGTCCCTGGTGGACGACCTCCTCTCCTATACGCGGCTCGAGACGCGGGCTCAGCCCCCGGGCCGCATGGAGGTCGATACCGCCATCGAGGAGGCCGTGTCCGAGCTGGCCGCCCTTGTGGAGGAGAACGAGGCCTCGGTCATGCGCGACACTTTGCCGCCGGTGATGGCCGACCGGTGGCAGGTGGTGGCTCTGTTCCGCAATCTGATCGCCAACGCGATCAAGTTCCGGAGAGAGGACCCGCCGCGCGTGCGGATATCGGGGCATCGGGATGGGGACTTTGTGGAGTTTGTGGTGGAGGATAACGGAATCGGCTTCGAGAGCCGCGACGCGAAGAGGATCTTCGAGGTCTTTCAGCGACTGCACACCGAGGAGGAGTACCCGGGAACCGGGATCGGCCTGGCGGTCTGCCGCCGCGTGGTCGAGCGCCATGGCGGGCGCATCTGGGCGGAGTCCCGCCCGGGCCGGGGCTCCACGTTCCGCTTCACCCTTCCCGCCGCGTCGCCGATTGCGGCGGCGGCATCCATCCACACGTCGGAGAGAACATCGTGAGCCAGCCTGAAACCATCCACGTCCTGCTGATCGAGGACTCCGCGGCGGACGCCGATTTCGTGAAGCGCTGCCTGACGGGCGTCCACGGCCAGCCGTTCGAGCTCGTCCACAGCGACCGCTTCGTGCCGGGAATCCGCATGGCGCTGGACGGCAAGTTCGACGTGTTGCTGCTGGACCTGTACCTTCCCGACAGCGCGGGGCGCGAAACGTTCGAGCGCGCCTGTGCCGAGGTGCCGCTGCTCCCGATCATCCTGATGACGAGCATGGAGGACGAGCAGTTCGCGGTGGCTGCGCTGCGCGATGGCGCCCAGGACTACATCGTGAAGCGCAAAGTTGACCGCGAGGTACTGGTCCGCGCGATCCGATACGCGATCGAGCGCAAGCGCGCCGCCCGGGAACTGATGGAATCCCAGGAGCGATTCGCCCTTGCGATGCTTGGCGCCAACGATGGCATCTGGGACTGGGACCTGAGGACGGGGCGCGTGTTTTTCTCCACGCGATGGAAGGAAATGCTGGGCTACATGGAGCACGAGATCGGGGACGATCCCGAGGAGTGGCTTGGCCGCATCCATCCCGACGACCGCGATCGCGTGATGGGCGAGATCGAGCTGCACCACAAGGGCGCCATCGCGCACTTCGAGTGCGAGCACCTGATGAAGCACCGGGATGGCTCCTTTCGGTGGTACCTGAGCCGCGGGCTGGCGATGCGCGGCGATGGCGGCAAGGTCTATCGCATGGCGGGGTCGCAGACCGACGTGACCAAGCGCAAGTCCGCCGAAGTGCAGCTCCGCCACGAGGCGCTGCACGATTCGCTGACGAACCTTCCCAATCGCGCGCTGCTGACGGATCACCTCTCCATGGCGATCGCCCACACGCGGCGGCGGCGCGACTACCAGTTTGCCGTGCTCTTTGTGGATATCGACCGTTTCAAGGTGGTGAACGACAGCCTGGGCCACGTGGTCGGCGATCAGTTGCTGGTGGGCGTGGCGCGGCGGATCCAGGCGCTCCTCCGCCCGTCGGACACGGTGGCGCGCCTTGGCGGCGACGAGTTCGTGATCCTGATCGAGGACATCGCCGACCTTCGCGACGCGACGCGGGTGGCCACCCGCGTCCACCTCTCGCTGGAGAAGCCCTTCCAGCTCGGCACCTACGAGGTGACGACCACCGCCAGCATCGGCATCGCCCTGAGCGCGACGGGATACGATCAGCCGGAGCAGATCCTCCGCGATGCCGACACGGCGATGTATCGCGCCAAGTCCCGCGGCCGCTCCCGGCACGAGGTCTTCGACATCGCCATGCACGCCGACGCGCTCTCGATGCTCAAGCTGGAGTCCGACCTGCGCCGCGCCGTGGAGAAGCAAGAGTTCATCATCCACTATCAGCCGATCGTCTCCCTCGAGCACGGCCACGTGCTGCGCGGGTTCGAGGCGCTGGTGCGCTGGGTCCACCCCGAGCGCGGCGTCGTCTATCCGAGCGAATTCATCCCCCTCGCCGAGGAAACAGGGATGATCATGCCGCTGGGCCTGTGGGTGCTACGCGAGGCGTGCCGACAGATGAAGGATTGGCAGGGGCGGTTTCCCGCCAGCCGGGAAATGACGATG
>JBBQYG010000151.1:0-9451 GCA_038208905.1 Candidatus Sumerlaeia bacterium | reverse complement strand
ACCGCCAGCAGCCCCACCAGCACCACCGCTGCCACCGCAATCATCGCTTCCGCAAGCGGCGACAACTCCCACGCCTTTCCGCCAGCGCTGTGTCCAACTACTCTTCGGTTCTCCCCGCCAAGCGGCCCCGCAATACTTTGTGACTCAATCAAATCGTTCGTTGCACGCTCCGCAACGTGAGCATCGTCCTGCATCGAACTGTGCTCATCCGATCGCGACATGTGGGGACACGAGATCCTCTTCCCCTCCGCCCGAGCACCGCTCGCACTTTCCCGACCACCGGGGAAGTGACCGTCCCATGTGATATCGACCCCAACTCGGGCCGCCTTAATGTAATGCGGTCAGATAAAGCCTCGTTTTTCGCCCCGACTCTCGATCACTCTTCACCGAGGCAAACGACCGGTAAACACCTTGCCGTCAACAGCTTGCGTGCCTTCATCGATTTCTACGGCCCCCCAAAATGAAAACCGCTCGGCACCGTTAGGTACCGAGCGTTTCGATCAAGCGGGCGAAGGGGCTCGAACCCTCGACATTCACGTTGGCAACGTCAGAGCACCCGGTTGTAAGTACTGTCAATGCAGGAGTTATAGATCACTCCGCGAGTGCTTGTACCAAAGCTTGTACCGAAAATGACGAAATGGCATCCGCTACGCCCCGGAGCACAGACTTCGCTGCGGCCCTGAAATTGATCGCATCCTTGCCCTTAACGGACTCCGAGAAGGCCGTGACCGTTCGCCACCTCCTCGCCGGACTGGAGTTTTCACAATGAATCGCAATGCAGAGGCGACCATTCGTCCAGATACCCGCTCCGGTGGGGCCTGTGGTCGGGATGAGGATCGTTTCCCCGGCCATTCGCCCGCCGGCGGGGAAGCACATAGCGGGGGGACGCTAGGGGCACCGTGCGCTCTCTCCATCGACCTCACCAAGCGGGGTGACGTTCAGATGGTCAAACGAGCCGTCGCCAACGGCTGGCCGGTATCGCCAAATGTCATGCGTCAAATCATCGCCCAAGTGCCCGCGGCACTGAGAGTTCTGCCAGAGAGATCAAGAATGCAGCTGGTCAAGCTCCTCGTCCAGATGGAAGCCCGCCGGATGCTTGCAGAGGGCTACACGGCCGCCGAAGCCGGCGCAAGTGCAATCCCCATTCCAGCAGCCAACCGACGACGAAAACGGAGGCGACGATGAAGACCACCCGAAAGACACGAAGACGCCGACCCGTCCCCTCCCAGCCATGGCGAGTCACCCGGGGTGCGGTAAGCGCCCTACTCCAAATCATGGACACGATCATCGCCGACCAGAGCCTGCCCATTCAGACACCCATCGAGATCAACTCGGTTCTCCTCCGGATACACCGGCAATCCCTCGCCAAACTTCACCGGGTGGAGCGGGTACAGTTCCAATATCGTCTCGCTAAACGCGTATCCACGTGATATCAAGACTCAAGATCTCGTAGGCTTGGGTCCATGCAAACGCGGCCTGCAGTCGCGACTCCGCTCCTCAATCCACACCATCAGGGTTTCTCGTCTCCAGCGAACGACGCCCGTATTCATTCGAAGGTCCGCCTTTGGGAACATCCCTGCGGACTCCCAACGGTGAAGAGTGCGAACACTGATCGCCAGTTCGGCAGCGACTTGTGCAGGCTTGAGCATGAGAGGGGGCTGCGCCACCGCGGTCTTGTAGGGAATCATTGGCGTACTTCCATTTCTGGGCGGGAGACTGGCTCATGTCCACCTTCAATTGGCTTCGGCGGCGAGTTCTTCAGCAAGCTTGGTTGCTCGACGCTTGATGGTGTCGCGCTGGCCGAACCAGACGCTGGCGAGCATGCGGTCATCGGACCATGCGACGGGCTTGGCATGATCCAAGACATCAGTGACGCCGTTGTAGGCAGCCCAGAGGGTGCCTCGAACTTCCGCCGTCGTATTGCCGCGACCAGTCTGAGCGAGACCCTTCGCCTCGGCGCGATACCACCTGGCGGTATCTCGCTGGCGGTTGACCAGATTACCCTTTGCGGAGGGATTGGGTTCGGGGAAGACATTGCGAAGGTAGTCGTCGTGCTGTTGATCGTTTAGCTGCAAGCTCCTTAGCCGTTCGGCGAAGCGTCGGAGCTCCAATGTCGTGCGGTCGATCAGTCCGAGCAGGCCGCGGGCATCTGCGAGCCTTCCCCGCATTGAAGCCGTGTGAGCGATGCGGATGATCTTGCCGGCCTCGTGGTCCATGGCGAATGACAGGGTGTTGTTGCACACGACCCGAACCGCCGTCAGTTTCAGCGAGACCGGTCGACCCATACCGTGACCATTGGAAAGCAGGATGTAGGGATGGATCTTTTCCCCGTTCGCAGTCACAAGGTCGCTGGGAATCCGGGCAAGAATCCAGATCACCTGCCCGTCAAGAATCGCGCCGGCTGTCTCGTACACGGCCCTGCCCATGCCGACGATCTGGTCAAAGAACATGAACGCCTCGTGGTTCTGAAGCACGTTGTAGTTCCGCCCCACCACTGACAAGAATGGATCTTCACCCTTCTGCTCTTTATCCTCCCGGACTAAGCAAACGTGGGATTTCACCTCAATTTGCGGCTTCATGAATCCACCGTCGGCGTAGAGCGGGCGCTTCCTGACCGACCAGTCCAACCCCGCGGCGGCAATCGCCTTCTCGCTGGTTGCCGGGCCATTGAGCTTCTGCCCGAGTCCATGCCAAGGCACCTCGTCGACGTACATCATCATCGCGCGACCATTTTCGACAGGAATCAAATGTGCCATGGGAAACCCCGAAAGAGTTAATTCGTTTCGAGCAACAACAGCCGTACCCGAAGACCGTACATCCCAGCCCCGAGGCACTGGAATAACACCGAAAGCACCACCGGCACCGCCACCGGGATCACCAACATCGCCAACGCGTCCGTAACATCCAAGGTGCTTAGTCTGCCTACGGCGCCGCGAACACCCCCGCCAGCGGAGCCAATGGAAGCGGTAACGATCCGAGCGATGACGTAAAGGATCCACAGGTACCCGACCGATGCCACCACGCCGGCTGCAACGGCAGCCGACATCAGAACCTCGGTCGCTGAGGTACCGTTTGCTGGTTTTACATGGCCCCGAGCGCTCGGCACCGCGGCTGCGCCTGAGGTCCCGCGTTTACTCACCTTCGACACCAGAACCCCTCGCCGAGCTGCCTCGGCCTGCGCAGCCTCCTCATCCATCGCAGTCACGATGATCGTCACATCGACCCCGCTGTTCTTGTCCGCCCCCTCGACCCAGTATTCCGCCACGATCGGCCACCTTTCGTTCGGGCGTCCAACGTACTGCGGGTCGTGGAGTTCACCAAGCAACTTGGTGGACGACTGACGACGTTGTGTCAGTAGACCCTGCACGGGGGGCTATGCCCGATCAACCTCGATCAACTGCAACCGTTGAATCAAAACCCGAGGTGCAGGAGGTCACCTCGTACGTCTGGTTGATCTCCCAAGCTTTGGATCCAGTAGTGGTTTCCGCACCGATTTGGAGTAAACTCGACCCAAGTGATGGCGAACGAACAGATCCAGCAACCAGACGGCGGCAATAAGGAATCCGGCAGTTGGTTCGGATTCAGGTTCGGCGAGCGCGGAACCCACAGTAGCCGAACGATGATGTTCTCGGAGCTCAAGGAGTTGTTTAGAGGCTCGGCGACTACAACCGATCATGCTGGATTTCGGACGCTCATTGTTGACGACAACCTCTTGGGCAAAAAAACGGTCGCCACGCGACGCCTCACGATCCAACGACTGAGCGAGTTGTACGGGTTGCACTCTAGGATCCCCTTGTTCCGTGTGTTTCGCCAGCTTTGGCGGTTGGATGTCCGCGGCCGCGAGATGCTGGCGTTTCTCGTCGCTCAAGCTCGGGATCCGTTACTTAGGAGGTCAGTGGAGGCCGTTCTCCCGATACCGCTCGGTAGCCCCTGCCGAGCAGATGTGATTGACCTCTATCTTGCCAAGAATCTGGGCTCGCGACTGAATCCCGATGTACGAAACAAGGTTGCGAGGAATGTGGCTTCCACATTGACGCAGGCTGGTTTTCTCGAAGGACGGGTTCAGAAAATCAGGTCACGCCCGGAAGTCACGCCGGCAACTGTTACGCTCTGTCTACTACTGGCATCCGTACAAGGTCGACGAGGACAGCGGCTCTTTACCTCTGAGGTAGTTCGCCTTCTTGACCGCCCGCTTTCAGAGGTTACCGGGCTTGCCCGGATCGCATCCAAGCAGGGACTGCTCTCTTACCGGCAACTGGGGAGTGTGGTTGAGATTTCGTTTCCCGAATTGCTTACACCGTTGGAGCAGGAGATGTCGGATGGCAGAGTTTGACCTGCTTCTAAGGGCGTACTCGTCACATGTACACACCCCGTGGCGGGAGAACCTCTCTGGCGCAGAAAAGGTCTGGTTCCTCGTTTACAACCCAGCCAGTGAGCGCAGGTTTCGAAAGCGGATGCCAGAACTTGCTCTGGCCACTCAAGAGTCGCAACACGGATGGGTGCCCGTCGATCTGACCTCGAAATTTCCCGAGTGGCTGACAACATGGCGTCACCGGGAGGGTTGTTTCCGCCGGCCCGAAGGCTTGCCAGAGCAGCTATTCCACAAGACCCTTTGCGACGGGCTCATTATTGAGCTACTAAAAGCAAGAGACGGAGACGTGGTTGCGCTCATGGGTGCCGGATCGCTCTACGGCGTCTTGCGGCTTTCATCCGTCGTCAAGGCAATTGAAGGAGAGATCAAAGGTCGACTTCTCGTTTGTTTCCCGGGTGTCCGCGAAGCAAACACATACAAGTTGTTCGATACGGGCGACGGATGGAACTACCTCGGGATTCCAATTGTCGTAAACAGAGAGATCAACTTATGAACCTTTCAATCAAGAACCATGAACTCTTCCTCAAGGACCCGAGGAACCAGAAACTTGCCAACGAGGGGGTGGCTCAAGTTAAGGGTGCAAAGGCTGCACTATTCATCGCCGAAGAGCTCGAGATGTTCGTGTGCGAGGGTCAGTACGCCAAGGGCCTTGAAATCGTCGTTCAAACCTTCTCTAACAATTCCACAAAGGAAATGCAGCCGGCGGTGTGGATCAGCGGGTTCTACGGCAGTGGGAAATCGCACCTGGTCAAGGTCCTTCGATACCTCTGGACGAACGAACCACTCCCGAGCGGAAAGACACCGCGTGACGTGGCGATGCTTCCCGACAGCGTCAAGGACCTTCTTCGCGAGCTAGACACAGTTTCAAAGAGGTCAGGAGGAAAGTTTGCAGCGGCAGGCATCTTGGAGGCCAGCTCTGCCGACCAACTTCCCAAAGCGGTCCTTTCAGTGGTTTACGAGGCTCTCGGCCTGCCCCCGGACGTTTCAACTGCCAACTTCCTGCTCTGGATGCGACAGAAGAAACTGGAGCAGAAAGTTCGGTCTGACCTGGAAGCCGCCGGCATTGACTGGACACAAGATCTCGAAGCCTTCCGACTTTCGTCCGACATCGCAGAGTCCATCGCTCGCCATGACCCGACACTGGGAAAGACTGCCGAAGAGGTCCTGCAGAAGATCAACGATCAGTTCCCAAAGCAAGAAGAAATCGACATCGACGGCATGACCAAATTGATCGACCGCGCGGTCAAAGAGAAATTTAACGGGAAGTTCCCTTGTTCTCTCCTCGTTCTAGACGAAGCCCAACAGTACATCGGAGACGACGCCGACCGGAGCTTCAAGCTTCAACTCTGCGTCGAAGCGCTCAGCAGCAGCTTTGACGGCAAGCTCATAGTCGTTGCCACCGGGCAATCCGCTCTGACGACCACTCCCCTCCTCCAACGCCTGCAAGACCGGTTCCAGCGGACCCTGCACCTTCAGGACAATGACATTGACACCGTCATTCGCAAGGTTGTTCTCCAAAAAAAAGCCAACGAGAAGGACGGCTTGGGCAAACTTCTCAACGCTTCAACCGGCGAGATCACACGTCAGTTGAAGGACACCGATCTCAAGACCAAGCCCGACGACGAAGATCGCTACGTCGACGACTACCCCGTCCTCCCCGTTCGCAGGCGGTTCTGGGAGAAAGTCCTCCGCAACGTCGATACCGGGCTCACCGGGCAGCTCCGCACCCAACTCCGTATCACCTTCGAAGCAGTCCGTTCCGTTGCACACGAGGATGTCGGCCATGTCATCCCTGGCGATATGCTCTTCGATCAACTCGCTGACACGCTCGTCGAAAAAGGTGCGCTCGACCGCGACCGGCACAACATCATCCAACGCAAGCGCACCAGCAAAAATGACGATGAAAAGCTCTCCGGTCGACTTCTCGCCCTGATCTACATGATCGGCAAGGTCAGTCTGTCTGCACCCAATCTTGGCCTCCGAGCCACTCCGGCTGTACTCGCCGACCTGCTCGTTGAAGATCTTAAGCTCGACGGCGACAGGCTCCGCCAGCAGATACCGCCGCTCCTCGATGCCATGGAGAAAGATGGCACTCTTCTGCGGGTCGGCGATGAATTCCGCCTCCAAACCCCCGAATCCTCCGCGTGGGAGCAACACTACAAGCAGCGCCTCGCCGGACTGCTGGCCGATGAGGGTGAAATCGGCTACCTCCGCGGAGAGTTGTTCCGTCGTGAGATCACCGCTCTACTTCAAGACGTAACCCTGATTCAAGGCAAGAGCAAAGTCCGTCGCAAGCTCGACACCGCCTTCGGTGATACACCCCCCGCCGGAGAGCAGGCGGTTCCCGTCTGGATCCGGACCGAGTGGGACGCCGCCACCAAAACCATCCTCGCCGACGCCCATGCCCCCGGCACCCAGAGTCCCCGTGTCACCGTTGTTATCCCCAAGGTCTCTGCCAGCGAATTAAAAACTCAACTGGCCATCGCCAAAGCCTCTGAAATGACGCTTCAGGAGCGAGGAACTCCCAACACACCCGCCGCCCTAGAAGCCAAAAACGCCCTCGAAACCCGCAAAGTCCTCGCCGAACAAGAAGTCCGTACCCTCCTCCTGCAAACCATCCTCAAAGACGCCAAAGCCATCCTCCCCGGCAGCGAAGACTTCCCCGGAATCACCCTTACCGACCGCGTCCGCGAAGCCTGCGAAGCCGCCCTCTCACGACTTTACCCCTCCTTCTCACTCGCCGATTCCGACAAGTGGGAAGAGGTCTTCAAGCGGGCCAAAAGCGGCGACGGTGCGCCCCTGCAAATCGTCAACCACAGCGGCAACCCCGATCAACACCCCGTTTGCTCCGCCATCCTCTCCGAAATCGGGCCGGGCAAAAAGGGCAACGAACTTATCGGCAAGTTCACCAAATCCCCCTACGGATGGTCCAACAACGCCGTCAACGCAGGCCTCATGGTTCTCATCGCCGCCGGCCTTCTCAAAGCCAGCCGCAACGGCGTACCCGTCGCTCGACAGGCCATCGACCAAACCATGATCGGCGTCATCGATTATCGCGTCGACCATCCGCCCATCAGCGCGATGGAACGGGTGAACCTCCGCGGCCTGTTCACCCGAGTCGGCGTTAAGACCGTGAGCAACGAAGAAGTCGAGCCAAAGGCCCCTGAGTTCCTCCGGAAACTCCGAGATCTCGCCGCCTCCGTCGGTGGCGATCCTCCGCTCCCCGCCACCCCCGACGTGCTTCACCTCAAAAAACTCGAATCCATGCTGGGTAACGAGCAGCTCTCCGAGATGCTCCGCGACGCCCTCCGCCTCGACGCCGAAATCAAGCTCTGGACCTCCCAGTCCGAGCTCGCCCAAAAGCGCCTCTCCCGCTGGAAATCCCTTGAACAGCTCCTCTCCCACGCCCGGTCCGCCGAACTCCCCCAAGCCGTCCCCGGCGGCAACGTCGACTCTCAATTAAGCGCCATCCGCGACCACCGCCAGCTCCTCGACAAAACCGACCCGGTTCCCCCCCTCTGCACCCTCCTCGCCGATGCACTCCGATCCCGTCTCCTCGAACTCTCCAAACGCGCCAAAGACGAATTCCTCGCCTCCGACCGCCAACTCGCCGCCGACCCCAATTGGGTCAAGCTCGGCGAAAAAGACGCCAAAGCCCTCGCCACCATCGCCTCCCGCCACCAGCTCTCCGCTCCCCCAGATGTCTCCGTCGCCACCGAACCCGACCTCCTCGCCGAACTCGCCAAACGCTCCATCACCTCCTGGCAGGAACTCACCGCCGCCCTCCCCACACGCTTCGACGCCGCCCGACAGGAAGCCGCCAAGTCCCTCGTCCCCAAAGCCCAAACCCTCAAACTCCCCCCAGCCACCATCTCCTCCGAAACCGAACTCGCCGCCTGGCTGAAATCCTCCGAATCCGCCATCCGCGCCAAGCTCTCCGAAGGTCCCGTCATCGTCTAATCCCCCCCTCTCCCGCTCCCACACCCCGTCACCCATGCCCCCACTCCACTCCGATCTCCGCCGCATCCTCGATACCACCGTCCAAAACGCCCGCGCCGAAGCCGAGAACGGCGCCACCGCCGCTCTCAAACGCCTCGCCGTCGCCGCCCCCAGCCGCGACGTACCCGCCTACCTCTCCGAAACCGACCGATCCGTCCGCCGCTCCCTCCGTGCCCACGCCCGCCAGCTCGGCGACACTTGGGACGATGCCAAACAGTCCTTCTCCGATCTCTCCCGCCTCACCCATGAAGTCGCCTACGAACACTGGCACCGAATGCTCTTCGCCCGCTTCCTCGCCGAAAACAACCTCCTCATCCACCCCCAGTACAACGTCCCCGTCGACCTCAACACCGTCGCCCAAATCGCCGCCGAAAACGCGGCCAAGGCCTCCACACCCACCGTCCCCGACCTCTGGGCCACCGCCGGATCTTTCGCAGCCGGAATGCTCCCCCACATCTTCCGCCCCACCGACCCCGTCCTCCGCGTCGAGCTCGCACCCGAACACCAACAAGCCCTCGAAAAACACCTCGAATCGCTCCCGCCAACGGTCTTCACCGCCGACGACGCGCTGGGCTGGGTGTACCAGTTCTGGCAATCCGCCGAGAAGGACCGTGTCAACGCCGGCGTCAAGGGCGGCGACAAGATTACCGGTGCGACGCTCCCCGCCGTCACGCAGCTCTTCACCGAGCACTACATGGTGCTCTTTCTGCTCCACAACACCATCGGCGCGTGGCACGCGGCGAAGCAAATGGCCAAATTGCCAAAGGGCCAAGTTGCCAAATGGCAGACCGAGGCCGACGCTCGCGCCGCCGTCGCGCTGCCGGGGTACTCCTTCGACTACCTCCGCTTCGTCAAAAACGATGCCACCAACGCCTGGCGGCCCGCCGCCGGCACGTTCGACGGCTGGCCCAAGACCGCCAAGGAACTCAAAGTCCTCGATCCCTGCTGCGGCAGCGGGCACTTCCTTGTGGCCACCCTCGAACTGCTTCTGCATCTCCGCATGGCCGAGGAGGGTTTAGACGCCAAGGCCGCCGCCGCGGCGGTGATCGCCGAGAATCTCTTCGGCTTGGAACTCGACGC
>JBBQYG010000150.1:0-9462 GCA_038208905.1 Candidatus Sumerlaeia bacterium | reverse complement strand
GATCCGGACAACTGGAAGTGGAGGTACTCAATAAAGGATGAAAAACTTGGCAATTCTATTTTCCTTTTTTATGATATGAAGTGGCGCCGGGCGCCAGCGCGGCGTGACAGCGGCGCAGGATCGGCTCGGCGCTCCCCCGTGGCAGGTGGTGGAGGATGTCCAGCATGAAGATCGCATCCACGGGCCGGTCGAACTCATAGTCGAGCACGTTGCGGTTAAGGAAGTTGGTGCGGTCGCCAAGGCCGAGCTTCTCCGCGGACCGCCGCGCCAGTTCGACGCGACGGGCGTTGAGGTCCAGGGACAGCATTCGCCGCCCGCGCGAAGCCATGGCGAAGTAGAGGCTGAACAGGCCAAAGCCGCATCCGATGTCCAGGATCGTGCCCTCGCGCGGCAGGTACTGTTCCATCTCGTCCAGCACGCGCATGTTGATGATGCGGAACCGCACCTTGCAATAGGCGCGGATCACCGCATCGCGATAGGACGCGATCACGCGGTCGGTGTGGCGGCGGTTGGTTTTCTCGCGCCGGTGGGCGCGCTGCTCGTTCATCGCGGTGCCTCGCGTTCATCGTCGGGCGGTCACGATTGGCCGCAAGCGCAACCCCGCGGAGGAGTCCGTGAAAATCCTGCGTTTCAGCGAAAAGTTCCCTCGTTTGCAGAAACTCCTTGTCGGAGAAATCAACGCCGCCCTACGCTCCGCCCATGAATCAGGCTCGCGATCAAGGCTCCCCATGCTGAACGGCCCGCTGTACGACATCGTGACCTCGACGATCTCCCTGATCGGCCTCACGCTCTGGAAGAAGTGGTACTTCTTCCTGAACGCCAGCACGGGCTATCTCTAATTCCTCCGGGGCTTCGGCCCGCCCGCATTCCGGAAATCCACCCGGGTCCCCAGCATCGCCGATTCGGCGGAGCGGCCCGCTTGATGCGTTGAACTTTCCCGGATACTCCACGGAGGTCATCCCTTGAGCCTTATGATGGCGCAAGACCCCGCCACATCCCAAAGCACCAGTTCCCCGCGACGCCGCGCGCCGCGGATCGACGCGGCCCGCCTGGAGTCCGACGCCCGCGCCCACGGCCGCCGCATCTTTCGCAGCATCCGCCGCGCCAGCGCGCCGCTGCTGAATCCCGCCCGCGCCAACGACCTGCTGATGAAGCTGATGATGGGCGACGAGGACCTGCGCTATCGCATGTTGCGCTTCGTCGATGTCTATCCTGCGCTCCGCGATTCGCGGTCCATCGCGCGACACTTGGACGAGTACCTCGGCAGCGCCGACATCGCCACCGGCGCCACGCCGACGTTCCTGAGCGGCATCGCCCGCGCCGTCGGCAAGGACCGCGCCATGACACGCGAACTGATCCGCCTTGCCAGCCGCTTTGGCATCTCGCGCATGGGGGGGCAGTTCATCGCCGGCCACACGCCGGAGCAAGTCGCCCCGCGCATCCGCCGCATGGAGAAGGAGGGCTTCCGCTTCTCCCTCGACCTGCTCGGCGAGTTCGTCGTCAGCGAGTCCCAGGCCGACGAGTTCCAGCGCCGCTACCTCGAAATGATCGAGCGATTCGGCGGGCTCCTCGGCGCGGCGCCGCGCGTGGCGGTGGATTGCGGGCCGCGCGTCAACGTCTCCATCAAGCTCAGCTCGCTCACCAGCAAGTTCGACCCCATCGATCCCGACGGCACCAGCGAGGACGTCCGCCGCCGCCTGCGCCCGATGATCCGCGCGGCCGTCAAGCGCGGCGTTTTCGTCAATGTGGACATGGAGAAGTACGAGTATCGCGACTTGACGATGCGCATCATCCTGGACCTGCTGGACGAGCCCGAGTTCCGCGGCTTCCCCAATCTGGGCACGGTGCAGCAGGCCTACCTTCGCGATGCGGAGCCGACGCTGCGCGCGTTCATCGCGGAGCTTCGCCGCCGCGGCCAGCAGTTCACCATCCGCCTGGTCAAGGGCGCCTACTGGGACAGCGAGCAGATCTGGGCCCGCGCCAAGGGGTGGCCGGTCCCTGTCTATACAGACAAGCGCGGGACCGACGCCTGCTACGAGCGGTGCGCCCGCATCCTGCTGGAGAATCACGACATCGTCCGCACGGCCCTCGCCAGCCACAACGTGCGCAGCATCGCGTGGGGCATGGCGCTGTGCCGGGCGCTGAAGGTGCCGGGCGACCGCTTCGAGGTGCAGATGCTCTATGGCATGGCGGGCCCCATCAAGGACGCCGTTTCCGCGCTGGGCGTTCCCGTGCGCATCTACACGCCATCGGGCGAGCTGATCCAGGGCATGGCCTACCTCGTCCGCCGCATCCTGGAGAACACCAGCAACGAGAGCTTCCTGCGCCAGCGCTTCGCCGACGGCGTCTCCGAGGATCACCTGCTCGACGATCCCAAGTCCCCCTCGACCCTCTCCCTATCGACCAAGGATTCCGCCAAATGACGCAGACTCACCGCTCCCCGATCGCCGATTTCCGCAATGAGCCGCCGCCGGATTTTTCGCGCGATGAAGTCCGGGATGGATTCCGCGAGGCGCTTGCGGCCGCGCGCGATTCCTTTCCCGTCGCGATTCCCATGGTGATCGGCGGCCGCCGCGTCGAAACGAAGGAAACGATCCAATCGCTCGATCCGTCCGACAACTCGCGCGTCGTCGCGGTGTCCGCCAGCGCCAGCGCCGCCGACGCCGACCGCGCGGTGGAGGCCGCGCGCAAGGCATTCCCCGCGTGGTCCCGCACCCCCGCGGAGACACGGGCGGAGATTCTCCTCCGCGCCGCCGCCATCATGCGCGACCGCCGCGATCTGCTGTCAGCCGTGGCCGTGTTCGAGGCCGGCAAGCCCTGGCGCGAGGCCGCCGCCGACACCGACGAGGCCATCGACTTCCTCGAGTTCTATGCGCGGGAGATGCTCCGCCTTGCGCATCCGCGCCGCCTCCAGCAATATCTGCTGGGCGAGCGCAACGACCTCTCCTATCACGCGCTGGGCGTCGTCGCCGTGATCGGGCCGTGGAACTTTCCCATCGCGATTCCCGTCGGCATGGCCGCCGCCGCCCTCGTCGCGGGGAACACCGTCGTCCTCAAGCCGGCGGAGCAGACGCCCCTGTGCACGTGGATGTATATGCAGGCGCTGGAGGAGGCGGGCCTGCCGCCCGGCGCGATGAACTTCCTCCCCGGCCGCGGAGAGGTCTGCGGCGACCGCATCGTGCGCCACCGCGAGGTCAACATGGTCGTCTTCACCGGCAGCCGAGACGTGGGGCTGCTGATCACGCGCGCCGCGTCGGAGGTTCCCCCCGGCCAGCGTTTCGTGAAGCGCGTCGTCACCGAGATGGGCGGCAAGAACGGCCTGATCGTGGACTCCAGCGCAGACCTCGATTCGGCGGTGCCCGATGTCATCTATTCGGCGTTCGGATTCAGTGGGCAGAAGTGCTCCGCGTGCTCCCGCGCCATCGTGCTGAAGGACGTGTATGAAGAATTCCTGGCCCGCCTGAAGGAGGGCGTCGCCGCGCTCAAGATCGGCCCCGCCGAGCATCCCGGCACCCAGGTCGGCCCCGTGATCGACGCGGAGGCGGCGGCAAAGGTCCGCTCCTACATCGAGCTCGGCACTTCCTCCGCCAAGGCCATCCACATCGGCGACCTGCACGGCCTGGAGCAGAAGGGGAGCTTCGTGCCGCCCGCGGTCTTCGACGTGCCCAACGAGCGCCATCGCCTGATGCAGGAGGAGATCTTCGGTCCCGTCCTCGCCGTGGTTCCCGCGCGCGACTTCGGCCACGCGCTGGAGATCGCCAACAGCACGGACTACGCCCTGACCGGCGGGGTGCATTCGCGCACGCTGACTCACCTGCGCCGCGCGCGCGCGGAGTACGAGGCTGGCAACCTCTACCTCAACCGCCCCATCACCGGCGCCATCGTCGGGCGCCAGCCCTTCGGCGGTTACCGACTCAGCGGCGTAGGCTCCAAGGCCGGCGGACCCGACTACCTGAAACAGTTCCTCGTCGCCCGTGTGGCGTCGGAGAATCTGATGCGCCACGGCGTCGCCTCGCTGAGCGAGGAGGATGTGCTCCCCCACGGCGACGATTGACACGCGGCCCGAGTCCAGAGAGGTTCGCTGTCCGATCAAGGATCGCGAGGGTTTTTCATGGACATGAAGATCGAACGAGAAGGCCCCGTGATGCGCGTGTTCGCATCGGGCGAGTTGATTGGTCTGGCCTGTAACACCTTGAGGGACACGATCAAGTCCGCCGTGGACGATTCCACGGCGTCGCTGTCCAAGGTCGTCATCGACCTTTCCGGGCTCAGCTTCATCGACAGCAGCGGCATCGGGGTGTTGATGGGGCTGAAGGCGCACCTGCGCACGCGGAAGGTGGAGTTTACGCTCGTGAATCCCTCGCCCAAGATCCTCCAGATCCTGAAGGTCACGCGGCTGGACAAGGTGTTCGGGCTGTCCGACGGCTGACCAGCGCGGCGGATCCGGTTCCATACCGGCTGGCAATCTCCATCCCCGCGCGGTCGTGCAGAAATCTGGCGGCGGGTCGGGCTCTCTGCACGGCGGGGAGTGCGTACTTGGACCGCCCGGCAACCCATCAACGAAGTAACTCCAATTGTTTTAAGGTCGCGGCGGAGCCCTTCCGCTTATGGCCCGGGGATTGATGAGAATACTGGCAGAGACCGGCAGCAAGGGTCCAACCCGCGAGGCACTCTCCATGAACAACGACTCCCTCAAACTCAACACAACTCCCAATTCAGGGCCCTAGCTCCGCCCGCTGCTCGTGCCCCGCTCGCTATGGCACTCGACGCGTTCGCGGGCCGGGAAGATCCGCCCCGTGCTCCTGATACTCGCTCTTGGAATACCGATACCACTCGTGCCCATCGTCTTCCTTCTTCGTGGATGCTCGATGTAGTGTTTGGCCCCGAAGTCCGGCGGAACCATCCTACGCGAGGGCGCAACCTCCGCCTCCCTTCGCTTCACTATTCGAAACGCACACTTCTCAATCAGCGTGAAAACGAGGAGTTCCTCTCCCGTCTCGCTGGTGATGTCGTTGTGAAGGCTCAAAACCTTCACCACGCTGATATCCAGTGGAGTGACTATTAATCGTCCCCCAAGGTAGCTTGGGCGCCTAGCCCGGGCACCGTCGGCATCCCGAGTTCCCGGATAGCCGCGTCTTCCCACGGCGCGGGGGGGATGCCCGTGCTACTCTTTTGGCAACCGGCAAGGCGGGACTTTGCATACCGAAGTATGCATTCCACCCGAATGCGCACAAGAACGGCGAGAACTTCACGGCGGCGACGCAAGCATTCAAGCGCGGCGAATCGGCATTTCAGGGAAGATGGAATTGCAGGATGACGTTCGTATCACCTTCTGAGGCGGGGCGCTTCGATGCCCAAAACATTGGGTATTTGGAGAAAGTGCGGCGGAAACAAAAGTCGGCGGATCGCAACGATCCGGGAATACGGGACCGATGCCATTCAGCGACAGCTCGCTGCTGGTATGTCACTCGCTCCCTGAAGAGTCAGGTGACGGGAACGCCACGGCGACAACATGGTGAACCGGCTCCAGCGAAAGGATCCAACAGTGCCGGGCCCAAACACAGCGATCAAAGTGCCCGCGATTCAAAGCGATCATTTGCAACCCTGAGGCAAGTATAGCCATCGCCCGGCCCCTAGCATCCAGAACCGCACGACGCTCCGCGCCGTATCCACCATCGACTGACGTTGCCTGACCATCCACCAAAAGGAAAACTCAAATGGGACTTATCCTGCTCGTCATCGTCGTCCTGCTACTCCTCGGCGCGCTGCCGACCTGGGGCCACAGCCGCAACTGGGGCTACGGCCCAAGCGGCGGGCTCGGCCTCGTGCTCGTCATCGTCTTGGTCCTCGTTTTCGCCGGCTACCTGCCCCGCGGATTCTAATCCAGTCGTAACCCGCAGTCCTTAGTACAACGGCGGATCGGCGCACGGCAGAACCTGCGTGCGCTCTTCTGCCGAAGGGCAAGTCACGCCACCTAAAAAGCCACGGATCGGAGCGACCAACATGAGGGCCACCATGAAGTACCAACTGGTGTTGGCCGCCGCCGCCTCCACCATGTTCTACACCACGACTGCGTTCTACTCCTCGGAAACCGATGTCAAGATCGAGGCCTCCTTCAAGGGGTCTTACGTTTACAGGACCTTCCTGAAGGAGTATTCCATCAGGATATCCTGCCGGGATGGAGTATTCACTCTGACCGGCGTGGTTTCCGAGGAGTCCCACAAGCGGCTGGCGCAAGACACCGCGGAAAGCCTCTTCGGCGTCATCCGCGTGATCAACCACTTGGAGACCAAGGCCGACGTCGCCGCGGAGAGGTCCGACAATTGGATCGCGCGCAAGGTCAAGTTCACGCTCCTCCTCCACCGCAATGTGCGCGCGGCCAAGACCCACGTTGAAGTGAAGGAAAGAGTCGTGACGTTGACGGGCACCGCAAGCAGCCTCGCCCAAAAGGAACTGACAGGCGAGTACGCCGCCGATATCGATGGCGTGGGGTCCGTCACCAATCTCATGACCGTGGTGGAGGCCGCCGAGCCGCCGACGCGCTCGGCCGCCGAGCGCATGGACGACGCCTCCGTCACCGCGCAGGTCAGGACGGCGCTTCTCAGCCATCGCTCCACCAATGGGCTCGGCACCATGGTGGCCACTCGCGACGGGGCCGTGACGATCACCGGCATCGCCAAGAACGCCGCGGAGAAGTCGCTCGTCACCAAGCTCGTTTCCGGCGTCAAGGGAGTCTCCACCGCCAGGAACGAGATGACCGTTGAATCTTCCCGGATCAGGTAAGTACGCCGGGCCTTCGTCGTCGGCGGGTGTGCTACGACACCCGCCGACGGCAAAGCGAAGGGGAGGGGGGAATTTGCATTCAGGGGGATGCAATCCACCCGGTCAGTCGCCGCGAGAGCGGAGCCACGCAAAGGTAGCGCAATCAGCCCGAGGAGCCGCAGACTAGATTCGCGGCGGTACAGAAACATCGAAGATACAACGGGAACATCCGCGAAGACCGGCCACAGAAGCGCGAAACTACTGGAATTGGCAAGGAATTGCAGAGGAAGTATCAGGCCGCCCTCCAGAATTATCCCTCGCTTTGACGGCGTAGTTATCCGCGGATCGCCGCGAAGTTTACCGGCGAATCGCGCAAGGCCACCCGCTGGTATGTCATTGGCTTCTTGAGCTGTCACAGCCGGGAACGTTACGGCACTTCCACAACAAGCAGTCCTCAAAGGAAGGAAAATATATGATGTCGAACAGAAACGCACTGCTAGAAGGGCCCTTCCGGCAGGACGACCGGCGATCAGCATCCCGCGCCCAGCCCACCCGCCCGGAACCCGTCGTCGCCGCCAATCCTCCAGTGGTCGCTCCGGTCAGCGGATCCCACGAGGAAATCGCGCGTCGCGCCTACGAAATTTATCTCCAGGACGGGTGCCAGAACGGCCAGTGCCAGCGCAACTGGGACCAGGCCGAGGCGGAAACCAGACGCGATGAACAGTTGATGCAGAAGACGACGGTGGACATGGGGACCGAGGGCGGCGCGCCTGAATCGCCAGGCAACGGCAAGGCCCCCGCGTAGTCCAACATCCCGCGGCCTTCCAATGCCGCCGAAAGGAAACAACCATGGGTACGATCCTGCTGATCATCCTGATCCTCCTCCTTGTCGGTGCTATCCCCGCGTGGCCTCATAGCCGAAACTGGGGCTATTTCCCAACCGGCGGCCTGGGCCTCGTGCTGGTCATCATCCTGATCCTCATGATGATGGGGAACATCCCCAGCGGCTTCTAGCATGGCTTTCCAGGTTTCGTGGAAGGGTAGCGTGGCCATCTTGCCCGCGCATGGGGCGATCCGGCGCGCGGGCGAGACGCCCACGCTACCTTTCACACAGCAGGATGCCAATGCCGCAGTTCGCGAAGTTGAAGTTCCACCATCTCCCCCGTGGGAGCACCCCGCGAAAAAAGAAAGGCTTGAATAATGAAGATCAGGACCATCGCAAAGCTTCCCCTTTCGATTGCAATAGCCGCCGCCATCCTCTGCTCCGCCGCCACGCCCGCGCGCGCCACCGAGGCGGACGACCGCATGGAGAAAGCCTTCACGGATTCCTACGTCTCTCGCACCTACCTCAAGGATGACTCCGTCAAGGCCGACGCCGAAGGCGGCGTCATCACCCTCACCGGCACCGTCAATGGAGAGGCCCACAAGACCCTCGCCGAGAACACCGCCCAGGGCCTGCCCGGCGTGACGCGTGTGGAGAACAAGCTGACAACCGAAGCCGAAGAGGACGCCGAGAAGTCCGACAAGTGGATCGAGCGCAAGATCAAGATGTCGCTCCTCTTTAGCCGCAACGTCAGCTACAGCGACACGGTGATCAACGTGATGGACGGCGTCGTGACATTGACCGGCCCCGCCACCAGCGCCGCCCAGAAGGACTTGACCGCCGAGTACGCCGCCGACGTCGATGGCGTGAAGTCCGTCGAGAACCACATGACCGTCTCCACCGAGCCGGCGCCGCCCGCCCGCACCACCGGTGAGAAGATCGACGACGCCTCCGTCACGGCTCAGGTCAGGGGCGCGCTGCTTAGCCGCCGCTCGACCAGCACCGTCAAGACCGGCGTCGTGACCCGTGATGGCGCCGTCACCGTCACCGGCATCGCCAAGAACGCCGCCGAGAAGTCGCTCGTCACCAAGCTGGTCTCCGACGTTCGCGGCGTCTCCAGCGTCAACAACGAGATGACGGTGCAGACCCCCCCGGCCGCGAAGTAACATCGGCCTGACCTCTCCACCGGCTGGCGCGCTACGGCGCCAGCCGGTGGAAGTTTTTTTAGTGCGCCTGCGATTGCTCCCCGGCGGCTTCAATCCGCCACTCGAAGCACGCCCCGCGGAGGGTTTCCGATGCCGCCAAGGCAAGGGTTCCTCCTAAGCGCTCCGCCAATCCCTTGCTGATCGCCAGACCAAGGCCCGCGCCGCCCGTTGACCGGGCCCGCGATTCATCGCTTCGCGCAAAGCGCTGGAACAGGCGCGGCTCGAAGTCGGCCGAAACTCCGGGACCATCATCCTCCACCGAAATCCTCGCCGCGTCGCCCATCCCGGAACCAGTATCCACGCACACCAGCACAGTGGCGCCGCCGTGGCGCAGGGCGTTGTCGATCAAGTTGGTCAGGATGCGGCGGGTTGTCGCCACGTCGGCACGAAAATCCCCACTCTCACGTCCCTCTGCGATCAGTTGGATGGCCGCGGAATCCGGAAAGGACGACACCACCGCGCGCGCCTGGTGGATGAGTTCCGCAGCGGAGATCCGCGGCACCGGATCATCAACTGCTTCCGAGCGGCCAAGGAGCAGGAGCGATTCGCAGAGCAGTTCGATCCTCGCCACGTCTTCCAGCAGGTCCACCAGTGCCTCGCGGTCCTTCGTCGCGTCGGGTTCCGAGAGAAGCGCCGACTGAATGCCGGATTTGAGCACGGCGACCGGCGTTC
>JBBQYG010000149.1:0-9897 GCA_038208905.1 Candidatus Sumerlaeia bacterium | reverse complement strand
GGCGGTCGAGACCCATGGCCTCGACCGCCGGTTTCCTTTGTCTAACGGAGCGCGACTTTTTCATTGCCACTGGGGCGAATAAAAACCGAAGACACAGCCATGCCACCAACCCCCGAATTCGCACCCAAGCCCGCCGACGCCTCCGAGCGCGAGGTGGAAACCGCGCTCCGGCCCAAGACCGTCGAGGAGTTCGTCGGCCAAGGGCCCATCGTCGAGAAGCTGCGCATCTTCATCCAGGCGGCGCGGCGCCGCGGCGAGGCGCTGGACCACGTGCTGCTCTATGGCCCGCCGGGCCTTGGCAAGACCACGCTCGCCCACATCGTGGCGGCGGAAATGGGGACGACGCTGCGCTCGACCAGCGGGCCCATCATCGAGCGCAAGGACGACTTGGCGGCGATCCTCACCGAGCAACGCTCCGGCGACGTGCTCTTCATCGACGAAATCCACCGCCTGAGCCGCGTGGTGGAGGAATGCCTGTATCCCGCGCTGGAGGATCGCAAGATCGACATCCTGATCGGCGACGGCCCCCATGCGAAGTCGATCAAGCTCGACCTCGAGCCGTTCACCCTCGTAGGCGCGACGACGCGCGCGGGAATGGTGACGGGACCGCTGCGGTCGCGCTTTGGCATTACCTTGAGGCTTGAATTCTACACCCCCGACGAGCTGGAGCGCATCATCCTGCGCAGTGCCTCCCTGCTTCGCGTGCCGATGCGTGGCCAGGGCGCCCGCCGCATTGCGGAGCGCAGCCGGGGCACGCCGCGCATCGCCAACCGCCTGCTGCGCCGCGTGCGCGACATCGCCGAGATCCGCCACGAAGGCTTTGTGGACGACAAGGTCGCGAACGAGGCGCTGGCGCTGCTGGAGATCGACGCGCTGGGCCTGGACGTGCAGGACCGCGCGTTCCTCTCCTGCCTCATCGGCAAGTTCGGCGGCGGCCCCGTGGGACTCAACACGCTGGCCGTGGCGCTCAGCGAGGACGAGGACACCCTGATCGACATGGTGGAGCCCCACCTGATCCAGTCCGGCCTCCTGGCCCGCACCCCGCGCGGCCGCGTCGCCACCGCCGCCGCGTATAGACACCTCGGCCTGCGCCCCCCGGAGGTCCTGCCGGAGATCGACACGGAAGCCTTCCGCGAGGACGTCTGATGGGAACGCCAATCTCCCGATTGGCGAGCCAGAAGAAGGCCTCCGGGCTATACCCAGCCAGCGTTCGGGTGCGTCGCCACTCGGGAGAGTGGCCTTCCCAGGCTACTCCGTCCTCAGCGCCTCGATCGGGTCCAGCCGCGAGGCGCGCATGGAGGGGTAAAGCCCGAAGAAGAACCCGATCCCCGCGGAGATCGACGTGGAAACGATGATGGATTCGGGCGGCACGATGGTGGGCCAGTTGGCGTAGAAGCCGATGCCGAACGCCAGGCCCACGCCGACGCCGATGCCGATGATTCCGCCGAAGATGCTGATGACGAGGGACTCCACGAGGAACTGCAGGAGGATGTCTCGCCGCGTGGCCCCAAGGGCGCGCCGAATGCCGATCTCGCGGGTGCGCTGGGTCACCGTCGCCAGCATGATGTTCATGATGCCGATGCCGCCAACCAGGAGCGAAATCGCCGCGATGAACACGAGCACGCGGGAGAGCACGTTCTTGGTCTCCTGCTGCTGGCGGATCAGTTCCTCCGGCACCACCACCTTGTAGTCCTCCACGGCATTGTGGCGGCGCTCCAGAATGCGCGTGGCAAGGGCAGCCGCCTCGCGGAGTTCGGGTTCGGAACGGATCTTGAGCGCGATCTCGTCCAGCCGGTCGGCGCGCGGGTCGTCGTTGCCCAGCCGCCGCAGCGCCGCGTTGATCGGCAGATAGACGGAGCGATCCACGTCGCCCACGTTGATGACGGTGGCTCCGGCAGTGCGCCCGCGCGGGGCCAGCACGCCGACCACGGTGAAGGGCTGTCCCTCGATCAGGAGCGGCAGGCCGATGGGATCGGAGAGCGGGAAGGCGCGCCGGCGCACGTCGTCCCCGATGACGACCACGTTGCGGGCGTCCTCCACATCGAGCGACGTGAGGAACCGCCCCTGGGCCATCGCATACCCCGAAATGAGCGGAAGGTCCTCGGTGGTGCCATACACATCGAAGGGGAGCACGCGGCCCCGGTGCTGAACCTGGGCGGTCATGCGCTTGAGCGGCGCGGTGCCGACGATGGAGTCGCCCAGGATCACCCGAAGGGCCTCCAGATCGCCGCGCGTCATGCCGTTTGGCGAGAGGCGCTTCTGGTCGGAGAGTTCCTTCCCCTTCAACTCCACCGCGTTGATTCGGACGGTGTTGGTGCCGAGCATGGCCAGCTGGCGATTCAGCTCGTCCCGCGCCCCCGCGCCGATCGCTGCCGTGCTGATCACCGCCGCCACGCCAAAGATGACACCCATCATCGTCAGCAGGCTGCGGAGCTTGTGCAGGGTGATCTCCCGCACCCCGATCTTCACCGACTCGACAAGCTGCATGGCCCTCTTCCAATGGTTCGCATGGGGCCCGCCGGGGGGGACGCCGGGCCGAAGCGCAGACTTGCGGCGGAGCGGGACCGACGCAATGTAAAGGCGGAGGAGGGGGGAGGACGGGAAAGGCGGGAACTAGGGGAAAGGCGGGAACTACGGGAACGGCGGGAACGGCGGGAACGGCGGGAAAGGCGGGAACGGCGGGAAAGGCGGGGGGGGACCGATGAAGACAGAGTGCCACCGTCTGCTGTCGTTCCGCCGTTTCCGCCTTTCCCGCTTTTTTCGCCGTTCCCCCAGTAAACCATCCAGCTCGCCGTTATCGGCGTGACTCCCCGTCAACCTCGTCAATCTTGTGCATTCAGTCCATCGCGGAACCATCAAAACGCCCTACCTGGCCAAGCTCGCGATGGCGGCGCGGAGTTCGGTGATCGACATGGGCTTGCTGAGGACCCGGTCCACGTGGGCGGGCGACTCGCCCTCCTCGTTGAGGCGTGCTCCCCATCCGCTCAGCAGGATGATCGGCGTGGCGGCACTGATGGCCTTGATGCGGCGTGCCACCTCCTCGCCATCCATGTGAGGCATCCCGAGGTCCGTAATGACGAGGTCGAAGGGCCGGCCGCTGGCATGGGCAGCCGCGAATGCGTCCAGGCCCGCCGAACCGTCCTCCGCCAGATCGACAGCGTGGCCGTCGCGCTCCAGGGCACGGCGGAGGATCTCTCGCACCAGTGGCTCGTCGTCGATGCAGAGCACTCGCAGAGAGGGACCGCCGGGTGCCGCAACATCCAACGGGGCGGCGGGTTCCTCCACCGGGGCGCGGCGGATTGCGGGAAAGACCAGGCGCATCGTGGTGCCGACGCCCGGCGCGCTCTCGATCTCCAGGGCGCCACCGTGGGCCTTCATGATGCCGAAGACCATGGAGAGGCCAAGGCCGGTTCCCTTCTCTCCCTTGGTGGTGAAGAACGGTTCCAGGCAGCGGCGGTGGGTGTCCTCGTCCATGCCGACTCCCGTGTCTGCAACCTCCGCAATGACCCGCTCGCCCTCGACGCGGGTGCCGAGCGTGATCGTGCCGCCTTTGGGCATGGAGTCGGTCGCGTTGAAGACCAGATTGGTGAGGCACTCGCGGATTTCATGGGCATAGGCCAGAACCTCCGCGGGCTCCTCGGCGTGAACAGATCGTATCTTAATCGCGACGCCGCGCTTGAGCGGCATGTCGTGCCAGCGCGGGCGCGTGAGGTCTATGACCTGCGTGGCGACCTCGCTCAGGTCCAGGCGAGCCATCTCCTCCGAGGCGGGGTCGCGGCGGCGATAGAACTGGGCCAGGCGCTGCGTCGTGCGGGAGATGTCCTCGCTGGCGGTGATTATCGTGCGCAGCAGATGGCGCGACTCCTCGCTGAGGCTGGGTTCGATCTCCAGCATCAGGCCCGAGTACATCGTGATTGGGGCCAGCGAGTTGTTGATGTCGTGGGCGATGCCGCTGGCCATCTGCCCCATCGCGCGCAGGCGCTCCTGCTCCATCGCGCCGCGCATCGTTCGCTGAAGTTCCTCCACCAGGCGGATCTGGTTCATGGCAAAGGCAACGTGCTCGCCAAGCTGGCGCAGGAATTCGGACTCGCCGCTGCTGAAGGCGTTGGGCTGGCGACGCCCGGCGAACAGGACTCCCGCGGGGCGCTGGTCCACGACGAGCGCGGCGGCGATGTAGGACTCGATACCAGCCCCCGCCAGTCGCTCCGACCCCTGCCCATTGTCGTCCTTGCGAGTGTCGGGGTTGTACACGGTCTGCCCCTGGAGGCAGCGGGCCATCTTGCTTTCGGCCAGGGGAATGCGGCTGCCGACGGCAAGGGAATCCGCCTTGGCCGCGAACCCCGCGGCACAGGATTGGTCGGCCACGATCAGCGCTTCATTCTTGCCATCGACGAGGAGAACCACCGCCACATCGGCCTGAAAATCGGCTGCGAGGCGCTCGGTCACAACGCGGAAGATGCTTTCCGCATCGCGCCTCTCGGCGATGGAGCGATTGATCTGGCTCAGGATGCTCAGGCGCCGGATCTGGTCCCGAACCGCCCCCTCCGCGCGGACGCGCTCCGTGATGTCCCGCGCCAAAACGATGCGCGCGTCGCGCCCGTCGAAATCGATCCGGTCGGACATGATCTCCACGGGGAAGACATCCCCATTGCTGGTCATGTGCCGCCAGATCCCGGAGAAGCGGATGGATTCTTCCCCGGGGGATATTCCCCTGAGCGACTCCGTTTCCTCCACCGCGCGGCCAACATCCTCCGCGGGGCGCAAATCCAGGATCGTCAACGCAAGGAATTCCTCCCGCGAGTATCCATAGCGGCGAATCGCCGCCTCGTTGACGTCCAGAATCTCGAAAGTGGCGAGGTCGAACACCCACATTGACTCGGGGTTGCGGTCGAAAAGGAGGCGATGCCTGCTGGCCAGCGCCTCGATTTCGCTCTGGGCCTTCTTCAGCCCCGTGATGTCCCGCATGATCGTGGAGAAGAACTCCACCTGGCCCGCGGCGTCGCGATGGCACTGGATCACCTGGGAGACCGGAATCTCCGCCCCCGCCTGATCGAGCAACGCAGTGATGCCACGCCAGAAGCCGTCGCGCTCGGCGGTGGGAAGCCCCTCGCGAATGATCGTCTGGGCAGCCCAGTCGGGATGGAGCCCCGCAATGCTCAGCGTGGAGATGTCCCTCTCGGGGGAGAGCCCGATCATGCGCATCCCCGCGGGATTGATCCACGTCAGGGCTCCGTTGGAATGGCCGAATCCCACGAAGTCGGAAGTGGCATCCAAGATGGCGCTCAGGCGCTGCTGGAGTAACTCCGCCACGCGGCTGCGTTTCTGGGCCCCCTTCTCCTCAAGGGCCCGCAGGATCGCCGGGGCAAGGCGCTTCATGTGGGCCTTTACCACGAAATCGCTGGCGCCGCGGCGCAGCGCGTCCACGGCGAACTCCTCTCCCACCGTGCCGGAGAAGAAGATGAACGGCAAATCGGGCCGCTTCTCCTTCGCCACGCGCAGCGCATCCAGCCCGCTCGCCGTGGGAAGGCGGAAGTCCGACACGATGACGTCGAGGCCTTCGTTGGCGAGCAGGCGCTCGAACTCCGGCAGAAGCTCCGTAACCTGAAGTTTCGCGTCCAGCCCCTGCTCCTGCATCGACGACGCAGCCAGCTTGGCGTCGAAGGGATTGTCCTCGAACATCAGGATGGAGAGCTGGCGGGGGCTCGTGGGAGGGGTGGGTCTCATTTGCCAAGCACGGTGCCGGGCACCTCGTTGGTGACGCCCCAGAATAGCCCGAGCTGGCGGATAGCGGCCACGAAATCACCGAAGTCAACGGGCTTCACCACATAGGCGTTGGCGCCGATGCTGTAGCCCGCCACGAGGTCCGATTCCTCCCGCGAGGAGGTCAGAATCACGACGGGGAGGGTCTTGAAATCCGGGCGCGCACGGATCTGGCGCAGCACCTCCATCCCGTCCACCTTGGGCATCTTGAGGTCCAGCAGTATCACGATCGGCGTGCCAGTATCGCGATTCGCATAGGCCTCCTGGCAGAACAGATAGTCCAGCGCCTCGGCCCCGTCACGGACGACGTCGAGCGCGTTGGCCAGCGTGATCTCCTCCAATGCCGCCCGTGTCAGCATGATATCGTTCAGGCTGTCCTCGGCCAGCAGGATGCGCCTAAGATTCCCCATTTGTATGCTCCTTGGCAATTGGTAGCGAAAAGTAGAAACAGGCCCCCGCCCCGGGTTGGGATTCGGACCATACATGGCCGCCGTGGCGGTGGATGATCCGGGCGACATTGGCCAGGCCGATGCCGGTCCCCTCGAAGTCCTCCTGTCGGTGCAGACGCTGAAACACCTGAAACAACCGGTCTTTATACTTCGGATCGTACCCAACCCCGTTATCCCTGACAAAGAAAATCCGGCATGAGGGGTCGGGAGATTCTTTCGAGTCCACCTCGATAAGTGCCGCATCGCGCGGTCGCGAAAACTTGATTGCATTGGACATAAGATTTACCAACACGAGATGGAGGAGCGAACTGTCGCCCATGACCGTCGGCAGGTCACCCAACTGGAACTGAACCTGGCGCCCCGCGATATCGCCCGCAAGGCTGGCCCATGCATTCGCCGCCAACTGCTTGAGGTCCACCCTATCCGTGGTCATTCCCACGCGCCCGACGCGCGAGAACGCCAGCAAGTCGTCGATCAGGCGGCCCATTTGGGTGCTGGCCTTGCCGATGATGTTGATGTATTCGCGCTGGGTGTCGGTGAAGCTGCTGCCGCCCGAGCGCTCCAGCAGCGCCACGAATCCACTCACATGGCGCAGCGGCGCGCGCAGATCGTGGGATACCGAATAGCTGAAGGACTCAAGTTCCTGATTGGATTGGCGCAGGTCTTCGGTCCGCTGCTGGACCTGAGCCTCCAAAGTCGCCGTCAGCGCGAGGAGCGAGGCCTCCGCCTCCTCCCGCGCTTGGTTCTCCTCTTTCAGGCGGCGATTGGCGGCCAGCAGTTCCGCCGTCCGCGCATCGACGAGTTCCTCCAGCCGCGCGGAGAACTGGCGGAGTTCCTCCTCGCGCTGCACGATCTTCAACCCCGCCTTGTGCAGAGCCGAAGCCACGACGCCAAACTCGTCGCGAATCCCTTTCGGCTCGTTGGGCACGCCCCCGTTCTCAATCACCCGCGCCATGGCGCCCAGCGCGTCGAGCCGGTTTAGGATCGATCGGCTCTGGATGGTGATGGCGAGCCAGCTGCCGAGCAGCCCAAGGGCCGCGCAGACGCCGATGGCCCCCAGAAAGTACCGCTCAAGGCGTTCGGATTTCGCGCGGCGCTCCGCAAGGAGGTTCTCCTCGTGGGCCAGAATCTCGTCGAGCTCGCCGTGGACACTTCGACTCAACGTGCGGAAGTCGGCGAAAGGGTCCTCGATGGCGCTCGTCTCAATGCTGTCCAGGCTCGCCGAAAGGCTGGTAACGCGCGCCGCCTGCACCTCGTTGTCATCCACCAGTTCCCCAAGTTCGCGAACCCGGGCCTTGAATTCGCCAAGAATCCCGTGAACGCCCCCGCGCTCCGGGGGAAAGGCATCGGAGTCGGCGCGGACCAGATCCAGATTGCGGAGGTCTTGGGACACGTTCCGCACAACGCGGCGGACCGAGTAGCTATGGTCAACCCAACCGCGCGCCTGCACCTGCATCGCGTTGAGCAGCAGGGAAAGCGACAGCGTCAGGATCAGCGCGATCAGCGGCAGCGCGATCACGGCAAGGCCCTTGTGCCGAACCGAAAGCCGCTCTCCGAATGCCGACGGGGTGATCATTGAATTCGCGCCCTTCCCAAAAAACCAATGTCCATTGGAGACATTAACCGATGCATATACGCCCGATTGACGCAAGTGCATTATGGGAAAGCGCGCCGCCGAAAACCTAAAACAGCGCGTATAGGAACGGGCTGACCGCGGGATTCGACGACGCGAAGATCAGCATGCCCACCAGCACCAGCAGCACGATGATCGGCGCCAGGTGCCACGCGCGGCGCGCGGGGATGAACTCCAGCGTCATGCGCAGGATGCGCAGGTGGCTCGCGAAGAAGTAGTAGATACGCGCGCGGATCGGAAGCTTTCCCGGAGTTGCCATGTCAATCGGGCGCGAAGTCGCGCCGCTTCCTTTCCACCGTCAATCGGTCCCCGGGCACGTCGCGCTTCTCCGCAATATACGGCCCCAGCTTCAGCACGTCGATGTGCGTGCCCAGAAAGCACGATACCGCGTCGCGCGGAGAGCACACGATCGGCTCCCCACGGACGTTGAAGCTGGTGTTGATCAGGACCGGCGTCCCCGCGCGCTTCTGGAAGGCGCGATGCAGGTCGTAGTACAGCGGGCTCGACGCGCGCGTCACCGTTTGGATGCGCGCCGAGGCGTCCACATGGGCGATCGCCGGGAGCCTTTCCGGCTCGCGCGTCGGCGCAGTGAACAGCATGAACCGAGACGGTCGGTCCCACGCGAACCAGTCGTTCACGGCGTCCTCCGGCACCGAAGGGGCGAAGGGGCGGAACGACTCGCGAAACTTGATCGCCAGATTCACGCGGTCGCGGTTCTCCGCCCGGCGCGCGTCGGCGATGATCGACCGGGCCCCCAGCGCCCGCGGGCCAAACTCCATCCGCCCGTGGAACCACCCCACGATGGCCTGCTCCTCCAGGCGTCCCGCCAGGTACTCGATCAGCGCGTCGTCCTCCAGGCGCGTATAGACAAGGCCCGCCTCCTCCATCGCCGCGCGCATTTCGTCCTCTGGAAACGCGGGACCGAGATAGACATCCTCCATCGTGACGCGCTCGAACGACGGGTCCAGATCGCGCGACGCGATCAGCGCCGCCCCCAGCGCGCCGCCCGCGTCACCGGCGGCCGGCTGCACCCACACGTTCTCGAAGGGACCGTGCTCCAGCAGGTAGCTATTCGACACGCAGTTCAGCGCCACGCCCCCCGCCATGCAGAGGTTTTTCGACGGAAACGCCGCGTGGGCGCGTCGCGCCAGGCGCAGCATCGCCTCGTTCACGAACTCCTGCAGCGACCGCGCGCAGTCCTTGTGGAACTGCGTCAGCGGCTCGTCCTCGTTGCGCCTGATGGGATGGCCAAAAAGCCGCTCCATCGCGCGCGTCGGCATGTGCAGCGACCGGTGATAGCCGAAGTACTTCATCCTCATGCGGAAGGAGCCGTCCTCGCGCAAGTCCACCAACTCGTGGAACTTGTCCACCATCGTCGGCTCGCCATAGGGCGCCAGACCCATCACCTTGTACTCCGCGCTGTTCACGCGAAAACCCAGGTACGCCGTCATCGTGCTATACAGCAGCCCCAGCGAGTGCGGAAAGCGCAGCTCCTGCGTCAGCGCGAAATCCTTCCCGCGCCCGTGGCCGATCGTCGTCGTGGACCACTCCCCCACGCCGTCCGCCGTCAGGATCGCCGACTCCTCGAAGGGGCTTGGCAGGAACGCCGACGCCGCATGGGCCTCGTGATGCGTCGCGTAGCGCACCGGCACGCGGAAGTTCCCGATCTTCTCGATCTCGTAGGGCGCCCAGTACTTCACCGCCATCCACTGCGGGATCGCCTCCAGAAACGGAGCCAGCGACCACGGCCACGTCGCCAGGCTCGTCGTCAGGATGCGGTCCAGGAACTTGTACATCGGCTTCTCGTAGAACGCGATCGCCGCCAGCTCCTCCGCCGCGATCCCCGCCTCGCGCAGGCAATACTCCACCGCCTGCAACGGCATCGCCGCATCATGCCTCACCCGCGTGAACCGCTCCTCCTGAGCCCCCGCCAACACCCGCCCCCCGCGCACCAGGACGGCGGCGGAGTCGTGATACAGGGCTGAGATACCGAGCACATTCATGGCCCGCGCATCGTGGGGCGCTGGCGGATTGGGGCAAAGGGAGAAAAGGGAG
>JBBQYG010000148.1:0-10035 GCA_038208905.1 Candidatus Sumerlaeia bacterium | reverse complement strand
GTTTTTCGCTGGCCGATTGATCCGAACGTCTCTGCAAGGCTAGATGATCGACTGACGGAAGAGGTGGGCAGGGCCAGGGCGCTGGAGGGAAAGTCGTATACTCCTGCTTCGCGGCCCATGCTCCACCATCTGGGGCATACTGGGTGGACTCGATTCGGTAGGCCTGGCGATTGGGACAGAGGAGTTCGGGAGATGGGTACATGCCTGACCGCTTCTGTGAACTTCGAATATATTCGCTTCTTCGACTTCGATCCCGACCAGATGCGAGAGTATAGCGCGCCCGGTGCGAACCGAATGGGTCATCGAGGTGAGAATCTGTCCTCTGTTCTAATGGAGCTTTGGGAGAATCCAGCGACGAGGGAGTCTATCAAGAGCTGGCTCTCGGCGCTGACGCCAATGGATGTCGCGGATATGGCATTTCCCGCCGATGCCTCCGGGCGGGTGCTGCTGGAAATTATCGAGCCCGGGGGGCGCAGGGTTTCTGCCCACAGTGTTTCGGATGGAACGCTGCGATTTCTTGCGATGCTTGGGGCGCTGCTGTCACCCCACACGCGCAGCCTCTACTTCTTCGAGGAAATAGAAACCGGCCTGCACCCAACCCGCCTCCATCTGCTCGTCGATCTCATCGAGTCGCGCGTCCGCAATCCAGACCTGCACCCGCTTCAGGTTGTCGCGACGACGCATTCGCCGATGTTGATGTCGATGCTGAGCGAGCAGTCGAGGCAGGATGCGTCGCTGGTTTACCGGTTGGAGGGGACACGCGAGTCCCGCATTCGGCGCATTGTGGAATTCCCGGAAGTTCAGGAAGTGCTCGAGCGCGAGGACTGGGGGCGACTGATGGAGTCGGGGTGGATGGAGAACACGGCGCACTTTTCAGAGCCCGAACGCGAGGAGTCGGTGCCTTGAATGTCCTCATCATCCCCGAGAACCACAAGAGAGACCAGTACATCCTGAAACCGATCATCGAGTCGATGATGGCTTCAGTCGGCAGGCCAAGCGCGTACGTCAGAGTCTGCCAGAATCCTACGCTGCGCGGTATTTCGCAGGCGATGGATTCCGAAAGAATCATATCCATTATCGGGCAGTATCGACAGGTGCATCTCTTCCTGCTCTGTGTTGATCGCGATGACGACAATGGGCGCCGGGCGCTCCTTGACGCGCTGGAAGACAAGTGAGCGCCGGGACTGAAGGCGGGGGCCACACTCCTTGCCGAGCACGCCCATCAGGAAATCGAAGTTTGGGCGCTGGCGGGAATGCAGGACCTTCCGTCGCATTGGAAATGGCCAGATGTCAGATCGGCTCGCGATCCAAAGGAACATTACTTCGAACCCTATGTCAGGCAAAGAGGACTCCAGCTATCGCCAGAAAATGGATATACAATTCTGGGGAAAGAGGCTGCCACGAACTATAAATCCATCCGAGGGCGATGCGAAGAAGTGAAGAACTTCGACACCCGCCTCCAGCAATGGCTCGCGTCCCGTCCCTGACGCCCCCTACTCCAAATCCCCCGTGCTCCCCAACCCCTTCATCAGCCGCTTGCCGAGGTATTGGCCCGCCTGCATTTCCTCGTCGATGACGAAGTGCGCGCCGGCGGCGATGAAGTCCTGGGCGTACATGTGGTAGCGCACCCGCGCGAAGATCGTGACGTTGGGCGCCATACAGGCCACTTGGCGCGTCATGGCGAGGCCCGTGCGGTGGTCGGGGATGGTGATCACAACGGCGCGGGCACTGGTTACGTGGAGGTGCTCCAGGATGTCCTCCTGGGTTGCGTCGCCGATGAAGGCCATCAGGCCGTCGGCCTGGGCGCTGGCCACCGTTTGGGGGTTCAGCTCCACGATGCAGAACGCGGCCTTCTCGGCGCGGAGGGAATCGGCGACGCCGCGGCCGGCTGGCCCGTAGCCGATCACGATGACGTGGTTGTGGAGATGGACCTCCTCCACGGCGGCGTCATGGGGCGCCGCGATGGAGCACAGCCCCACGCGCGCCAGCAGGCGTTCTCCCCACGCGCCGATCTGTGTGGAGCCCGCGACCAGAAACGGCGTGATGAAGAGCGATCCCAGCGAGGCCGACACCACCAGGCGAAAGGTAAAGTCGTCGATGGCGCCGCCGCCGCGCGCGATCTCCGCCAGCACGAAGGAGAACTCGCCGATCTGGGCAAGGCATACGCCCGTGGCGATGGCGTTGCGGTGACCCATGCCAAGGGCGCGCATAACCAGCCACAGCACCAGCACCTTGCCCAGCACCACCAGCACCACAGCCAGCACCACGGCGGGCACGTGGGTGGCAATCCATTGCAAATCGGCCAACATGCCGACCGACGTAAAGAACAGCGTGACGAAGAGTGTCCGCAGGGAACCGATGTCGGCGCGGATCTGCGTCGAGAAGGGCGACTCCGCGATGAGCATCCCCGCGATGAACGCGCCCAGCGCCGGCGACATGTGGAACTGGTGGGCCACCCACATGGAGCCGAGCCCCATCGACGTGGCCAGCAGGATCAGTATCTCGCGATTCTTCAGCAGCGCCGCCGCGTTGAGCGCCCGCGGCAGGACGAAAATACTCAGCAGGTAGAATCCCACCAACAACAGCGTCAGGAAGCCCGTGGCGATCGCCACCTCCTTCAGCACCCCGTTGCCGGTACCGCCACCGCCCAGCGTCGCCATGATCACCACGAGAGGCACCAGCGCCAGATCCTGCAGCAGGAGCACGCCGATGGAGCTGCGCCCGTGGACGCTGTCGAGTTCCGAGCGCTCGCGCATCATCCGCACCACACAGGCCGTGCTGCTGGGCGCGACAAGGAGGCCGAGGGCCATCGCCTGAATAAATGGAAACCCGAAGGCCAGCGCCACCACGCCAAAGAGCAGCGCCGTCCCGACGACCTGTGCCGTGCCGCCAACCGCCGCCAGCTTGCCCATCGCCACCAGACGCTTGAGCGAAAACTCCAGTCCGATGGTAAACAGGAGCAGCGACACGCCGATCTCGGCGAAGTTCTTCACCAACTCGTCGCTCTCCAACAGCTTCAACCCGCCGGGACCCACAATGGTCCCCGCCAGCAGGTATCCCAGGATGGCGCTCTGCTTGAACCGCTCAAACAGCGCGCCAAGCACCATCGCCGACCCGATAAGGATCACGAAATCCTGCAACTGCTTCCAAAAGTCCATGACGGGGGGGGTGCTCCGGGATAATGACGGCGCCAGACTGTGAAGGATCGGCGCCCCCCCAAGTCAACGGGGCTTCGGACCAATAGCCCGCATTTCCCGCCCTTCCCGCTCCCCTTTCCAGTTTGCCTTTCCTACCCGCCCCGCCGTTATCGTCTCGCCAGAGGTTGTCCCGATGGACCTGATCAAGTTGCCGGAATCCGATGACGCGCTCCTGGCGGAGTGCGACTTCGAGACGTTTCGGTCTGGCGGCAAGGGCGGGCAGAACGTGAACAAGGTGGAGACGGCGGTGCGGTTGCGCCATCGGCCCACGGGGATTGTGGCGGCATGCCAGCGGGAGCGGAGCCAGCATCAGAACCGGAAGCTGGCGCTGGCGTTGCTGAGGCTGAAGGTGGAGAAGCTGAATTACCGCAAGCCGCGCCGCATCGCCACGCGGGAGCCACGGGCGGCGAAGGAGCGGGCGTTGCAGGCGAAACGCGTCCGCGCGGACCGCAAGAAAACGCGCCGCCGCCCCGGAGTGGATGATTGACCGCCAGCTCCGCCGCGATGCCCGCGCTGTTTGGCGCGACGTGTGTGGGGCTGCATCTGGTGCTCGCGCGCCTCGTCCGGCGCGACCGGTCGCTGGCCCCCGCGGAGCGCTGGTGCGCCACGCTCACGTTTCAGTTTGCGTTCTGGACGGCGCTCTCGCTGGCGCTTGGATTCGCGGGCTACTTCCAGCTCTTCTTCCTGGTTAATTTCGGCGTCGCGTCGCTGGCGATCCTGTGGGCGGTGGTGGCGCTGACGCCGGCCGCGCGGGTGGAATCGCGCGCGGCGGGGCGCGGGCGGGACGCCCACGCTACCTTGCCATGGCTGCGTGATCTTGATGCGGTGTCGCGGGTGGCGCTGGTGTTTGGGCTCGTGTCGGCATTGTGGTTTCTGGCGCTGGGCGTGCGGCTGCCACCGGTGAGCTTCGACGCGCTGAGCTATCACCTGGGCCTGGCTATACATCTCTATCAGGACGGCGACTTCAGGAACTACATCGGCGAGTCGTTCATGGCCAATCACTTCGCGCGGGGCGCCAACCTGCCGATGGCGATCACGATGATGCTGAGTGGCTCGATCGCGTTTGCCAATTGCGTGCAGTGGCTGATTCTTCCGGTGGCGATTCCCGCTGTCTATACAGGGTCGAGGGCGATGGGCGCGGATCGGTCGCTGGCCACGATCGCGGCGATGTTGCCTCTGGCGGTGCCGGGAATCCTCTATCAATCGTCGATGGCCTACGTGGACCTGTTCAGCACGGGATGGCTTGCGGTGGGATTCTGTGCGGCAATGGGCGCGCGGCGATTCGATGGCGTGGGCCCCGTGCGGATGCTGTGGATGTTTGCGGCGGCGGGTCTGGCATTGGGCGCGAAGCTCAACGCCGCGCCCCACTGCCTGGTCCTGGGCGCCACGGCGATGGTGTGCTGGGGATGGCGCGCGTTTATCGGTCCGCCGCGGCGCGCGCTGGCGATGGCGGTCGCGGGGTTTGCCATCGCGGCGGCGGTGGGACTGCCGTGGGCGATGCGCAACTGGATCGGCTATGGATCGCCGACGTATCCCATCATGCTGACGGAAAACGTGGAGTCGCTAGAGCGCGGCGAGTACCCCTTCTCCATCGCGCGCCGCATGTCGGAGCCCGACCCCGAATTCGGCCAGTCCCTCTGGCGGAAAACCTACGACTCGTGGACCGGATGGGACGCGGAATCGTGGCGCCGCCTCGGCTTCCTTGGCCATCGCATTTCGAAGCTCGACCACGCGGCGCTGACGGATGCGTCCTATGGATATACAGGCGACGGCAAGCGCGGCGAATTCGGACTGCTGTGGATGGCCGCGCTGCTCCCCGCGCTGGTCGCTGTCGCGTTCGTCGGGCGCGCGCGCGACAGGCGATGGTTCCTCGCGCTCGCGGTGGCGCCGTTTGCGGCCTACCTTGCCACGGTGGCCGGATGGTGGCCGCGCTTCACGCTGTTCCTGCCGTTCCTTGGCGTGCTTGCCGCCGCCGCCGTGATTGCCCGGCTGCGCGCGACTTCGCGATCGCTTGCGCACGCGGCGCTGGCGCTGGTGCTGGCCTGCGCGTTGTTCGACTGGAGCACGGCGATCTTCCTCAACCGCCAGTGGGAGCGCGCGGAACGCTACTGGCGCGATGCGAAACCGGCCAGCTATTCTCCGATCCACTTCAAGTCGTGGGAGCAATCCGCCTCGCCCCTCAACGAGGCGATCCTTTTCACGATGCAGAGCGCGAAGCCCGGCGACACCGTCAGCTACTGGACGCCCGGCAACGGCGTGTTCACCGGCCTTTTTGCCACCGGCGACGCGGGGGTGCGCCAGTACCTGTTCCCCAGCATCTGGCCCGACCCCCACGCCGTCTCTCCGCGAGAAATGCTCCGCCACATCCGCGCCCAGCGCATCCGCCTCATCCTCCTCTCCCGCGACGCCGACCCCGAAATTCGCGCCCTCCTCGGCCGCCACGGCGGCAAGCTCGCTTTCAGCAATGGCGAGTTCGACGTATGGAAAATCGATTGACACGGGGCGGGCCGCCGTGTCATTGCCCGGATGCTCGATGAAGCACCCTCACAACGCCCACACGGAGATCCCACCTTGGAAGCGACTGGTATCGCCCTGTATGTGGATATTGAGAACCTGATCGGCGGGGCCATGGCTTCGGGGCTCCCGATCGACCTGTCGCGCGTGATCACCAAACTAAAGGAGACGGGACCGATCCGCGTGCGGAAATGCTATGGCGACATTCCAAACGCCACGTGGGGGGCAAGCGGCCAGGGCACCGACATCGTCACGATCCGGCGCATGCTGCACCGCAACCTGTTCGAAATCGTGGACGTCCCCTACACTGGGTACTCGGCGGGCTCGACGCCGAAGAACGGCGCCGACATAACCATGGCGGTGGATGTGGTGGAAACGCTGTTCCAGAATCCCGGCATTTCACACTACGCGATCCTCTCCTCCGACCGCGACTTCGTCCCGCTATTCAGCAAGATCAACCAGCACGGGAAGACGGTGATCGCCATCGCGGTGGACCGCAACATCACCAATCCGATGCTGACGGAGGCGGCGTCGCTATCGTTCTACTATAGCGATCTGTTCGAGGTGGCGGCGGCGGGGACCACGGGGATCGAGTCGGGAGTAAGGACAGAGCTCCGCGAGGAATGTTTCGACCTCATGGCGATGGCGCTACGGGCGATCGACGCGCGCGCGGGGGCGCTGCTGGGCACAACGGTGAATTTGCAGATGAGGACGTACCGTTCGGATTTCACGCCGCAGATGGCCGGCTACGATTCCTTCAAGAGCTTCGCCCTTGCCGCTGCGGAGGCGCGTAGCATCCGAGCAATCCTGCCAACCGGCCCGGGGGACTTCCAGTTCATCCTGCCGGCCGCGAAGGTTGAGTCGGAGCCATCACCCGCCACCCCCCGATCGGACGAGGACAAAGCGAGGGAGATCCGCATGGTCTTCGAGGCGATACTGAAGACCAGCTTCCCCAAGTACGAGAAGCGGCGCCTGATCCTGGACGAAATCCATCGCAGCTATGACGACTTCATTCCCAACGGCCCCTTCAATCTGCAGGAGTTGACAAATCATGCGCAGGCGTCGCTCTCCGCCAGCGGCCAGCCGACGGAGGCAGTGTTCAAGATGGGGCTCAGCCTGTACTTCTCCCGGTGCTTCAACTCGGTCCCCTCGGGGCACCCTAACAACCCGCAGATCGTCGGCCTCGCACAGCCCTTCGATTTCTGGGAGGACCGCATCCACGAGAACCTGATCCGCAATAGCCGCAGGCGCCTGGCTGGGGTGCCGCCTCAGGTGCTGGCGCTGGCGCTCTATGATTCCGCGGATGACGCGGAGCAGGTGGAAAAATGCGCCCGCTGGATGGAGGAGCACTGCCTCTGAGCGGTAATCGTCGATTTACCGCCTTCGCGGCATCATATCGCCTTGCCGTTGTCCGCGAAAGCGCGGCAACGATTACGCATGAGCATCATGGAATCCCCGCCCGCCGCCACCGTTGCGCGGGCGCCCTTTGTGGGTGCCGAGTGGATCGGCGCGCCCCGCGGATTCGCAGCGTTCTGTACCTCGCGCTCGTTCGACGACGGCGTCAAGATGCCGTGGCGGGAGGCAGCGCCGAAGATCGCCGAGTTGCTGCGCCGACGCGGCGCGGCACCCCCTCGGCCGCTGGCCTTTGCCGCCCAGGTCCACGGCACCACGATTGCCGAAGTGACTCCCGCGATGGATGCCTTCCTGAGCCTTCCCGAATGCGACGGCCTTCTGGCGCGCGGCGTGGGTGCCAATCTGGTGATTCGCACCGCCGACTGCCTGCCGGTGGTGGTGGTCGATCAGGTTACGGGGTTGTTTGGCGCCTGCCACGCCGGTTGGCGCGGTTCGCGGGCGAATATCCTGGGGGCGTTGATCGCCGGGCTTTCCGCCCGCGGAGCCGACCCCGCGCGCCTGACCGGGTGGATTGGGCCCGCGATCTGCTCCGAGGCCTATGAGGTGAGCGAGGAGCTGGCCCGCGATTTCGATTCGGCGTGGGGCCATCTGGGGCCCTTTACCGATGGACGGCTGCTGGACTTGTGGGAGCTGAACCGCCTGCAATCGGTGGCTGCGGGAATGCGGCCCGGGGCGCTTGCGGATTCTGGGCTCTGCACTGTGCGCCACTCCCACCTTTTCCATTCCCACCGCAGGCAAGGCAGCGTAAGAGGTCACCAGTTTACCGTGTGTGGATGGTTGAATGCCCCCCGCGAAGAATAAGAACGCGCCCTCCCCCGTCGCCCGCGCCCCGAAGAGGGATGCCGGGCGCACTGCCACGGCTGTCTCCGTGGACGGCAACTCGCTGTCCGCCGTTTCCGTGTCGCTGCAAAGCGGCAAGGTCCGCGTGGAGGGCGTGGAGCACCACGAACTCGACCACCTCGTCGAGGTAAAGCGCCGCATCCGCCATCCGGTGTACATGGATCTGGATGTCTCGGTATTCCCAGGCAAGCACATCATCGCCTCCTTCTACGAGGTGCTGTTCTCCCAGTCGCGGTTCCGCCACCCCGCCGTGGCGGTGCTGCCGTCGACGCGTGTACAGGCGGATTCAATGGAGGGAGAGGCCACGGCCACCGCCGCGCTGGCCCGGCGGGAGCGCCTGATCGAGGAACACCTCCCCCGCAATCCGATGAAGTACCCGCTGGTCTTTCTTTTTCGCGAGTATCGCAAGTCCCCAGGCTTGTCGGTCACGCGCCTTGCCTCGTTCCGCCTGGCCGACTTTTTCCCCATGGTCAAGATGATCGGGAATCTGGGGGCCGAGAGTCTTGGCGCCATCTATGCCTCCGACGCGCTGGAGCGTGTTCTGCGCCTTCTGAATCCGGCGGGGATCGATGGCTCCATCTCCCTCTGCAACATCGGCAAGCTAAGAACGCTGTATGCCACCTCGCTCGCCAATGGCGGGATCGATCATAACCCGATCCCCGTGGGACTGGCGCGCGCGGGGACGCAATACTTCACGTCATTCGAGCCCAGCGCGGTGGGCGTGCGGAAGCTGCGCGAGCAATACGGCGACCTGTTTCCAGTGAGTGCGTCCAACGAAACGCCACCGCCGGACGATCCCCTTGGCGAGATCGGCATGTTCGCCAGCCAGGTCGCCCGGTTCGCGGGGCGCGCCTCCAAGGGGTCCCAGGCCGCCCGCGGGCCGCTCCTTGTCGGTGGCGTGGGCAGCCACGTTCCCGGCCTGATCGACTACCTGAACCGCCGCACCGGTGGCCGGGTGATGCATCTGGAGGATTCGCCCTCCAACCCGCTTCGCTTTGCCGACGCGATTTCGTGGAGCGAAGTGACCGACAACATCCTGGGCCTGGGCGCGGCGCTGGAGGCCATCGACCCGTCGCCGTGGGCATTGGGGCCGCTCCGCCCCGAGTTTCACCCGACCCCTCTGGCCAACGGTCGCTGTTCCGTCTCGGAAATGGGTGACGGCCAACTGTACGTTTTGGAACAGAGCCTGGAGTAGAATCCCCGGCGGGGCGTGGAATCCAATGCTGGCCTTGAATTGGCATAGGCATCTCGCGCAGATCTATTCGCCAAGGCTGGATCCCCCCATGCTGCGCCGACTAACCACCATCCTCTCCCTCTCCCTTGCCGCGGCCATTGCCCTCGCCCAGCCTCCGCCGGGCGGCGGCGAATTTGGCCCCCCGAATCAGGAAAAACAGGGAGAATCCAAGGGCGAGCGCCGCGGCCCGCCCCGCGAGGGCGATGGATGGGGCGGCTCCGCCAGCGGCGGCAGCGCCATGCGATACAAGGCCCGCCGATTTGCCCAGGCCCTCCTCAACACCCACTACGAGGCCAAGCGCCTCGAACGCGACGGCGAGGACATCGAGGAAGACCGCGCCCGTCTGGATTCCGGCAAGGAGGAATTCGACGAAGGGCGCCTTGAGCGCAGGCACCGCATCCTCGACCTGAAGGAAGAATTGCTGGAGCTCGAACGCGAGGAATTCGTCGCTACCGCCCGCCGCCAAACCGCCATCCTGCTGGAGCGACTGAAAGAATTTGAATCCGAGGGCGTCGATGCCGAGGTCGTGGCCGACGCGCGCCCGCGCCTCCTCCGCGTGCAGGCCGCCGCCGTGGACTTCGACACGCTGATCGCCGCGCTGAAGGTGGAGGAGGAATCCTTCAAGTCACAAGGCGCCGGAATGCGCGAGGAACTCCGCCGCCGCGAAATCGGCGTCCTCAAGGAGCGCCTTGGGCGCCTGGAACGCGGCGACAGCTGGGGAGAACATCCACGCGAAGGCTTCGGGGCGGGCGGGGGCCCCCCCCCCCCCCCCCCCCCCCCCCCGCGGGGCGGGCCCGACAGCGCCCCCCCCCCCCCCCGGCGGCGGGTGGGGGGGAG
>JBBQYG010000147.1:0-10275 GCA_038208905.1 Candidatus Sumerlaeia bacterium | reverse complement strand
ACCCGGCCTCGCTGGAGATCACCAGTGCCGACAGCCGGGGGCCCAACCCCAGGGCATCCAGCACGGGCCGAAGCCGAGGATCCCAGTTGCTTAATACGCCAAAGGGGATGCCCCGCTCCTCCAGAAGCGCCAGCGCGGGATTCACATCGGGATAAAGACGCCAGCACCGGGCCTCCGCAAAGCGGTCAAAGACGGCATCGTGGAACGCCTGCTCCGTCGGGGCCGCCGCGCCTGCGAGACGAAAGCACTCCGTGACGACTCCCGCCCAGAAGACCCGCGCCTCCGCGAGGTTCCGGCCATAGGGGAGCGCACTATCCCGCCCCGCCAGCGCACCGCGCCATGCGCCCCGGAACGCGGCGTCCAGCGCCGGAGCCGAAGCGGAGACGCTCCACTCCGCCGCGACCTCCGCATAGTGATGCCCCACCGACGGCCACGGGTGCAGCAGCGTGAAACCGGCGTCGAAGTAGAGGAAGCGGAGGGGCATCGCCAATTGGGAGCGCCGATCTCCTGATCGGCTGGGTCAGAGTTAGCCTGCGGCGGAACCATCGAGGCTGCGGGCCCCGGCGCCAATCGGGAGATTGGCGGGCCCAGGGGGGCGCCGATCTCCTGATCGGCTGGGTTAGAGTGACTCTCGAAAGTCCTGTCGTATTCCAACGTAGCTTGGGCGTCTCGCCCGAGCCCCGTCGCCCCCACACGCGGGCAAGATGCCCACGATACTCTTTTACGGCGTCCTCCATCGCGACAAGATTTTCGAGAACCGCTCTAGAGTTAGCCTGCGGCGGAACCATCGAGGCTGCGGGCCCCGGCGCCAATCGGGAGATTGGCGGGCCCAGGGGGGCGGAAATCGCTCGCCAAGGGGCCGCGTTTTCGCTTCCCTTGTTCGCATGATTGCCGCCCTCCAACGTCCCGCCCCCGTGATCGACCGCTATGGCCGGCGGCTGAGGTATGTGCGCGTGTCGGTGACGGACCTGTGCAATCTTTCCTGCTCCTATTGCAATCCCGTAAAGGGGTGCGCCACCACGCATCCGCATCGGCTAAGCTGGGACGACCTGGATTTTCTGGTGGATGTGTGCGTGAACGAGCTGGGCGTGGAGGCAATCCGCGTGACTGGAGGCGAGCCCACGATCCGCCCGGGTCTGACGGAGTGGATCGCCGGCATCCGCCGCCACGCGGGCCTGACCGACGTGGCAATGACGACCAACGGCATCCGGCTGGCGGCGATGGCGGGGGAACTCCATCGCGCCGGGCTGACGCGGGTGAACGTGTCGCTGGACAGCTTCGACGCGGGGCGCTACGCGGAGCTGACGCGCGGCGGATCGCTGGAGCGTTGCCTCTCAGGGATCCGCGCGGCCCGCGCGCTGTTTCGCCGGGTGAAGGTAAACTGCGTGCTGCTGCGCGGAGTGAACGATGGCGAGCTGGGCGAATTCGTCCGCTTCTCCCACGGGCACGATATCGAGGCGCGCTTCATCGAGTTGATGCCGATCTTTGGCGACAAGGACTACTTCCACCGCCACTTCCTCTCTGCCGGGGACGCGATGGAACTGCTGGCGGCGGATGGATACATGCTGGAGCCGGAAGGCGATGGCGCCGCCGCGGGGAACCGCACGGGCTATGGCCCCGCCACGACCTATCGCGTGCGCGGGACGACCGCGCGCATCGGCTTCATCAGCCAGATGTCCAACACCAAGTGCCTCACGTGCAACAAGCTGCGCCTGACCAGCGACGGCGCGCTGAAGGCGTGCCTGCTCTCTCCCGATGAGCAGGACCTTTCGATCCCCATCCACGCCCGCGACCGCTCCGCCGTGGCCGACGCGATGCGCCACCAGTTTCTGGCGCGGGCGGAACGCTATGACGCGATGCAGGCGCTGACTGATCCGTTTGCGCGCGGGATGCAGGCGATCGGGGGATGAGCGCTTCCTTGGCTGGGCGGCAACGTCCAACGGTGGGGCTGCGCTGTGCGCGTGCCATGCCCTATCTGGTCGGTCGGCGTCGCGGTTACAGGGTATTGGATGGGGCGCTTCGTCATGCTTTTCCCGGAACATTCGCCGGAGAGCAGATCGTTCCCCACGGCGACGGGTTGATTTCCTACAATCTGGGATCGTATATACACCGGTTGATGGCCTACGAGTGGTTCGGCGAGGAGAGCCGTCTGTTGCTTGCGCGGCTGCTGAGGCCCGGTGACACGTTCGTGGACGCGGGGTCGCACCTCGGCTTTTTCACGGTTCAGGCGGCGGCGCTGGTTGGCACGCAGGGCGTTGTTCATGCGATCGAGGCGAACCCGGCGACCGTTGTGCGTCTCAGGAGAAACGCATCTCTGAACTCGGGTCTGGCCAAGATCGAGGTTCATGCTTTTGCACTCTCGGATCAGGGGGGCGAGCGACTGCTCCTCCACGGCGCCGAGGCGGAGAGCGACTCGTTCATCCAGCGCGATGGCAGCGCTACGGGCACTGTCGAGGTGGCCAGTGCCAGTTTGGACGACCTCTCCGCGACATGGGGCAAGATTCGCCTGCTGAAGATCGATATCGAAGGTTCCGAGACTCTGGCCTTCCGTGGCGCGTCGCGCTGGCTGGCTTCCCCCGGCGCCCCGGCCTTCATCCTGGCTGAAATCAATCCGGCGATGCTGGCCCGCGCGGGGAGTTCCGCAGCGGAGCTGATCGAGCTGCTTGCCAGCCACGGCTACCGGCCATTCTCCATGCGCTTTCGCACGAGCCGCCGCGTCGCCCTAGGGCCGGCGCATCCGGTGGAGCAGAATGAAGACTTCCTTTTCGCCCGCGACAGCTCTCTCGACGAACTCACCCGCCTCGGACTGATGTAGCGCCCTTGGAGGGCTTTTCAGAATGTGGTAGCCGAGTCCAGCCTCAAAAGGCAGTTCACCACGGAGGCCACCGAGGACACGGAGAACGGCCGGCGTGAGCAGGCCTCATCGTCCTCTCGCCCATCCTTCCCACGATCAATGCCGGATTGTGCTCAGTGTTCTCCGAGACCTCCGTGGCAAATGAAGTTTTCGGGGTGCCGCAACGACGACATGGATTTCCAAACAGCCTTAACAGGAAACGGCCCGACGCATTCCCCCGCGCCGAGCCGTTTCCTTCTTTTGGCCGTTCCCGCCGTTTCCGCCGTTCCCTGCCTTAGAACATGTTGTACGCCTTCTCGGTCTCGACCTTTTCCGGTGCGTGGATCGTGCGTGGCTTGATCCATTCGCCGGTGGTCATTTCCTTGTAGCCCTTGCCGGGTCCCACCATCGGGTAAACGCAGGCGTCGGGGTCGATCATGACCTCGAGGAAGGCGGGGCCGTCGAAGGCGACGAACTTCTCGATGGTCTCGCGGACCAGGGCGGGGTCGCTGAGGCGGACGGCGTACTTGTAGCCGTCGGCCTCGGCGGCCTTGACGAAGTCCTTCATGTGAAGGGTCTTGTCGGTGCCGGAGAAGCGGTTCTCGTACATCATCTTCTGCCACTGGCGAACCATGCCGTCCCCGTTGTTGTTGAGGAGGAGCACCTTGACCGGCGTGCCGTAAGTGGTCGCGGTCTCCAGCTCTCCCAGGTTCATGCGGATGGAGCCGTCGCCGTCGATGTCGATCACCAGGCGGTCGGGGCAGGCAAACTGGGCGCCGATGGCGGCGGGAAGGCCAAAGCCCATGGTGCCCATGCTGCCGCTGGTCAGCCAGCTGCGCGGGTGGCGGTACTTGTAGTACTGGGCGGCCCACATCTGGTGCTGGCCCACGCCGGTGGCGATGATGGCCTCTCCGTTGGTGACTTCGCTGAGGGTTTCGATCACATAGTAGGGCTGGATGAACTTGCTGTTCCGGTCATAGTTCATCGCGTGCTCCACCTTCAACTCCGCCAGGTGGGCGTGCCACGCGGTGTAGTCCTTCTTGAAGGCGGTGGCGCCGAAGTCGATCAGGGCGCGAAGGCCCGTCTTGGCGTCGGCGACAAAGGACCAGTTGATGTTCTTGACCTTGCCGATTTCGGCGGCGTCGATGTCGATGTGGGCGATGAAGCGGGCGTTGGGGGCGAACTCCTTGACCTTGCCGGCCACGCGGTCGTCGAAGCGGCTGCCCACGGCGATCAGCATGTCGCAGTCCTCGACCGAATAGTTGGCGTAGGCGGTGCCGTGCATGCCGAGCATGTGCATGGAGAGGTCGCTGTGGACGTCGATGGCGCCGATGCCCATGAGCGTGGTGACCACGGGGATCTGGAAGCGGTCGCTGAACTCGCGCAGCTCCAGCGAGGCGTTGGCGTTGACGACGCCGCCACCGACATAGAGCAGGGGGCGCTCGCTCTGGGCGAGCATCTGGAAGAAGCGCGCCGCGAGCTTGTCGTTCATGCGCGCCGCCTCCAACTCCTCCATCCGCGCCTCATGGCCGCGGAAGTTGAGGACGCCCTCGCCCTTGAACTCGCCGACCCAGTTCTGGACGTCCTTGGGCAGGTCGATCACCACGGGACCGGGGCGGCCGCTGCGGGCGATCTCGAAGGCGGAGCGGACGGTTGCCTCCAGCTTCGTGGGGTCGGTCACCAGAAAGCAGTGCTTCGCGCTGGCGCTCATGATATTGAAGATCGGGGCCTCCTGAAACGCGTCGGTCCCCACCGCCGCCGTCGGCACTTGGCCACAGATCAGCACCACGGGAATCGAATCGGCCATGCAGTCGCGAATGGGGGTTACGCAGTTGGTGGCACCGGGGCCGGACGTTACCAGGAAAACGCCCACCTTGCCACTGGCGCGGGAATAGCCCGCCGCCATGAAGCCGGCGCCCTGCTCGTTGGCGGGCACGATCAGCTTCACTTCCTCGGTCTGGCGGTCCTTGCTCTCGTTGTAGCGGAACACGGCGTCATAGGTCGGCAGGATGGCCCCGCCGCTATAGCCGAAGATCACATCGACGCCCTCGTCGGCGAGTACCTGGACAACCATATCGGCTCCCGTCATCTTCTTGCCCGCAAAGGGGTGTCGGGCTTCCGTCGGTTGCTGCCGGGTAATCGTTGCCACACTCATGGTAATGCGTCCTTTTGGAATGCGCCGTGGTCGGGGGACAGGGACAGCGGGCAGGGGTCCTGGCCCCAAGCCCGCGCGCCACCGCCCGGCGAAGGGTGAGTCAACCCGGCACTTGGCCGGTCGGTCAATGGGGAAGGGGGCGGCGGCGCAGGAACGGAAAATAATTAGGCCACAATGCAATCCTTTGTGATGAATGGCTTTTTGTCCGTCACGCAGGGCGGGAGGCCGGGGCCGGTGACTTCGAGAAGCTGACCTTCGCGATCGGCCACCTGATGGTTCAGCTTGAGGAGGAAGGCGAGGATGTCCTCCGATTTCCTCATGCCATAGGCCGCGCGGACGACGGTGTCCAGCGCCTCTTGCGCGTCGCGCAGGGGATTCGATCCCGGAGTTTCGAGCGTCTGGTACAGGTCGCGCAGACTCCAGCCGTGCTCCTGCATCACCTCGCGGCGAAGCTTGCGCAACTCGACGGCGGCTTTGGCGATGGCTTGCGCCTGCTTCAGTGTCGGCGACTGCGGCCACGGGAATCCGGACAGAGCCTCAATGCGGAAATGGGCGTGTGGCCCGATTGCGTACTGCCCGTCCCCATTCCCAATCAGGGCATCTCGATTGACCCACGGGCCCCGGTACGTGGGTATTGCCGTATTCATGTTTCCAATCGTCCCCCCCGGAGCCTCCCCCCATGCGCCGTGCCCTCGTCGTTGCGATGCTTGCCGCCGCCACCGTGACCCATGCGGCGGATGTGCGCGTGGATCAGAATAACGAGACGGGGACCGAGGACGGTTCGGCGGTTCGGCCCTATCGGTCGATCTCCGCGGCGGTTGCCGCCGCTAACGGGGGCGACCGGGTGCTGGTGGCGCGCGGGACGTATGTGGGGCCGGTGGTTGTGGAGGCGAAGACGCTGACGGTGATGGGCGGCTTTGCGGGGGCGTTGGCGCTGGAGTATGCGGCGTCCACGCCGGGGGATTTTTCCGCCGCGAATCCGCAGACCAACGTGACCGTGGTTGAGGGAGTCGCGACCAGTGCGGTCTTCGAACTGGTCGAGTCCGGCGCAAGCCGCGTGGAGGGCTTCACAATCCGGGGCGGCGGAGGCGCCAGCCGCGACGAATTCCGCAGCCAGGGGGGCGGCGTCTATATCGATGGCGGCTCGCCAACCATCGCCAACAACCTGATCGAGGACAACACCGCCATCGACGCGGAACTCGAAAGCTTTGGGGGCGGGATCTTCACCGGCAACGCCAACACCACGATCGACGGCAACACCATCCGCAGCAACCGCGCGGCGCGCGGCGCGGGGATCACCGTCAGCGGCGGCATTGTGGTCATCCGCGGCAATACCGTGGAGGGGAACGTGGCCGTGGGCGACCATGGCGGCGGTATATACGCCTTCAGCCCCGACATCACGATCGAGGACAACGAGATTTTCGGCAACGAGATCGGCCGCGACCTTGGCTATGGGTGGGGCGGCGGCATCATCGTTTTCAACTCCGGCGCCTTTGCGATGATTCGCCGCAACAGGATCCACCACAACTTTTCCCCCGGCGCCGGATCGGGCGTCTTCATCGACGAGGGCGCCAGCGCCGTGATCGAGCACTGCCTGATCTATGCGAACGAGACGAATCCCGACTCTGGCGCGGGCGCGGTGTATGTGGACCCGGGCCCCGACGACATCGGCTCCACGGCGACGATTCGCCATTGCACGATCTGGGGACACCTGACGCCGGAGCCGACGCTGGGCGGCAATGCCTTGTTCGTCTCCCCGTTCTGCACCGCGACGGTGGAGAACAGCATCATGTGGGGTAACGATGGCAGCTCGGTGTTTGGGGCCGATCCGGGCTCCGTCACGGTTAGCTACTCCACCACCGAAGAGGCGGTTCCCGGCACCGGCAACCGCGTGGGCGATCCGCTCTTCGTCAACGCGGCGGCGGGGGATTTTCACCTGCAATCACAGGCCGGCCACTGGTCCACCGCGACCGCCGGCTGGGTGCTAGACCCGGTGACCAGTCCCGCCATCGACGCGGCGAATCCCCTCGCTCCGTTTGAGCTGGAACCCGCGGGCAACGGTGGCCGCGCGAACCAAGGATTCTACGGCAACACGGTGGAGGCCAGCCGCACGACGCTCCCCGGCCCCGGCTCGTGGACGGGCCTGATGATCCGTTAGCGCCACCGAGGAGGGACGGGCCGCTGGACTTGCCGCGATTTACCATCCTCATCTGCGTGAAGGACCGGCTCGACCGCCTGAGGGAGTGCCTCGCGTCGCTGCGCCCCCTCGCGGGCGAGGCGAGCGGCGAACTCATCATCGTGTGCGATGGCGGACCCGTGTCTATACAACGCGACGCCGGGCCGTTGATCGAGGCCCCCGGCTGGACGTCGCGCTGGATCAATGTTCCCGCTGGCGGTCCCGCCAAGGCCCGCAACCGCGAGTTGCCGGAGTGCCGCGGGGAGTTGATCCTTTTCCTCAATGACGACGTGCGCTGCGAGCCGGGCCTCCTGGCGGCCCACGACGCGATGCACCGCCGCCGCCCCGGGCACGCGGTGATGGGAAACACGCGCTGGGCGCCGGAGGTTGTCCGCACGGAATTCATGCACTGGGTGGCGCACCACGATTCGTTCTACTACCTGATTCCCGGAGAGATGAACGCCACGTGGGAGTACTTCCACACGATGAACCTCTCGGTGGATCGCCGCTGGTTCGACGAGGGCGCGCGATTCGACGAGGAGTTTCCCGAGCCAGCCTTCGAAGACACGGAACTGGGCTACCGCCTCTGCACGCGCCACGGACTGCTGATCGCGATGGCCTATGAGGCGGTGCTGTATCACGTCCACGAATTCACGGCGGCGGAGTACCTCCCCAAGTCCCGCATGAGGGGCCGCGCGGCGCGGCGGTTCTGCGACCTCTATCCCGAGCTGAAGGACCGCATCCTCGGCGAGTATATACAGCACGCGGCGCGTCTTCGCGGAGTGCGCGGGCGGCTGCGCGCGGCGCTGGGGCGCTACGATTCGCTGGAGCTGCTGGAGGCCCGCATCGCGCGGGAGTTCCTGCGCGGATATCGCGACCCACGGTAGCATGACCCACGGTAGCATGGCCCACGGTAGCATGGGCATCCTGCCCATGTGGGTGAAACCGCAAGCCTTCGGTAATGCGCACGCTGTCGGGGCATGGGCAGGATGCCCATGCTACTGTGGCCAAGGCAGGAGTCATTAGCACAGCGATGGTAGCATCCGTGTCGGGGCATGGGCAGGATGCCCATGCTACTGTGGCCGAGGCAGGAGTCATTAGCACAGTGATGGTAGCATCCGTGTCAGGGCATGGGCAGGATGCCCATGCTACTGTGCCTCCGGCCCCATCGCGGGCAGCCCCGTCAGCGCCACCACGGCCTCGCGCGCCGCCGCCGCCGCCTGCTTGCGGTCGTCGCCACCGGTGGGAATCGGTTGGCCAAGGATTACTCGCGCGGCAAAGCCCCGCAGCCCCAGCAGGCGCCACACATGCGGCAGCATCTCGTGGTCCTTCCAATAGGCGAGGTCCTCCGCGATGAGCGCGCGCGGGTCGGCGTGGCTCCACAGGATCGCGACGGGAATCACCGGCGCGCCCGCGGCGACGACGCCCTGGAGAATCGGCGATCGAAACGGCAGTACGCGGTCTCCGCCGGTGCTGGTTCCCTCCAGGAAAACGCACAGCCGCGTCCCCGTGCGCAGGCGCTCGGCGATCTCCCCGGGCAGGTCGCTCACGCCGCGCGTGCGGGCGCGCTCGACGGCGGGCACTCCATAGTCGCGCAGGATCCTGCCGGCCACGGGCGCGCGCAGGAACTCCCCACGCGTGACAAACTGACAGGGCATGATCGACGCCATCACGGCGATGTCGGCATAGCCGAGGTGGTTCGGCGCGAGCAGGCCCCCGGTGGCGGGGATGAGGGACGAGGGATGAGGGATGGCGCCCTCCACCGTGACGCGAAATCCGAAGATGCGGGCATAGCTGCCGAGCCAGCGGTGGATCAGCCGCTCCTGCAACCGGCGGCGCGCGGGGCCGGGCCTGTGGAACGGGCGCACCAGCAGCAGATTCGCATAGCCCGCCACGACGCACGCGATCAGGCCCGCAAAACGGACGGCGGCGAGAATCGGGTTGTGGGGAAGGCGCGCGGAGGCCGCCATCAGGCGCGGATCAGGAGGCTCGAAAAATTCACGCGCGTCTTGTCCAGCATGATCAGGAAATCCACCGTGCCGAATTCGCGGTCGATGGCCGGGAACGAAATCACCCGCGACCCCAGGCTGAGGTACGCGCCAAAGAGCTTGGGAATCTTCACCGTGCCGTGGACCTCGCCGCTCGTCTCCCGCGCGGGATCGCCACAACTCGTCGCCGGCATCGGCGCCATCAGGTCCTTCTCCAGCACGCCCATCTTGCGCAGCGCCCGCATCGCGCGCCAGCCGTCGTCGGGATCAATCGTCGTCAGGGAGCAGCAGCCAAACAGATAGCGGCAATTCGTCAAATCCATGAAGACCGCCAGCCCCTTCCACAGCATCATCACCGTGGAGTAGCTGCGATGCCCCTTCAGCACACACGCGCGCCCGCACTCCACCAGTTGCGGCACCAGATGCATGATCGGAGAAAGGTCATACTCGTTGGCGCAGTAAAGCCCGAGCCCCGCCAGGCCATGCGTCGCCGTCTGCAGCCGATACGTGCCCACCACCTCGTGCGTCTTCGCGTCGAAGAGGACCAAATGGCGCATCTGATCGTCGAACTCGTCGCGATCCAGCCCCGTGCTCCGCGACGCCATCAGGCCCTCGCCCAGCTCCTCGTTGAACACCGCATACCGCAACCTCAGCGCCCGGTCCACCGCCATCGGCGAAACCGCGAACCCCACCTGGTACTGCGCATTGATCTGATGCGGCAGCGTCAGGATGTCGATCCCCACCGGGGGGGCAAAAAAGTCGGCGGGCGACGCCATCGGCGCCAGGCGGAACCGGTCGGCGGGAGTGAGAGCAGGGGCGGCGTTCATCGCGAGTTCTGGATCCGTGGGTGTGCAGACTGTCATGGTGCCCCGCCTTTCGTGATCATTTGTTCACAAACGGCGCGGCAATTGAAGCACAGGCGTCGGGACCAACGAAAGGGGGAACTTGCTGGCTTTTTGGTGGCGATGAAGGCGGGGAAAAGCGGGAACGGCGGAGAGGGCGGAACGGAGCTGGCGGGAACATCTGGTCCCATCGGTCCTATCCGTCCGACAATACCCCGCTCCGCACGGATTCCCGCTTCGTGCCCATGACCGCTCTCCTCAGCAAGATGGAAAAGCGGCAG
>JBBQYG010000146.1:0-10459 GCA_038208905.1 Candidatus Sumerlaeia bacterium | reverse complement strand
GACTTTGTCCAGTTCTGGCGGAACTCGGGAACGGGTCATTGCGGAGTCCTGCTAGATTTCCAACGGAATGCGGAGGGCAAAATCCAAGGGATTCACTACTGGTCTGTTCAGATAAAGAACAATGCGAACCCGAACTACGAGCCGATAGGCGAGCAGTTTCCGACATTTATCGACGAGGGCCGCATCTACATCGTGAGAGCGCGTGTTCCGCACCTCTCACGCTGGTAGTCGCAATACGTGGGTGGGTTAGAGTGACTCTCGAAAGTCCTGTCGTATTCCAAAGTAGCTTGGGCGTCTCGCCCGAGCCCCGTCGCCCCCACACGCGGGCAAGATGCCCACGATACTCTTTTACGGCGTCCTCCATCGCGCCAAGACTTTCGAGAACCGCTCTAGATTTTCACTTTCGCCTTGCACGGGTGGGGTTTGGGGGGATGCCTCGTGAAAGGCCCCCGGCCCGATTGATTCCCCCGCCCCGGAACGCCCCAACGTGGGTCTTGCCCTGCAACTTTGCCTGCTGACCGCCGCCGGAATCCTAACGTGGCTGGGTCGGAGGGGAGTCGCGCAGGGGATCGATACCGCCGTGGGGCGGCGGACCCTGCTGGGCGTTCTGGTGCTGGTCGGCGCCGCCCTTCGCCTGACGGGGGTCGATGGGTTCCTGATCAACCCCGACGAGGCCATGTTCCTGCAGACGGCGAACCGGGAGCATCTGAACGACGTGTTCGGCACCTCGCTCTTCCACGCCCATCCGCCGGCGTCCTACTACATCTACCACGCCGTCGGTCTCGCGACGCGGGACATCTTCTGGCTGAGGATGCCGCCCTTCCTCGCGGGGGTGGCGATGATCGGGCTGGCATGGTGGCTGGGGCGCGAGGTGGCGGGCGCCCGTGGCGGACTCGCGCTGGCGTGGCTGGTGACGTTCTCGCCCGGGCTGATCGAGCTGTCTTCGGTGTGCCGCAACTACACCTTTGCCTTCGCGTTCCTGCTGGCGGCGCTTGCGGGGATGGCGCGCTTCGTTGCGGGGGGGCGGTGGCGGGACTATGCGCTCTTCGTTGGCGGATTCATGCTGGCGTATAGCTTTCTATACAGCCTGACCGTGGCGGCGGCGGCGATGGGGATCGTGGTTGGGCTCCACGGGCTGATCGCGCGGAAGCCCCTGCGCTGGTGGGGAATCGTGGCTGCGGGACAGGTGCCGTCGGCGCTGCTGGTGCTTTTCTACCAGCGCGTCCATATCGGCCCCTTCAGCAGGCTGAGGGCCGGGAGCTACTCCACGAGCTGGATGGAGGCCCAGTTCTCCGCGAGCCCCGCGCAGATTCTCCGCAACACCGCGGAACTCTTCGCCACCACGTTCACGGAGCCCCTCTCCGTTGTATATCTCTTCGCGGCCTTGGTGGGAATCGCGGTCCTGACGCGCGGGCGAAGGTGGCTGTTCCTCTCGGCGGCACTGCTTCCATTCGCGCTGGCGCTGGCGCTTGTGGCGATCCAGAAGCTCCCCTATGGCGGAACACGGCACACGCTCTACCTGTTCCCATTCTGCATGGGCCTGGTCCTTCCCGCGCTGGGATTCATGGCGGATCGCGGCAAGCTCTTTGGCTGGGCCGTCGCGGGGCTTATGGCGGCGCATGGCGTGATTGCCAGCGTGGAGACGGTGCGCCTTGCGGGGAGGCAGGAACTCCCCGCCCGTAAGGACGAATTCAACCGCGCCATCGCCACGCTGGAGTCGCGCTTCCAGCCCGGCGACTTCGTCCTCCTCGACGAGCAATCGGCGCTCGTGGCGAGCTTCCACCTGCCGGAACTCTCCGCCTGGTATTGGGAAACCGTGCCGCGCCAGTACGAGCGCAACGGCGTGCTCTACTGCTATATTCCCCACACCAATTGGTACTTCAAGCCACAGCATCTGGTGGCTGCCGCCGAGCGCGCCATCGCGGAATTTGGGCACCCGCGCACGGGGACCCTGTGGGTGCTCCACGCCGGGTGGGAGGAACAGGGCGACCTCCGCCAGCGCATCGAGAAGCGCCTCCCCGTCATCCAGTTTCCCGAGACGGGCTTCGTCCCCTCCGCCCGGCGCGGATCGCGCCCTCTGCTCCTTGCCATCCGGGCCCAGGAGATCGCGACGATCCGCGAGGCGTTTCCCGAGTGGGAGCATCGGCACCAGTAGAAGCGCGGGAGCCGCGAACACCCCTTGCTCACCCATCCCCCGTCGCGGTGATATTCGCGGCGTATCGGCAACCAAGACCAGAGCGACGGCGGAGCAACCATGGCGAACAGCAACCCCCTGAGGGACGGCAGCAGCAAGCGGCGGGCTCCCGAGCCCTGTACCATCGTGGTGCTGGGGGCGACCGGCGACCTGACGGGGCGCAAGCTGATCCCGGCGCTCTACAATCTCTCGCGCAACGGCCAGATGCCGTCACGGTTTGCCATCGTCGGGTTTGCGCGGCGGGAAAAGGCCGACGGCGAGTTCCGCGACGACCTCTATACGGCGCTCGCCGAGCACTCGCGCGCCAAGCCCGCCAGCCGGCAGGAAGCCGACGACTTCCTCAACAACGTGTACTATCAGTCCGGCCAGCTCGACAGCGCCGACGACTTCGGCAAGTTACGCGAGCGGCTGGAGGCGCTGGAGAAGGAGTACAACCTCCCCGGCAACCGCCTGTTCTATTTCGCCATCGCTCCGGAGTTCTTCGAGCCGGTGACCGACGCCATGGCCGCGTCCAAGCTCGCACGCCCGGCAGTCCCCGAGAAGACGTGGACCCGCGTGGTTGTGGAGAAGCCCTTCGGCACGGACCTCGACAGCGCGCGCGCGCTCAACCGCAAGATTTCCGCCGTCCTCGACGAGAAGCAGGTCTATCGCATCGACCACTATCTCGGCAAGGAGACGGTGCAGAACATCCTCGCCTTCCGGTTTGCCAACTCCATCTTCGAGCCGCTCTGGTCCTCGCGCTACATCGACCATGTGCAGATCACCATGGGCGAGGAAGTGGGAATGCCGGGCCGTCGCGGGCAGTATTTCGACACGGCGGGAATCCTCCGCGACGTGGTGCAGAACCACGTCCTGCAGCTCATGTGCCTCACGGCGATGGAGCCCCCCGCGTCGCTCGACGCGGACGCGCTCCGCGACGAGAAGACGCGCGTGCTCCGCGCCATCGAGACGATGACCGTGGAGGAAGTCCGCGACAACGTGGTCCGTGGCCAGTATGGCGCCGGGTCGCTCCGCGGGAAGGAGGCGCTCGCCTATCGCGAAGAGAACCTGATCCCCAAGGACTCCGTCACGGACACCTACGTCGCGCTCCGCCTTCAGGTCCGCAACTGGCGCTGGGCCGGCGTGCCGTTCCTGCTACGTTCGGGAAAGCGCCTCCCCAAGCGGGCGACGGAAATCGCCGTGATCTTCAAGCGCCCTCCGCACGAGATCTATCCCAACAGCGAGGCGCGCCGCGCGAATATCCTCGCGCTGCGCATCCAGCCCGACGAGGGCATTTCGATGAGCTTCGCAGCCAAGCAGCCGGGCCTGAACACGACGCTGCAACCGGTGCAGATGGACTTCCGCTACGGCTCCAGCTTCGGCTCGCAGTCGCCGGAGGCCTACGAGCGCCTCCTCCTCGACTGCATCCTCGGCGACGGCTCGCTCTTCACCCGCGCCGACGAGGTCGAGGAAGCATGGCGCATCTGCACCGCGATCCAGAAGGGCTGGGACGCCCTCCCCCGCCCCGACTTCCCCAACTACGACGCCGGAAGCTGGGGCCCGAAGGAAGCCGACCGCCTGATGGATGGTCTGGCGGCGGGATGGCGGTTGCTGTGACCACGCGGCTCGCCGAGCCCGCGAGCTCTGTGGCGGAGAATCTCCGCCCCACCCGCGCCCTCATCGATCTGAATGCCGTGCGTCACAACATCGGCGTTGTTCGTCGCGGTATCGGAATGAAGCCGCGCATCATGGCGGTAGTGAAGGCCAACGCCTATGGCCACGGGATGGTGCCGGTGGCCCGGGCGGCGGTGCAGGCGGGTGCCACCGCGCTGGGCGTGGCGACGGCGGACGAGGGGTTGGCGCTGAGGGAGTCGGAGGGATTCGCCGACGCGGATATTCTGGTGATGTCGCCGACGCTGGCGCACGAGGCAGACGCGATGCAGGGGGCGGACGTCGGTTGCGCGGTGGGTTCGCTGGAACTGCTGAAGCATCACCTCGACGTTGCCCACCGCGCGGGCCGCCGCGCGCGAGTGCATGTGCAGGTGGAGACGGGGATCGGCCGCGATGGGATTCGCTTCGACGAGCCAGAGTGGATCAACCTCGCCGCCGCCAACGCCGATCATATCGCGGGCATCTTCACGCACTTCGCCGTGGCCGACGGCATCGAGGCGGATCAGATCGCTTTCACGAATCTTCAGTGCGACCGCTTCGAGGCCGTCGTCGCGCAGGCTCGCTCCGCCGGAGTCCACGCGACGATCCACGCGGCGAATTCGGGGGCGATCCTGCGGCATCCGCGGGCGCACTATGACATGGTGCGTCCCGGGATCATGATTTATGGCATCGAGCCCAGCGACATGCCGGAACTATGCCCGGAGCTCCGCCCGGTCCTCTCGCTCCGCAGCGCCATCGCCTCGCTCCGCATGGCGGAACCGGGCGACACGATCTCCTATGGCCGCACGTGGACGGCACAGCAGCCCACGTTGATCGGCATCGTTCCGGCGGGATATGGCGACGGCTATCTGCGCCAGTTCTCGAATCGCGCCGAGGTGCTCGTGCGCGGGCGCCGCGTGCCGGTCCGAGGCCGCGTGTGCATGGACCAGTTCATGATCGACTTGAGCACGGTGCCCGAGGCGGGGATCGGCGACGAGGTGGTGCTGTATGGCGCGCAGGGAGCTGGGTCGATCCGCGCGGAGGAAGCCGCGCGCCTGGCGGGAACCATCGGCTACGAGATCACCTGCCTGGTGACGCAGCGGGTTCCAAGGAGCTATGTGGAGTGATGGCCAGCGCTACCCTCCATCCCGTGGAGTGCCTCCCCAGCCGCGTGCGCCGCGCGGTACACAAGAACTCCATGTATATCGGAATGGTCATGGCGGTGGCGCGGTTCCTGACGTTGCTGGGATGGCTGCTGCTGGCGGCGTGGAGCTATTCGATCTGGGGAAGCACGGCCTCGCCACTTCGCCACCTGCTGATTCCCTCCGCCGTGGCGTTCATCGTGGCGATCATCGTCCGAATCGCGCTGTCGCGGCTGACGGCGTGGACGAGGCGCGCAATCCGGGTTCAGGACAATCGGGAGATCGTGCAGGAGAAGGTGCGCCTGAGCGCGTCGGAAAACAGGAAACTCCCCTGATGCTCGATCTCCTCCTCCATCCATCGTTCGTCCTTGGCGCGCTGACCGCCGCCGCCGTGCTGACTCCCGTCGCGGCGTGGGTGGCGCTGCGGAGATTCCGCGCTCCTTCCCCCAGGAGGCCCATCATTCTGGCGGGAGCATTCGGCCCGTTCGCGCTGGTCCTCTGGTTTCTGCACAATCTGGTGCTGGAGACCGTGGGGTTCGACAGCATTTACTCGCCCATGATACTCGCGGCCATCGTGGCGGTGGTGGGGTTTGGCGCGGGGCGCTGGTCCGCGGCGGCTTCGCAGGAGTAACTTGGCGGTAGCGCCCCGTTGGAATAACTTCGACCCTCGATTGTATTCTCTCCCGAGACGCCGACGCCCCCGGAGGAACGCCGCATGACAACGATGGACTTTTTCGGACAACAAGCCCGCGCGTCGCGCTCGACGAGTCTGCTCGTTGTCATGTTCATTGTGGCGGTGGTCCTCATCGTCGTGTCGGTGCATTTTGGGGTATGCGCAGCGATCTACTTTTTTCTGGGGGGCATGACGGGGGACCGCAGCTATGTGGAATTGCTGATGCGGTTCGAGGTGCTCGCCGTGGTCGCGGGAGGCACCTGTATCATCATCCTCGGCGGCACCATCGCCAAGATGATCGAACTCCGCCAGGGTGGCTCAATAGTCGCCGCGTCGCTGGGCGGCACCCACGTCTCGGCCGATACCTTGGACAGCGACGAGCGCAAGCTCCACAATATCGTGGACGAAATGTCGATCGCATCGGGCTGTCCCAAGCCCGAGTTGTTCGTGCTAAACCAGGAGGGAAGCATCAACGCCTTTGCCGCGGGCTTCACTCCGCAGGACGCCGCCATCGGGGTGACGAGGGGGGCGATCGCGCGCCTTACCCGCGACGAGCTTCAGGGCGTCATCGCCCATGAGTTCAGCCACATCCTAAATGGCGACATGCGGCTGAATGTACGGCTGATCGGACTGCTCCACGGCCTTGTTGGCGTGGGGATGCTGGGGGCCGGAATGGTCCGGATCGCCGCGTCAACCGGTGGCCGGGACGGCAACAGGGACGTCAGGGCCGTGGCGCCCCTTCTGGCCCTGGGGGTCGTCATCTTCGTAATCGGATCGATTGGGGTTTTCTTCGCGCGCCTGATCAAGTCCGCCGTGTCCCGCCAGAGGGAGTACCTGGCCGACGCGGCGGCCGTTCAGTTCACGCGCAATCCCGATGGACTGGCCGGCGCACTCAGGAAGATCGGTGGCCTGAGCGGCGGCTCAGTGGTTCAAGGGGCCGCCGCGGAGGAGGCCAGCCACATGTTCTTTGGTTCCGTGAAGTCGATCGCTTTTCTGGATGAGCTGTTCTCCACACATCCACCGCTGGGAAAGCGAATCAAGCTAATCGATCCCGCGTTCGACGGCACCTATCCCGAGGTGCCTCCCGTCGCCATGCCCCAGCGCCCTGTTGGGAAGGGTTATGTGAGCCGCAAGGAAGCGCCTGTCGCCGCCCCACTGCCATTCCCACCAATCAACACCCCTTCCCCCCAAATGGTCCAGGCCGCCGCGATCCTGGCGAGCATCGGCAGTCCCACGCCCGACAAGATCGACTTCGCGCGGCGGCTTCTTGACAGCCTTCCCGAGAACCTTCGCCAGGCCACCCGCCGCGTGGGCGGAGCCCAGGGGATCATCTATGCCCTGCTGCTTGCGGAGGACGACGCCGGGCGCGAGGCCGGTTCCGAAGCGCATCGCGATATCGTTCCGGCGGAGCTCCGCTTCGAGGTGCAGAATGCGCTCGTGGAGTTGGGCCAGGCCGATCCGCGTGCGCGGTTGGCGCTGCTGGAGCTGTCGCTCCCAGCGCTCCGGCAGATGTATCCCGCCGAGGCCGAGGCATTCTGCGCCAATGTTCACAGGCTGGTTCTGGCCGACGAGAAGACGACGCTCGCCGAGTACGTCATCCTTCAGTTTGTCGTGCGCTCGTTGGATACCGCCCAGCGCGCCGCGCTCCGCCGAGGTCCACAATACTATGCGATCGCTCCGCTGCTGGGCGACATCGCCGTGCTTCTTAGCGCCATCGCCCATCGCGGAGACGAGGGAAAGGTCGATCCCGAGACCGTCTTCCGCGTCGGCACCGCCGCCATTGGCCGCGATGGCAACGCGATGGTGATGGTTGCGCCGTGGGACTGTGCCCTCGACGCCGTTCTGGCCTCGTTCAAGCGCCTTTCCCAGGCCTCGCCCCAGATCAAGCAGCGCGTCCTCAGCGCCTGTGCCACGGCCATCGCCGCGGACGATACGCTGACGCTGGCGGAGGCGGAACTGCTCCGCAGCATCGCCATCTCCCTCGATTGCCCGATGCCGCCCATCTTCACCTCCGCATAGCCGGGGGAATTCCCTGATTTTTCATGGGAGCATCGAAGCGCATTGACTCGATGCCATTTCGCAGTCATCACTTCGCCAATGATGCAGTAGTTCCTAATCGACGGCCTCGGGTGTTGGCTTCCCGATTCCTGACGGGGTAAGCATGAACTCACGCGCAGTCGCGATGGGCAGCATTGCTGGTTTGGCCGTTTTGGGCCTTGTTATGTTTGGTCCGGGATTGTTCCCGAAAGAAGCTCCACGGACTCCACCGCCAGCGGCGCCCGCGCCCGCGCCCGTGGTCGCGGTCGAGGAGCCGACACCTGCTCCGGTCGTCACGCCCTTCAATCCCGAGGACCAGCCCCGCACGACCTATGTTCGCGAGTTCAAGGGCGTCGAGAAACTGCCGGAGGGTTTCAAGCTGGATGGCCTGGTGCTGACCGCCAACGGCATCGAGCTCCCGCCCCCCGCGCCGGGTGCCACAGGCACGCGCAAGGGAACCGCAACCTCCCCCAACGAATACACCGAGTTCCCCGGCAACTCCTTCGCGCCGCTCTGGCGCCAGCGGCTCGCCGACGGCACGCGCGTGGATGCGGAGTTTGCGCTCTCGCCCGATGGCAAGACCTGGGGCCCGTGGACCCAGATCATCGCGGACGACGAGGCCCACGGCGAGATTTCGCCGACCTATCCCGACGGCTCCCCGAATCCCTTTCACGGATTTCAGCCCGGGGGGCTTTTCAATTATGGCGACGAGCGGTGGGCCGCCTTCCGCTATCGCTTCGTGCTTACTTCGGAGAACGCCGCGTCCCCTGTTCTGGAGGCGGTGCGCTTTTTCTATCAGGATAGCACCCTTGGCGAAGGAGTGGGTGGGAAGGTGGAGTCGCTGGAAAAGTTGGCGTCGCAACTGGCTCCGGTGGAGTCAGAATCCCAGCCGAGAGCCCCATGAGGCTCTCCAGGAGGTCGTTATGCGGTTGAAGTTACTGCTTTCCATTCTTGGTTCTCTTTGTATCGCACCCCTGCTTTGGACGGACGCGAGCGCGGCGGGCAACGCGACCCAGCCAACGATCTGTGTCCGCTCCTGCTGGAGCGCCCGCGCGCCCAAGAGCACCGCCACCCAGATGACATCGCTGAATCGCGCCGTCATCCACCACACCGCCGGCCCCAACGACTTCAACACCACCTCCCAGAGCACCTCCGCCGCGCTCGTTCGCTCAATCCAGAACTACCACATGGATGTGAACGGATGGTCGGACATTGGATACCACTTCCTGACCGACAAGCTGGGCAATAACTTCGAGGGGCGCGCTGGCTCCATGACGACACGACCGCGCGGCGCCCACGATGGCGTGAACACCAACAGCTTCGGCTTCAACGTGATGGGGTACATGCACACCCCCTACAACCACCAGCCGACAACCGCGCAGCGCAACTCGCTCTACAACCTGATCGCCTGGCGTATGCCCAACCCCTTCACGGGTCTTGGCTCCAGCACCTACAACGGCCAGACTGAAGGCGTAATCGCGGGCCATCGCGACGTGGGCGCCACCGTGTGTCCCGGCGACCTGATGTATCCGTACATCGGCACGAACTTCAACGCGGGCGAGGCCCGCCTGGGCGTGAATAGCCGCATTGTCGGATCGACTCCGACGCCGAGCCCAAGCCCGTCGCCGTCGCCATCGCCGTCTCCCTCGCCAAGCCCGTCTCCGTCTCCCACGCCCTCCCCGACGCCCACTCCCACGCCGACGCCGTCGCCGTCGCCTTCTCCGACGCCGATCCCCCTGATTACGCTGGATAACACGGACGCTACGTTTGCCGGCACTTGGAGCACCGGCACGATCGCGGGCGGATGGGGTAGTAACTACCGCTTCGCCACGGCGGGCGCCGCAAGCACCGACGCCACCTACACATTCAACGGCCTGACGCCCGGCACCTATCGCGTGCTCGTATACTATCTCGCCGGCGCCAACCGTTCCGCCAGCGCCGTCCACGTCATCAATCGCTCGGGTGGATCTGGAAGCCTGACGGTCAACCAGCAGATCAACGGCGGCCAGTGGTTCAACCTTGGCGTCTATACGTTCGACACCTCGGGCAGCGTCATCGTCCGCGCCGCGGGCTCCGGCACCGGCGTCGTCATGGCCGACGGCGTTCGCTTCGAGCGCATTCCGTAGCCGCATCGCCAAGCCACCCAGGACAAAAACCGGCGGGCTCCAGGGAGCCCGCCGGTTTTTTTGTCGATTGCCGAGGCGTTCTTGAATTCCCGGCAGCCAATGGACCGAATTGACCGGATGTACTGAATTGACTCAGCGGACGTCCGAAGGCTCGCTGCGGAAAAAATAACAATGCCCTAATCTTCGAGCCGCACCGCGTTGCGCGGCACGTCGGAGACCGAGTCGCGCGAGAGGCGGTTGTAGGCGTCCTCCAGCTTGGCCACATCCCCGGGGGCCATGTTGTTGAAGCGGAATCCGAGGAGGCAGTGTGGCTTGTCGTTGCCGGGATAGGCATGGTAGTCCGACCACATAAGGGCAGCCTTACAGTCCAGGGGGTCCTCGTAATAGGGCAGGAACAGCAGGATTCTCGCATAGCGCACGCCCTTCATCAGGGCCGTGTATTCCTCCTGCGAGAGTTGATAGGTCTTTACGCTCATTCCGAGCTGGGAAATCTCCAGCCCATATCCCCGCACCGAATTGGGCGTGAACGTCTCCTCGGGGATCATCATCGAAACGATGACATCCGCAGTGATGGACAACCGGCGCGACTTGCGCCTCTCGCTAGCAGATTCAGACATCGTTGCCTTGCGACCTCCCGCTTAGTTTTTCGGCTGGCACC
>JBBQYG010000145.1:0-10640 GCA_038208905.1 Candidatus Sumerlaeia bacterium | reverse complement strand
AGGCATTGCGGGCTGCACTCCGACGCGATCGCCAAAGCGATAGCGGCAAGGGCGCGCGATCTTCAGCGCATCGCCGTCTATCGCGTGGGCGGGATGGTAGCCTATGACCTTCTTTCAGCCAACGATTGCGAATCGACGGCTGCACTCGTGGAGCAAATCGCGGGGCAATCTCGTGGTGACTGTCTATACGTCTATAACCATCGCCGTGATCGGAGCGAGCGCCTTGAGTCCTTTAGGCACCTGCTTTCAGGAGCGGAGCTACGCATCGTCGGCGAGGCGCCGCCCTCCTGGTGGCGCCGGCGGACTGGCGTTGTCTATACGCCGCGATGGGAGCCATCGGGCGACGGCCCCCCACGGACCGCTTTCCTAGTTGGGAATACTGGCGGATACGGCGCGATGCTGAGGGATGATCTGCGCCGGCGCGCGGAGGTCTCCTCATGGTGACGATCTTTGCCATCGGTATCGTGGTATCGCTTCTGGTGGAGGAGATCACGGGCTACTCCCCGGGTGGCGTGGTGGTGCCGGGGTTCGTGGCGCTGGCGCTGCACGAGCCATCGGAAGTGGTGGCCACGCTGGCGGTGGCGCTGCTGGCGCTGGGCGTATATCGGTTGCTTGAGCCGCGGATGCTTCTCTATGGCCGCAGGCGATTTGGTTTTCTAGTGCTGACGGGACTGCTGTTGAAGGCGGGGCTGCTGGGCTTTCTCCCCCAGTTCGGCGTCCTGCCCTATGGTCTTCTTGTGATCGGCTATGTAGTGCCGGGCGTTCTGGCCGACACCTGCGCGCGGCAGGGCGTGTTGCCAACTTTGGCGACGCTGGCGCTGGCGGCGGGAAGCACGCGGCTGATCGCGGCGGGGGTGATGGGATGGTGAATCGGCTCGTCGCGCTTTCGGTCCTCGGCATCTCCGCGCTGGCAATGGCGTGGGCGATGGTGTCGATCGGCGTAGGCACGGGTGAGTCGCTGGCCCCGGCGGACCGCGTGGCGGTGGACAGATTTCTGGCCGCGCGCGCCACGCTTCATCGCGCCCGCGACGCGCGAATCGGCGATGAGACGCGCCGCGAGTTGGCGATGGTCGATCCGCTCAATACGGGCATCGTGGGAATCGAGTGGAGTCCGCTCGTCTCCACACAGGGAATCCTCGACGCCAAGCAGCTTTCCGCCCATCCCGTGTGGGTCGTGCAGTTTCGGCGATGGTTTGCAGAGGTCGGTCTTAAGCCGGGCGATATCGTCGGCATCGGGAGTTCGGGGTCGTTTCCCGGGCTACTGCTCGCTGCCCGTGTCGCGGCGGAATCGATGGGCCTGCGCGTGCGCGCCGTGGGGTCGTTGGCCGCATCCAATCACGGCGCCACGATTCCGGAGTTCGACTTGTGGGAGATGGAGAAGGTTCTGGTGCGGGAGGCCAACTTCTCCCCGGCCATCGTGGCGATCACTCCCGGCGGCGACGACGACCGCGCGCTGGGGTTCGAGGGGGCCGACCGTGCGTTCCTGATGGCACGCCTCGACGCCATCTCGAAGGAGACTGGCGCGCCGCGCGTCGCGTTGCCGGAGAGCCGCGCGGAGAGCCTGCGCCTGCGCGAGGAGCTGCTCCTCGATGGCGGGGAACCTGTGGCTCTGTATATCAATATAGGCGGTCACGTCACGAACTTCGGCACGGGACGCGAGGCGCTTGCGACTCCGCGGGGGCTGATTCTTCCCGGCGATATTGCCGCCCCGGAAAAACCCGCGAGCCTTGTGGCCGCATCGCTGGCGAGAGGTGTCCCCGTGCTGAATGTACTCGATCTGCGCGGGTTGCTGACGCAGAATGGGTGGCAATTGAACTCGTTGTCTGATCGGATTCCTTCCGCTGTTTCATTGTCCGCCCCGCGGAGAACCATCGCCCTGATCGTGGGCATCGCCCTGCCCTGCATCGCCCTGCTTTGCCGTGCCCCACGTGGCCCGCGCCATGTCAACCCACAGAGAGACAACCTGCCATGCGCCTTCTAGCCATCCCACTGCTGCTGTCGATTCTGATGCCCATTCACGCCCTCGCAGAGTTGAAGCCATCGCGTGGCGCCGCCGTCGCCGCCGCCCATCCGCTTGCCGCGGAGGCAGGCGAAGGCGTGCTCCGCGAGGGCGGCAACGCGCTCGACGCCGCCATCGCGGTTGCTTTTGCGCTGAACGTCGTCGAGCCCCAGGCAAGCGGTATTGGCGGCGGCGGCTTCCTGATCTATCGCGAGGCGGCAACTGGGAAGACCTACTTCCTGGACTACCGCGAGACGGCTCCCGCCGCGCTCACGGAGCAGCACTTCACCAAGGACGGCAAGCCGGCAAGTTCCACGATGCGGAGCGGTGGCCTTTCCGTCGGGACGCCGGGCTCAGCGCGCGGACTGCTGGAGGCCCACGCCAAGTTCGGCACCATGCCGCTGGATCGGCTGCTGGCTCCGGCGATACGCCACGCGGAGGAGGGCTTTGCCGTGTCGGAGCTATTCAGTCGCCAGGCGGAAGAGAAGATGGACATGCTCATGGGAAGCGAGGCCGCCAGCGCCACCTATCTCACCGATGGGATGTTTCCATTGGAACCCGGGACCATTCTCAAGCAGCCCGCGTTGGGCGCCACGCTTCGGCGGCTGGCTGCGGAGGGCGACTCGGCAATCTATTCGGGCGTGGGTGCCAAGGCCATCGCCGACGCGGTTCAGGCGGCGGGGGGTGTGCTTGCCGTGGAGGATCTGGCAAACTTCAAGCCGCGCTGGCGCGAGGCGCTGATGGGCACCTATCGCGGGTACGACATCGTGACGGCCGCGCCGCCGAGTTCCGGCGGGCTTCAGTTGCTGCAGATTCTCGCGTGCCTGGAGGCCTATGACCTGAAGTCATACGGCTTGGATTCCAAGGAGCACCTCGCACTGTATATCGGCGCGGCAGCAGCAGCGCAGGAAGCGGCGCGCAAGCACTTGGCGGATCCGGCGACCACAACGATCCCGATGGCAGAGCTGACGAGCCGGGAGTGGATCGATGCGGCGCGCGCAAGGACCACCCTACCACCACCAAACCCCGCCCCCCCCGCCGCCGCGAAGGACGAGAAGTCGGGGAACACCTCGCACTTCTCGGTCATCGACGCCCAAGGGAACGCGGTGGCGCTGACGAGCACGATCAACGGATTCTTTGGCGCGGGGGTGATGGTGGGGTCGCTGGGAATCCTGCTAAACAATGAAATGATCGACTTCGATTTCGAGTCGGACTCCGTCAATTTTCCCGCCGCAGGAAAGATTCCGCGTTCCAACATGACGCCGCTGCTGGTGATGAAGGATGGCGAGCTGATCGCGTCGGTCGGTTCGCCAGGTGGGACGCGCATCCCGGGAACAATGGCCCAGATCATGGTGAGGAAGATCGATTTTGGCGAGAGCCTTCAGGACGCCATCAACGGTCGCCGCATCCATGTGGACACGAAGGCCGGCAAGATCTCCTACGAGAAGCGATACAGCGCCGAGCAAATCGAAGAGGCGCTGGCCCTGCTGGCACCCGGAGCCGAATGGAAGACTCAGGAATTGGGCGAGATGGACGCGTACTTCGGCGGTGCGCAGGGTTGCTGGATCGAGCCCGCTTCGGACGGCACGCCAGCAATGGGAGCCGCCGCCGACCCCCGCCGCGACGGAGCGGTGAGGCTGATTCCCCCCGCCGCGCCGTGATGGCTGATTCCCCCCTTGCGAAGGAGGGGGGAATCCTATTGATTGCTGGCCGCACTGACTCGCGCGCCACACAAGACGCGTCCATCCCCATGCGCGGAGTTTCGACCGTTGCGCGTTCTGATCGCGTCCGATCTGCATGTTGAAATCACAGGAATCGAGCCGATTCGCCGGCTCGTCGCCGGGATGGATCGCGAGGATCCGGATCTGGTGGTGCTTGCCGGTGATCTCGGGAATCCGTCGCGCCTTTTCGAGCAGTGCCTCGTGCCGTTCCTCCAGCTCTCCTGCCCGGTGGCGGTGCTGCCGGGGAATCACGACGTGTGGACGAGCCTTGGGGAGACGAGCATCGGGCTGTATGGAGAGATCCTGCCGGCAATCACGCGGTCGATGGGGTTCCATTGGCTCGACGAGGCGCCGTTGGTGCTACCGGGTGGCGTGGGGGTCTGCGGCAACATCGCGTGGTATGACTATAGCGCGAGGGAGCCATCCTACGGCCAGTCCGACGATGACATCGCCAAGACCAAGCCGCGATTCGCCATGGATGCGGTACGCGTGGATTGGGAGTACAACGATCTTGAATTCGCAGCTCGTTGCAGGGAGCGCCTTGTGGCCCATTTGGCCGCGCTGGAGGCCAACCCCGCCGTGGACCGGGTTCTGGTGGCGACCCACGTTCCTGCGTTCGAGTCGCAGATGGACCGCCATCCCGAAGACGCGCAGTGGTCCATGGGGAACCCATACTTCGGGCACCTGACGCTGGGGGAGGAAATCAGGCGGCACGCGAAGGTGCGCTATGTGGTCAGCGGCCACACCCACGTTGGCCTGAACGGAGTGGTGGATCGGGTCGGCATGTCGCCGATCGGCACGGCGGTGATCCCGAGCGACTATGGGCGGCCGCGGTGGATGGAATTGGAATTGTAACCAGTTCGCCTATCCCAGTTGGGGGGGTCATATCTGTTGACGGTCGGACGGGTTTGATGGGCTTCTACCGGGTCAGTGCAAGTAGTCGGGGCTCCCCCGGCCACCAACCGAAAAGGATCAAAATGATGGGCTTCGTTCAGGAATTCAAGGCGTTTGCGATGCGGGGCAACGTGATCGACCTCGCGGTGGGCGTGATCATCGGCGCCTCGTTTGGGAAGATCACCAGTTCGCTGGTGAGCGATGTGCTCATGCCGCCGATCGGTCTGTTGCTCGGCCGGGTGGATTTCTCTGAGCTGTATCTGGATCTCTCGGGGGCGGGTCACGCCTCGCTGGCGGCGGCGAAGGAGGCCGGGGCGCCGACGATCAACTATGGCATCTTCACCAACCAGGTGCTGGACTTCCTGATCCTGGCCTTTGCGATTTTCCTGATGATCAAGTTCATCAATAAGCTGAAGGCCAAGGACGACGCAAAGGCGGCAGCCGCTGCCGCTGTGCCCGACCCCACAACGAAGGACTGCCCGAAGTGCTATACGGCGATTCCGATCAGGGCCTCTCGCTGCCCGAACTGCACCTCCGAATTGGGCGCAACGGCCTAATCGGCAGTTAGAAGTTTTTTGGGGGCTCGCCGGACCCTTTTGCGGTTTCGGAGCAGGCATGGGACCCACACACCCATGACTGCTTCGAGACCAGATCCCGCCACAGAGGCGAGCCCCCAAACTTTAGTCCTCCCTAAACGACCAGCGCTGGGTTGGAATCCCGCAGCGCCTTTTCTTCTTCCGCCGTCAACTCGAGGAATTCCAAGTCGATCACCATCGGCGGCTCGTCCACGCCGTGATTGATCGCCACTCCGGATATACGCCCTTGCGTTTGCACCGGCTTGAGCGGGCGGGGCAGGTCTAGCAAGAGGTCCACCCGCGGATTGCAGCGATAGAGCGTGCGCATGTCCGTCTTGGGTGCTACCTCCAGTGCAATCCGGATACCTGACGGCGATATCCTTGTGACGGCCGCGTGGTAATCCCCGGCGGGTGTCGCATCGTCGTGTGCGAGCGAGACAATCGCCCTCTGACTGCTGACTCTCTGTGCCGCCGAGAAGGGGGTGCTGGGCTTCATGGCAAGCCTCGACGCGGTATCGTGGGAAGAAGGTACCGGGTGAAATGCGGCCTGTCAACTCTCCTCACAAAAAGCAGGGAGCCCCCCCTATGCCTGTTCTGGCGACCAATCAAACACAGGGCGCGATGGGAGTCGGCGTGTCGCGGGGATGCGTGGGAATTCGGGGTAAGCCTGATTTCGGCTGCAAAGGCTTGCGCCAGAGGGAGGGCCCTCCGGCGCAAGGAACAACGGGTTGGGTTGTGCTGGAGAAGGACCAGTGGGGTCGGTGGGTCGAGTGCTTCGGGCCTCTTCTCTGGGGAGGTGATTGGCAACTGCCGTGCCTTGCCGAAAGCGAGGAAAAATGGGACTTTCCGGGGTTCATCTGGTTCTTCGACGCCAAATCCGGAGGAAATTGAGTAATCAGTTACACCCCAGTTGGGAATCGTGCGGCTATCGCGAGCGCCGATGGCAAAGCCCCTTTACGCTTGCCTAGTGCGACTTGCGCGGGGTGGGGAGGGCGGCGTCCAAGGCGGCCCCAACCTTTGCGGCGGCATCGTCCACCTTCTTCTCGATTTCCGCAACGGCTTTGGGAGCCTCGATCTTCTCAGGGACAAAGGTCTCGAAGACGATGGCGACATCTGCATTCGGGGTGCGGGGGGCTTCGGGGTTGGACTTGGGGCCGACGCCGAAGCTGTCGCGATTGACGGTGGCGGTGCCCTTTACCTTGAGGGGCTTTTCTTCGACGACAGAGAAGGTAACCGTGAGGGGGGCCGCGACGCCGCGGATCGTCAGCTCGCCGTCGGCTTCGTAGAGTTGGGCGCCGCTGGAATCCTTTTCCCCCGGCTTGGCATTCTTGATGGCCAATTTGGCCTTGGGGAATTCGGCCGCGGAGAAGTAATCGGGCTGCTGGAGGTGGTTCGTCAATTTTCCCGCGTCGCTATGGACGGAGGCGATGTCTATCTCCAGCTCGATGATCCCCTTGGCGAGGTCGCCGCCGGGTATGTCCACCTTGGTGAATCGCCACTTGGCGAAGCCGCCATCGTGTTTCTTGCCAGGGGCTGTACCGACGAAGGAAATCGTGCCGAGGGGGACATCGCCCTGGGTCAGCTTTCCGTCGGCGCCGATGAACTTTGTGACGTCGAAGGTTGCCGGCTTGGCCTCGTCCTGGGCGGATACGTAGGCGGGGGCGGAAAGCACAGAAATGGCGAGGACAGCGGCGGCGAGACTCCGAACGACGCGAACCTTCATGGGAGGAACTCCTTCGGCTGGGTTGGTGAGGCTTGGGATGGACGACTGAGATGCATTCCCACTTGGGCAGAAGTCATGCCGCAATGGCCTTCTGGGGGGTAGGAGATTGCAAGGATTTGATTTCAGCGGATTTGAATCCGAAGGCGGCGAAACCTTGGCGCTGTAGGCCGCGACCGCTAGTGGGATTCGCCGACGCCCCTCACCCAATGAGGAGCCAAATTGGCATAGGGCATTGACTCGCGGGGCAATGCCCCAGAGGATCGTAAAACCTTCCGAGGATGAACGGAGCCATACATTGGACCTGCCTGGTCTCAGTCTCGTCTCTGACAGTGTACAGCTGCTGGTAATCGGCGGGAGCGCCGAGTTTGGGGCGCAGCTTGACGGACTCGTCCGCGCGGGTACCCATCGACTGGTCCATGTGCCCGGATCGGAATGGCGTTCGCCCTCCTGGCAGGAGAAGCGCGAGCCCGGCGCCGCATGGGCAGTGGTTGCGCTGGACTTGGACGAAGGAGCGGAGTTCGAGGACCTCCTGCAATGCACGCAGCTTGTGACGGTGGCTTTCCGCCCAACGCGCGTGGTGGTGATGCTGCGGCATTTTCAGCTCGAGCGCATCCTGAGCCTGATGCGGGCGGGGGCCGATGGGTTGCTGCCGGCTGGCGCGACGCCGGAGCAACTCATCCACGAGTTGGAGGGGCGCGGAGTAAAGCGCGACTACTATTTCCCCGATCCAACGCGATGGCTGCAGACGCTGGTGCGCGCGGCGGGCGAGATCGATCTGGTGACGGAGGACCTGATCCAGTTCAGGAAGTTGCTGCGCGTGTTCATCTCCCAGATGGGCGTGGATCGCGGGTCGATCCTCCTTGCGGAGGGGAACCAACTCCGGCTGGCGGCGTCGGTGGGCAGCGCTTCGGACGCATTAGACAATAAGCTCCTGGATGTGAAGCCCGGCAGCATCACGGACTGGGTGATCCAGCACGGTCGGTCGCGCTTGATGATCGGTGACCAGCCGGGAAGCCGATCGCTGACTGGCAAGGTCGAAACTTCGATTTGTGCCCCGATTGTGTCGCAGGGCGAGGTATTGGGAACGGTGAACTTCGCGTCGGCGAACCGGCGCCGCGAACTGTCTCCTGCCGATCTGGCAACGACAGAGGTTTTCGCGAGCCTGTTGGCGATGGCGATTTCCAATCAGCGCCTTGTGAAGAAGAACGTGGAGGCGGAACGCCTTGCCGCGATCGGTTCCACGCTCTCCACGCTCTCGCATTGCATCAAGAATCTGCTGACGGTTTTCAAGGGATCTACGATGATCCTGGAGAAGGGGTTGGAGAAACAGGACTTCGGCCAGATTGCGACCAGTTCCCGACTGATTGGCAATGGCGTGCGCCGACTGGAAAACCTGGTGCTCGACCTACTCGACTTGTCCAAGAAACGGGCACCGGAGCCGGAGGAGGTCTTGCTGGAGGATCTCCTGGGTGACATCGCAGGCGAGGCAGAAGCCGCGGCGCAGCAGAAGCGCCACGCATTCGAGGTGCTCTGCGACGTGGAGGGGAGGTATCTATTGGATCGGTATCGGCTGCACCGCGCGCTCATGAACCTAATCTCCAACGCGCGGGACGCCGTCGCCCAGGATGGTCTCGTTCGGCTGGAAATCACCGACCTTGGAAATGAGCTGGAGTTCGCCGTTTCAGACAACGGGCCGGGGGTGCCGGAAGAAAATCTGGCGACGATCTTCGACCAGTTCTATTCGACCAAGGGCTCCGTGGGGACGGGCCTTGGCCTCGCCATGGTGGCAAAGTTCGCCGAGGAGAATAGCGGCTCCGCGGAGGCGACGATCGACTCGAATCTTGGAGGGCTGCGGGTGGCTATCCGCGTCCCGGGAAAGCCAGCCTGACGAAATGACGCGCCTGCTCGCCATAGCACTCGCTTTCCTCGCGGTCCACGCGGTGGCGGCGCCCACGATCGGCGGCGTTTCCCCAAGTGTGGCGGATGCGGCGAGCATGACGCGCTGGACCATCACCGGAAGCGACCTGGCCGGCATCGAGGGCCTCGCGCTGCGGAGGCCCGGCGCGGCGGACACTCCGCTCCAGATCGTCAGCCAGTCGGCGGCGCAGATCGAGGCCGCGGCCAACACGGCGGCGCTTTCCGCCGCCCTGCATCATATTGTCTATACATATAGCGGAGGGCAGCCGGGCGCAAAGGCGAACGCCGTGGAGATTCGACGCGGCAGCGCGGTCGAGGTCGGCGGGCTGAGCACCGCGACAACGGAGTACCCGCTGCATCGGGGGGCCTTGCTGGTCAACACGGAGATCATCCTGTATCCCGAGGAGCTGGGGCGCGCTGGTTCTCTTGAAGGACTGGCCATTCATCCCACCGTCGGAGCGGGCGCAGCGAGTGGGACCATTACTGCCCGCCTGAAGGAGGCATCCGGTTCGACCTTTGCCTCCAACAACCTCGACGCGGCAGGATGGACGACGCTGCACACGGGAGGCCTCGCGCCAGTGGTGGGTGGCAGTCCCTTGGTGGTCTCAGCGGATACGCCCTTTGTGTATTCGGGGACGCTGCCACTTCGGATATCGTTTCTCTTCGAGGCCGACTCGACGGGTTCCAGCCTTCTGCTGGAGGGTTTCGCCTCCGGTGTTGACCGGACACGAGCGGGGCGGGCGCTCTCTTCGGGGACGCCGGTTGGCGACTGGAGCGGGAGCACACCCGCCTTGCGGACGCTCAGCCAAGTTGTGCCCCGCATCACCGTCATTTTCTCTGACCTTCCTGTTACGGCGGCATTCAGCGTCTCCCATTCCACGGCATCCGTGGGCGAAGCCGTCACGTTTGCGAACTCCTCCACGGCGGCGGCATCGGCATGGAGGTGGGACTTTGACCGGGACGGCGTGGTGGATTCGACGGATCGAAATCCGATATACATCTATACGTCGCCCGGGGTCTTCGACGTGGAGTTGGTAGCGGTCAACGGGAGCAACGAGGATTCAGAAACGAAGCTTGGCTTGATCACGGTGGTGCCCGCTTCCGCCAACGTCGAGGAATGGCCCACGCTCGGCGCCCTAGAGTAGATCAATCGGATCCACATCGATCGAGAGTGCGACGGATGCCGAAGCCTTCCACTGGGAATCGGCGAGCGCCGCGCGGAGAAGCCCCGCATTGGTGGATGCGACGGGGCCGCGCAGGAGGATCCGCTGTCGATAGCGCCCGGCCAGACGCTCGATGGGCGCGGGAAGTGGACCCAGCACGCGGCAGGACCGCCAGTCGCTTTTCTGCGCGATGCGCCGCAGAATTCCGGTCAGATTCCTGGCCTGGGAAACCGTCCGATCAAAATCCTCCCCCGCGAGTGTGAGCGCGATGAGGCGCTCGACCGGGGGAAAGCGCGACTTGTGGCGGCGCTGCATCTCTGCCTCCACGAAGCCCTCGTAGTTGTGCGCTGCGGCGAAGACGATCGCCGGCTGCTGGGGCATGTAAGTCTGGAGAATCACCTCGCCCATACTCACACGACCGGAGCGCCCGGCGACCTGGGTAAGGAGGCAGAACGTGCGCTCTTCGGCGCGGAAATCGGGGATGAAGAGGCCGACCTCCGCGAGGATGACGCCCACGAGTGTCACGCGCTCGAGGTGGAGACCCTTCGCGATCATTTGGGTGCCGAGGATGATCTGGGCTTCTCCGCTGACCATGCGTTGCCACGCTGCAAGGAATGCTTGGCGTCCGCCGACGGCGTCCTGGTCGAG